>NZ_MDEJ01000065.1 GCF_002940065.1 Xanthomonas populi
TGGCAGCAGTCGTACGCCGTCATCCGCGCGATGGTGTGTGCTGGGGCAGCGCCTGGACCAATTCTTTCTTCAAGCCCCCACGCGGATGGACGTCGATGCTCGCGTACATGGTCTCGTGGCTGGCGCGTTGGGTAGGATCATCCGGATGCATGCGCGAGAGCTTGGCAGCCATCTGCTGGGGCGAGCAGCGCCACAGCACCAGATGATCGCGCACCACCTGGAACAGCTCCGTCCCCGGGTTCAGCCGCCGCCGGATGCTGTGCTGACGCCGTGCCCGGTAACGCCTCCCCGCACTGCGTGCGCAAGAGGCCGTGCTGTCCTGCCTGGCCAACGCCCGACGCACTGTCGACGGGCTTCTCCCCCAACAGCCTGGAGATCGCGCGCAAGCTTTGACCTCGCCGCGCCTCAATCTGGAGCATCGCGCGCGCTTCTTCGTTTAGGTGACAATCGCGTTTTGACAGGTGCATACCCTACTGGCCGAAAGGGTGTTGCATTTGGAACTTGAGGCGGCCCTTCCTGCGCGAAGCCGAAGCGGGCTAGCGATCAATGACCTATGCCGGCGGCACGGCGGCAGCGAGGCCTCCTATTCCCTGTGACGCAGCAAAGTCGGCGGGATGAGCGTGCCCGATGCCAAGCGGCTCAAAGACCTTAAGGCCGAGAACGCGCGGCTGAAGAAGTTGCTGGCCGAGCAGCTGTTCGAGAACGACTTGATCAAGGATGCGCTGCGAAAAACGTGGTGAGCGCACCGGCGCGTCGTGCGCTGGTGCGCGAGTGGAGCGGGCATGGCGCCAGCGAGCGTCGCGCCTTGGCAGCGATCGGCATGAGCGCCAGTGCGCTGCGCTATTGCCCGCGCGAAGACCGCAACGTCGAGCTGCGCGAGCGCATCCTGGCGTTGGCACATCGCCATCGCCGCTACGGCGTGGGGATGATCTATCTCAAACTGCGACAGGAAGGGCGCATCGTGCACTACACGCGTGTGGAGCGGTTGTACCGCAAGCAGCAGCTGCAGGTCCGCTGCCGCAAACGCAAAAAGGTACCCGTGGGCGAGCGTCAGCCGCTGCTGCGGCCAGCGCATGCCAACCAGGTGTGGTCAATGGACGTCGTGTTCGACCCCACTGCCGAAGGCCGAGTCATCAAGTGCCTGGTGATCGTGGATGATGCACCACACGAAGCGCTCGCCATCGACGTGGAGCGCGTGATTTTCCGGCGACGGGGTGACGCGCGTACTCGACCGGCTGGCCATCAGACGTGGTTGGCCGCAAGTGATCCGCACTGACAACGGCAAGGAGGTGTGCGGCAAGGCGATGGTCGCCTGGGCGCATGCCCGTGGTGTGCAGTTGCGGCTGATCCAACCCGGCAAGCCAAACCAGAACGCCTACGTCGAATCCTTCAACGGCCGGCGACGCGACGCATGCCTCAACGAGCACTGGTTCCCAACGTTGCTGCATGCGCGCACCGAGATCGCGCGCTGGCGACGTGAAGACAACGAGGACCGACCCAAGAACGCAATCGGCGGCATGACGCCATCCGCTTATGCCCAACATCTGGCCAACACCGATATCATTCCCCCCGAGCTATAAACCTGACCGCTACTCAGGGCGGGGGACGTCGATCGCCGCATCGAGCAGGTCGACCGCCTCGGGTGGTGACAGTGCACGTCACTGCTGCGAGACGAGTTGATCCGGATTGCTGGCGCCAAGCACCGCCAGCCCGTTGATGTTCTGACTGCCGTGATCCGCCTATCGAGGTCGATTTATTTGATGCAATCGCGGCACAGTGCCACGATCTGGCGATCTTGGTCTCTCATCGCGATTGCTAACTCAGTCATCTAATTTTAACGGAATTTTCGCAAATCTTACCCTTACCAGGTGGAAGTGAAAGTACGAGGGTTGGTTGGGAGTGGCGCTCACAGGGTTAACGGTTCACTTCGCTCGCCCAATAATTGTGTGCCGTCAGAGGCGCTGTGATGAGCGTTGAGGATCTGCCGGCCCACTTTTAGCCCCAAGTCGGCGTGCCGCACGCCATCACAACACTTTTTCTTTGCAGACATCCCTGCAACAATGCGCGGGCAGGCGCAGCATCGCGAAAGTGGCGGAATTGGTAGACGCACCAGATTTAGGTTCTGACGCCGCAAGGCGTGGGGGTTCGAGTCCCCCCTTTCGCACCAATGCAGTGCGGCCGTGAGTGTCCGGCTGCTCCATGTCCCGCAAAACCGGTCGTCCAGCGTTGAACGATGCCGTTGTGCGCATTCCGCTGGCAGCGGCCTCCATTATCGGCGAAAATACAAGGCTAGGCGGCGTTCTCGCCATCCGTCAACCCGCATCTTCCATCTCGTGCCGACGCTTGTGAGTCGGTGGCAGGAGTCAACATGCAAGCATCGATCGAATCCACCGGCAATCTGGAACGCCGCCTGACCTTCACCTTGCCGCAGGAGCGTCTGGAGACGCACGTCGGTGGCCGCCTGCGCGAACTTGCGCGGACCACGCGCATCAAGGGCTTCCGCCTCGGCAAGGTGCCAACCAAGGTCATCGAGCAGCGCTTCGGTCAACAGGTGCGTGCCGAGGCGATGGAAGGCCTGCTGCGCGAGACCTTCGACTCGGCAGTGCGCGAGCATTCGCTGCGTCTTGCGGGCAATCCGCGCATCGACCAGGGCGAGAGCGATTTCGATTTCGTCGCTACCTTCGAAGTGGTACCGGACTTCGGCGACATTGATGTGACCACACTGTCTGTGGTGCGTCATACCGCCGAGGTGACCGACGCCGACATCGACCAGATGATCGAAAACCTGCGTCTGCAGCGCCGTACCTGGACCCCGGTCGAGCGTGGCGCACAGGTCGGTGATCTGGTGGCGCTGGAGACCTGGTCGCAGGCTGGCGACGAGCGTCTGCCCGTCGAAGGCGTGGAGACCGGCAGCAGCGTGCTGGGCTCGGGCGCGATGTTCGATCAGATCGAAAAGGGCCTGGAAGGTCTGGCCAGGGGCGAGGAAGAGGCCCTGACCATCGACTTCCCGGCCGAATGGCGCGTGCCGCAGCTGGCTGGCAAGACCGTTCAGGTGCACGTCAAGGCGGTCGAAGTGTCCGAGCCGGTGTTGCCGGAGGTGGACAAGGAGTTCATCAAGAGCTTCGGTGTGAAGAGTGGCGATGCCGAGCAGTTCCGCGCCGACATCCGTACCAATCTGGAGCGCGAGCTCAAGGGTGCGTTGATGAATCGTCTGCGTCGCGAAGTGGGCGAGCAGCTGATCGCCGCCTATGCGCATGTCGAAATGCCGCCGCGTCTGGTCGAAAACGAAGCGCGTTCGATGCTGGCCCAGCAGGTCGAGCAGGTCCGCCGCAGCGGCCGCAACCCGGGCGAGATTCCGGCCGATGCGCACTTGGGTTTCATGGACGCGGCAGTCAAGCGTGTGCTGGTCGGTCTGCTGGTGGGCGAAGTTGCAGGCCGTAACGAGCTGCGTCTGGAATCCAAGCGCGTCAGCGAAACGCTGCGTCTGATCGCCTCGACCTACGAAGAGCCGGAACAGGTCATTGAGATGTACCGCAACGACCCCCGGTTGATGGGTGGACTGCAGAGCCGTGTGATGGAAGAGCAGGTGATCGATTGGATTGCCGAGCGCGCCCAGCACACCGAGCAGCCGATGGCGTTCCAGGATGCGATCCGTCAGTAATGCGAGTCCTTAGCAAGAGCCCGCACATCATGCGCGGGGATTCAGTAATGCGAATCCCTCGCAAGAGCCCGCACATCCATGTGCGGGGATTCAACTAAAGAACAGGAGATTCCCCTCGCGTGGACAATGTAACCAGAGCCTTGAACCTCGTCCCGATGGTGGTCGAACAGACCAGCCGCGGTGAGCGTGCTTACGACATCTACTCGCGCCTGCTGAAGGAGCGTCTGATCTTCCTGGTCGGTCCGATCGACGACCACATGGCCAACGTGATCGTGGCCCAGCTGCTGTTCCTGGAAGCGGATAACCCGGAAAAGGACATCAGCATCTACATCAATTCGCCTGGTGGCGTGGTCACTGCAGGTATGGCGATCTACGACACCATGCAGTACATCAAGCCGGACGTGAGCACCATTTGCGTCGGTCAGGCTGCGTCGATGGGCGCGCTGTTGCTGGCATCGGGCGCTGCCGGCAAGCGCTATGCGCTGCCGAACTCGCGCGTAATGATCCATCAGCCGCTGGGCGGCTTCCAGGGCCAGGCGACCGATATCGACATTCACGCCCGCGAGATCCTGACCTTGCGTTCGCGCTTGAACGAGATCCTCGCCAAGCACACCGGCCAGTCGCTGGAAACCATCGGGCGCGATACCGAGCGCGACAACTTCAAGAGCGCCGTCGATGCTCAGGCCTACGGCCTGGTGGATCAGGTGCTTGAGCGTCGTCCGGAAGAGTCGATTCAGCCGTCCTGATCGCCAGATGCCTGAAATTGCAGGAAAAACCGGCAGGGTCGGGCTTGACGGATGTCGTCCCGACCCTGTGCTATTCTCGAAATCGAACCCCCGTGCATCGGGTGGAGTAACTGGGTAACAGAAGCATGAGCGAAGACCGCCAAGGTCGTTCCGGCGACAGCAACAAGATTCTCTACTGCTCGTTCTGCGGTAAGAGTCAGCATGAAGTCCGTAAGCTGATTGCCGGTCCCAGCGTATTCATCTGCGATGAGTGCGTTGAGTTGTGCAACGACATTATTCGCGAGGAACTTGAAGAGAAGGCGCAGTCGGCACGTTCCAGCCTTCCCAAGCCGCGCGAGATCCTTGAGGTGCTGGATCAATACGTGATCGGTCAGCTGCGCGCCAAGCGCACGCTCGCAGTGGCGGTGTACAACCACTACAAGCGTATTGAGAGCCGCAGCAAGAACGACGAAGTCGAGCTGGCGAAATCCAACATTCTGCTGGTCGGTCCGACCGGCTCGGGCAAGACGCTGCTGGCCGAGACGCTGGCGCGCCTGCTCAATGTACCGTTCACGATTGCCGATGCGACCACGCTGACCGAAGCCGGCTATGTCGGTGAGGATGTAGAAAATATCATTCAGAAGCTGCTGCAGAAGTGCGATTACGACGTCGAAAAGGCACAGCAAGGCATCGTCTATATTGATGAAATAGACAAAATTTCGCGCAAGAGCGAGAACCCGTCGATCACTCGCGACGTGTCCGGTGAAGGCGTGCAGCAGGCGTTGCTGAAGCTGATCGAAGGCACGGTTGCCTCGGTGCCGCCGCAAGGCGGGCGCAAGCATCCGCAGCAGGAATTTCTGCAGGTCGATACCAAGAACATCCTGTTCATCTGCGGCGGCGCGTTTGCCGGTTTGGACAAGGTGATTCAGCAGCGTTCCAACGATGCTGGCGGCATTGGCTTCGGTGCCAAGGTCAAGAGCAGCGAGCGCAAGCAGGAAGTCGGCAAGATCCTGGCCGAAGTCGAGCCGGAAGATTTGATCAAGTTTGGTTTGATCCCCGAGTTCGTCGGCCGCCTGCCGGTGGTCGCTACGCTCGAAGAACTGGACGAGCCGGCGCTGATCAAGATCCTGACCGAGCCCAAGAACGCTATCACCAAGCAGTTCAAGAAGCTGTTCGATATGGAAGGCGTGGAGCTGGAATTCCGCCCCGACGCCCTGTCTGCGATCGCTAAGAAGGCGCTCAAGCGCAAGACCGGCGCGCGCGGTCTGCGCACCATCGTCGAATCGGTGCTGCTGGACACGATGTACGAGCTGCCCTCGCAGGAAAATGTCAGCAAGGTGGTGGTAGACGAGTCGGTTATCGAGCATAAGTCTGAGCCGTATCTGATCTACCAGGCGCAACCGGCTCCGGCCAAGGCAGCGTCCGGCGACTGAGTGATTGCAGCCGCGTCGCCAGGCCTTTGCCTCGCTCACAGATAAAGGGTTTCCGAACGCTACTTGCAAGACCTCGCCGATGGCCCCATAACGGGGCCATCGGTTTTTTTACGCCCTATTTCCCCGAGTCCTGCGGAGCGCCCCATGGCCCAGTCCAAACCAGAAGTTCTCGATCTGCCAGTGTTGCCGCTGCGCGACGTTGTGGTGTTTCCGCACATGGTGATTCCGTTGTTCGTGGGTCGCGACAAGTCGATGCGCGCGCTGGAAAAAGCCATGGAGGCCGACAAGCGCATCCTGCTGGTCGCGCAGAAGTCGGCCGAAACCGACGACCCGACCGCCAGCGATCTGTACACCGTCGGCACGCTGGCGCAGGTACTGCAGTTGCTCAAGCTGCCCGACGGCACCATCAAGGTACTGGTCGAGGGCCTGTCGCGGGTGACTGTTGACAAGGTCGTCGAGCTGGACGGCGCACTGCAGGGGCAGGGCATCGAGGTCGAAGCCAGCGACGCGCGCGAGCCGCGCGAAGTGGAAGCCATAGCGCGTTCGCTGATGTCGCTGTTCGAGCAATACGTCAAAACCAATCGCAAGCTGCCGCCGGAGTTGTTGCAGACCCTGGCCGGCATCGACGAGCCGGGCCGTCTGGCCGATACCATCGCTGCGCATATCGGCGTGCGTCTGGCCGACAAACAGCGCCTGCTGGAGATCACCGAAATCAGCGAGCGGCTGGAGCTGCTGGTCGGCCTGGTCGACGGCGAAATCGATGTGCAGCAGCTTGAAAAGCGCATCCGCGGCCGCGTCAAGTCGCAGATGGAAAAAAGCCAGCGCGAGTACTACCTCAACGAACAGATGAAGGCGATCCAGAAGGAGCTGGGCGATCTGGACGACGCGCCGGGCGAACTGGAAGAAATCGCCCGCAAGATCGCCGAGGCGGGCATGCCCAAGCCGGTCGAGACCAAGGCCAAGGGCGAGCTCAACAAGCTCAAGCAGATGTCGCCGATGTCCGCCGAGGCGGCGGTGGTGCGCAACTATCTGGATTGGCTGTTGGGCGTGCCGTGGAAGAAGCGTTCCAAGGTGCGCAAGGACCTCAAGGCTGCGCAGGACACGCTGGACGCCGATCATTACGGTCTGGACAAGGTCAAGGAACGCATCCTAGAGTATTTGGCCATGCAGTCGCGCGTGAAGCAGATGAAGGGGCCGATCCTGTGCCTGGTCGGGCCGCCGGGCGTCGGCAAGACCTCGCTCGGTCAGTCGATCGCCAAGGCGACCAACCGCAAGTTCGTGCGCATGAGCCTGGGCGGTATCCGCGACGAAGCCGAGATCCGTGGCCATCGCCGCACCTATGTGGGTTCTATGCCGGGTCGGCTGGTGCAGAACCTCAACAAGGTGGGCAGCAAGAATCCGCTGTTCCTGCTCGATGAGATCGACAAGATGTCGATGGATTTCCGCGGCGACCCGTCGGCGGCGTTGCTGGAAGTGCTCGACCCCGAGCAGAACAGTTCCTTCAACGACCACTATCTGGAAGTCGATCTGGACCTGTCGGAGGTGATGTTCGTTGCCACCTCAAACTCGCTCAACATTCCGGGTCCGCTGCTGGACCGCATGGAAGTGATCCGCATCCCCGGCTATACCGAGGACGAGAAGCTCAACATCGCCATGCGCTATCTGGTGCCCAAGCAGATCAAGGGCAACGGCTTGAAGCCGGAAGAGATCGAGATCGGCAGCGATGCCATCCAGGACATCGTGCGCTACTACACGCGTGAATCGGGCGTGCGTAACCTGGAACGCGAAGTGGCCAAGATCTGCCGCAAGGTGGTCAAGGAAATCGCACTTGCCGGTCCGCAGCCAGTGGTGAAAAAGATCGTCGCCAAGAAGGGCAAGCGCAAGGCCCCGGTGGTGGTGAACTCGAAGAATCTCGACAAGTACCTGGGCGTACGTCGCTTCGATTTCGGCCGTGCCGAAGAAGAAAACGAAATCGGTCTGGTCACCGGTCTGGCCTGGACCGAGGTCGGTGGTGAGTTGTTGCAGGTCGAATCCACGCTGGTGCCGGGCAAAGGCAATCTGATCCTCACCGGTCAGCTCGGCAACGTCATGAAGGAATCGGCATCGGCTGCATTGTCGGTGGTGCGTTCGCGCGCCGAGCGGCTCGGCATCGACGTGGATTTCCTGCAAAAGCAGGACGTGCACGTGCATGTGCCCGATGGCGCCACACCGAAGGACGGCCCCAGCGCAGGTATCGCGATGGTGACCTCGCTGGTATCGGTGTTGACCAAGGTGCCGATCCGCGCCGACGTGGCGATGACCGGCGAGATCACCTTGCGTGGTCGCGTGTCGGCGATCGGTGGATTGAAGGAGAAGTTGCTGGCGGCATTGCGCGGTGGCATCCGAACCGTGTTGATCCCGGACGAGAACCGCAAGGATCTTGCCGACATCCCGGCCAACGTGACGCGCGATCTGAAGATCGTGCCTGTCAAGTGGATCGACGAAGTGCTGGATCTTGCACTGGAGCGTCCGCTGGCGCCGAAGAAGTCCGTCAAGGAAAAAGCCCGCAAGACCGCCTCGCGCGTTGCCGTGCGCGGTAAGTCCCGCACTACTCCGGGGACTCGCGTCAAGCACTAAAAGTGCTTGTCTAAATCCAGGCAAAACAAGCCAAAACCCGCGTCGTTATTGGGTTTTGGCTTGCGTGCGGTTGGGGGCGCTGGTATAAATACACGACTCGTGGGCGCGGCAAATCATGATGCGTCACGCGATACCACTTGTGTCGGGCTCTTCGCTAACGGCAAGAGCGCCGATTGTCGATTCCGCGGCATCTGCCGCAAAGGGAGTTTCAAGAATGAATAAAACCGAATTGATCGATGGCGTTGCCTCTGCCGCTGACATCTCCAAGGCTGAAGCCGGCCGTGCTGTCGACGCGGTTGTGAGCGAAATCACCAAGGCACTGAAGAAGGGTGAAGCCGTCACCCTCGTCGGCTTTGGCACCTTCCAGGTCCGCGAGCGCGCTGAGCGCACCGGCCGCAATCCGAAGACCGGCGACAGCATCAAGATCGCTGCTTCGAAGAATCCTGCGTTCAAGGCTGGCAAAGCCCTGAAGGATGCAGTAAAATAACCGACTTGCTAAGGGTGCTTAGCTCAGCGGTAGAGCGTCTCCCTTACACGGAGAGGGTCGGGGGTTCGAAACCCTCAGCACCCACCATTAAGCACCAAGCAAACGTTTCAAGTGCGGAGCGGTAGTTCAGCTGGTTAGAATGCTGGCCTGTCACGCCGGAGGTCGCGGGTTCGAGTCCCGTCCGCTCCGCCAGTTATACGCAGCCCTCGGCCTTGTGCCTGGGGCTTTTTTTTGCGGGATTGCCCGAGATGAGGAGTTTAAATGCATATCGCGGCCCGCAGCATGGGGCATGGAGCATGGAGCATGGAGCATGGAGCATGGAGCATGGAGCATGGAGCATGGAGCATGGAGCATGGAGCATGGAGCATGGGGCTGGGTGCTCGGCGCCAAGCGCGTTACACTGCCCCGCCCGCCAACAGGCCGTGATTTGCCAATGCTGCAGAAACTTCGCGACAATACGTCAGGCTGGGTCGCTACCGCCATCCTGGGGTTGCTGATGATTCCGTTTTTGTTCGTCATCGACAACAGCTACCTCGGCGGCATTGGCGCCAACAACGTGGCCAAGGTGCAGGCGCCGCCCACATGGTGGAAATCGGCACCTTCCTGGTGGCCGGTATCGCTACTGTGGCAGCACCATGAAATCAGTACGCAGGATTTTCGCGCACGCTTCGAGCAGGCGCGTATGCAGGAACGGCAGCGTCAGGGCGAGAATTTCGACCCGCGCACGTTCGAATCCCGCGAAAACAAGTTGCAGGTGCTCGACCAATTGGTCGACGAGCAAGTCGTTCGTCTAGGTGCCGAAGATGCCGGCATCGTGATCGGCGATGCGACGGTGCGTGATTACATCACCAGCATTCAGGCGTTCCAAGTCGATGGCAAATTCAGCCCCGACCAATACCGCGCCGCACTCGCGCAAGGCATGCCACCGCGCACGCCGGCGCAATTCGATGCGTTGGTGCGCGACAGTTTGCAGCAGTCGGTGATTCCACAGGCGATTGCCGAGTCGGGCTTTGCGACCAAGGCCGAGTTTGAGCGCCTGCTCAAGCTGATGGGCGAAACGCGCGACGTGGAGTTGGCGATGCTGCCACCGCCAGCCGCCGATACCGCGCCGGTCAGCGATGTGCAGATCAAGCAGTGGTACGGCGGGCACACCCAAGATTTCCGTCAGCCGGAGACGGTGATGATCGAGTATGTCGAGATCAATACTGCCAAGTTGCCGCCTGCAACCGCCGCCGACGAGGCGACATTGCGCAGGCGCTATGATGAAGAGAAGGGCCGCTTTGTCGAGCCGGACCAGCGTCTGGCTTCGCACATCCTGATCAGCGCTGGTAGCGACCCCGCCGCGCAAAAGGCTGCCGAAGCGAAAGCCGCCAAGCTCGCTGCGGAGGCCAAACAGCCGGGTGCCGATTTTGCCGCATTGGCAAAGGCCAACTCACAGGATCCGGGTTCCAAGGGTGCGGGTGGCGATCTGGGTTGGGTCGAGAAGGGCACGATGGTCAAGCAGTTCGAAGACGCGTTGTTTGCGATGAAGGCTGGCGAGGTGGTCGGCCCGATCAAGAGCGAATTCGGCTATCACGTGATCCAGTTGCGTGAGGTCAAGGGTGGCAAGGGCAAGACGTTCGAGCAGGTGCGCGACCAGTTGGCTGCCGAGCAGCTGAAGGCCGATGCCGACAAGACGTTCGCCGATGTGAGCGGCAAGCTGGTGGATCAGGTCTACAAGAACCCCACCGCGCTTGAGCCGGCCGCCAAGCAGGTTGGTCTGCCGGTGCAGACGCTTGGCCCGTTCTCGCGCGCCGATGCCAGCGGCATCGCGACCAATCCGGCCGTACTGCGTTCGGCGTTCTCCGAGACGCTGGTGCAGGACGGCACGGTGAGCGACCCGATCACCATCGCGCCGAATCATAGCGTGGTGTTGCGCGTGACCAATCACAGCGCCGAGCAGGCGTTGCCGTTAGACAAAGTGCGCGACAAGGTGATTGCAGCGATCCATGCCGACCGCACCGAGAAGGCTGCCGCGGCTGCTGCCGATGCGCTGTTGGCGCGCATGCAGAAGGGTGAAACTTTGCAGGCTCTGGCCGCCAGCGAGAAGCTACAGGTGCAACCGATCCCGGGCCTGCCGCGCACCGCGCCGATCCCGACACCGGCGGCAAACCGTGCGATCTTCAGCGCGCCTCGCCCGACCAAAGGCAAGCCGTCGTTGGGTAAGGTGGAGCTGGATGGCGGGCGCTTTGCGGTCTTCGTGATCGCTAAGGCGACGCCAGGCGATCTGAAGGAGATGCCGGCCGAACAGCAGACGATGCTGCGCGAGCAGTTGAGCCAGATCGACGGCAACAACGCGGCACAGGCGTACGTCAAGGAAATGCGTAAGCGCTACAAGATCCAGATTGAAGAGGCGAAGCTCTAAGGCTGTCTTATTGAGCTGATGAAGATGAGAAAGCCGGGATGACCGGCTTTTTCTTTGGGATATCGGTGTCCTGTGCGGCGGGCGCTGAAGCTTTGGATGTGTGTTGGGCGTGCTCGATTGATGTCATCGGCGTCGATGTCGTGCGTGTTGCTAGAGGACACTGGAAAACTGATCTCCAGGGTCGCCAACAGCCTGGCATGCCGCGCATAGGCGCGCAGTTGGCCATCGATTGAGCGTGGGTGGGGGGGCAATACGGCTGATTACTTCAGCACGCCTGCCTGTGTCACTTGCAGTTTCGCCAAAGCGGTCAAGCGCACAGCTGCAGCAACACCATTCAGTTCTCATCACGCTGATGCCGGCTGTCTTAAAAATCGCGCAAGCAATAGCGGCACGCGCGACATAGCTGCGACCAGTAGGCTGGTCGTCTTGCTAGCTCAATGGCTGTCGTCGAACGACAGCACCATGCCCGGCTTGAGCACGGCGCGTTTGTCCAAGCCATTGCTGGCGAGCAGCGTCGCGACGGTGACGCCGTAGCGGCGCGCGATGGCCCAGGCCGATTCGCCGTTGCTCACCGTATGCGTGCGCGCTTGAGAGTTCAATGTCTTGGCAGTCGTGGCGACCACCGTGGGCGCGGCATCGTTGGTCTCGGCAATCTTTCCCACGTCTGCGGATGCGACAACGGTACCGGCCGAGCCTGGCTGCGCTGGTGCGATCGGCGCGAGCACATGCACCCCGCGCGGCGCGGCGCGTGCGCTGGCCAGTGCCGGATTCAGGCGGGCGAGCAATTGCGGTTCGATGTCGCGCTGTCCGGCCCAGTCATTGAGGCTGGTGCCGACCGGTAGTGCATGTTCGGTCAGCACCGGAACCCGGCGATCGAGCGAGGTCAACAAGTTGCCTTGCTGTTGCGCATGATCTAGCACACAGGCAAGCGCGTGCAGCTTTTCCACATACTCGTAGGTGATATCGGACATGCCGGGCAGTTCGGACGGGCGCGCGTTCTGCGCATTCATCCCTGCCGTGCGCATGGCCTGCAGCACGCGGTACTCGCCAGCATTGTAGGCCATCAGCGCCAGGCGCCAATCGCCGCCAAACATGCCGTAAAGCGTCTTGAGGTAGCGCACTGCAGCGGTGGTGGAATCCACTGCCGAGAGACGGCCGTCGTATTGGGCACCAACCGGCACATGGTGGTTGCGTGCGGTGGTGGCAATGAACTGCCACAAGCCGGCCGGGCCGCTGCCGTTGCGAGCGCCCGGGCGATAGCCGCTTTCGACGAAGGGAATCAGGGCGAACTCGGTCGGCATGTCGGCCTTGCGCAGCTCGTCGACCACGTAACCGAACAGTGGCAGGACGTCCTGTGCATCGTCGGCCAGGCGGGCCGGTGCGCGCGAAAAATGGTGTTCCCAGCGCGTGTCGCTGTGTTCGCTGTCGCAACCTGGATCTGCACGCCCGTCCAGAAACGACGAAAAAATGTCCTGACCATTGCGCAGGCTGGGTGCGGTTGGCGGCGTCGTAGAGCTAGCGGCGGGTTTGAGGAGGCTTGCGTCGTTGGGCGATGCGGCTGCGGGTGCGATGGCCGCACAGGCGACCAGTACTGCCAGAATCAGGCGGATCATGCGCGAAATTCATCTTTCCAGAGCCGAAGTTCGGCGAAAACATCTACATCAGAGGAAAGTGCGCCAGATGCACGCGGTGCGACTGCGGCGCGAATCTCGGGACTGCTGGTGCGTAAAAACGGATTGGTGGCCAGTTCACTCTTGAGCGAAATCGGCAGGGTAGGACGGGCTGCTTGACGCATGGCCTGGGCTTCCTGTTGACGGCGCTGCAAGGCAGCGTTGGTGGGATCGACATGCAGCGCGAAGGCCGCGTTGGCCAACGTGTATTCGTGGCCGCAACACACAAGCGTTTCGCCTGGCAGAGCGGCCAGGCGCTGTAACGAGTCGAACATCTTAGGAGCGCTACCTTCAAACATCCGCCCACAGCCTAGGCTGAACAAGGTATCTCCGCTGAACAAGTGCTCGTCAGTGACGAAGGCGATGTGGCTGCGGGTGTGGCCCGGCACTTCGAGCACCTCAACGCTGGTGCCAAGCAGCCTCAAGCGCTTGCCCTGGCTAACCTGATGGGCGTTGGCGGGAATGCGTTCGTCGACAGGGCCGAACAGTTCAAGGTCCGGCCAGCGCTGCTGTAGCGCTGCCACGCCGCCGATATGATCGGCGTGGTGGTGTGTGAGCAACACTGCGCTGGGAGTGATTCCTTCGCGCTTTGCGGCAGCGAACACAGGCTCGGCCTGACCGGGGTCGACGATGACCGCGCGGCCATCCGCAGCGACCAGCGCCCAGATGTAGTTGTCTTCGAATGCCGGCAGGGCGGTCAGTCGCATAGAATTGGGACCATGCCTGCCCCCCCCTTCTCCCGTCAAGCTGGCGTCTCATCCTGGTTTGAAACAGGCGCGGGGCGCAGCCTGCTGCAGCTGGAACGCCAATTCGCGTTGGCGGCGCTGCAGACACGTCCGTCGCAGCCGTGGTTATGGCTAACGCCAACCATCAAGTTGCCGCCGCGCGAGGCACTGCAGGGGCGTGGTTTGCGGCTGTATCGCAGTGCGGGGCGCTTTGCCGGCGATGCGCGTTGTGCGATGCCGTTTCCGTTGCCGGCCGAGAGCCTGCAGGCGATCGTGGTGCAGCACGCGGTGGTCGGCAGCGCGGCGGAATTCCTGGCCGAATGCGAGCGGCTGCTGATGCCGGGCGGCCGGCTGTGGCTGTTCACGCTCAATCCGATGAGCCCTTATCGCTTTCGGTGGGCGCGCCGTGGCCCGGTCGCCTTGCGTCCAGATCGTTGGCGGTTGTTGGCGCAGCGTGCCGGCCTGCAATGCGTGAACCCGGAACGGTATCTGGGGCCGATCTGGCGCACCGGAAGCGGCTCCTCCGACCCTGGCCGCGCACCCTGGCGCGCGGTGTATCTACTTGAAGTGGAAAAGCGCACCGCCGCATCGATCGGCCCGACGCCGATCGCGATGCCCTCGCGCTGGCCGCAACCTGTGGCCACGATCTGACCATTGCCACTCTCCAACATTAGACGCTGATGAAATCAATTGAATTGCATACCGATGGCTCCTGCCTCGGCAATCCAGGGCCGGGCGGTTGGGCGGCCCTGTTGCGTTATAACGGTCGCGAAAAGGAATTGGCCGGCGGCGAAGCCACCTCCACCAACAACCGCATGGAGTTGATGGCGGCGATCATGGCGCTGGAAACGCTCACCGAGCCATGCCAGATCGTGCTGCATACCGACTCGCAATACGTGCGGCAGGGCATCACCGAGTGGATGTCCGGCTGGGTGCGGCGCGGTTGGAAAACCGCCGGCGGCGATCCGGTCAAGAATCGTGAGCTGTGGGAGCGGCTGCATGCGGCCACGCAGCGGCACAGCATCGATTGGCGCTGGGTGAAGGGCCACAATGGCGACCCGGATAACGAGCGTGTCGACGTGCTTGCCCGCAATCAAGCCATCGCGCAGCGCGCTGGCATCGCAACATCGTAAGTAATCAATAGGATTCATGCGTCAGATCATTCTCGATACCGAAACCACCGGCCTGGAATGGCGCAAGGGCAACCGCGTCGTCGAAATCGGTGCGGTGGAGCTGCTGGAACGGCGCACCAGCGGCAACAACTTCCATTGCTATCTGAAGCCCAATTGCGACTTCGAACCCGGCGCGCAGGAAGTGACCGGGTTGACCCTGGAATTCCTGGCCGACAAGCCGTTGTTCGCCGATGTGGTCGATGAGTTCCTTGCCTACATCGATGGCGCAGAGTTGATCATCCACAACGCCGCGTTCGATCTGGGCTTCCTGGACAACGAGCTGTCGTTGCTGGGCGATAACTACGGCCGCATCGTCGAGCGCGCCACGGTGGTCGACACCTTGATGATGGCGCGCGAGCGTTATCCGGGGCAGCGCAATTCCTTGGACGCCTTGTGCAAACGTCTGGGCGTGGACAACGCGCATCGCCAGTTGCACGGCGCCTTGCTCGATGCGCAGATTCTGGCCGATGTCTACATTGCGCTGACCTCGGGCCAGGAAGAAATCGGCTTTGCCAGCGCCGATGCCGGCCAGAACGCCGAGCACGGTGGCGGCATGATCGCGTTCGATCCGGCGCTGCTATTGCCGCGCCCGCGCGTGGCGGTAACGGCATCAGATTCGCAGGCGCATGAAGTGCGCTTGGCGCACCTGCGCAAGAAGGCCGGGCGTGCGCTGTGGGATGCGCCGGTCGAAGACGTTGCCGCTGTCGGTTATTAGTAGCTACGCACCAGGATCGCGGTGATGTTGTCCGAGCCGCCACCATCCAGCGCGGCGGCGACCAGGCATTCGACGCATTCCTGGGCGCTGCAATCGGCTTGCGACAACGTTGCGGCGATGGTGGCGTCGTCGATTTCTTCGGTCAGGCCGTCGCTGCACAGCAGCAGCTGCATGCCGGATTTGAGTTCGCCCTGCATGGTGGCGACATTGAGGTGCACCGGGTCGGTCACCCCCAACGCCTGGGTCACCACATTGCGATGCGGATGCGCGCGCGCCTGCTCGCTGGTGAGCGTGCCCTGTGCGATGAGTTCCTGCACGTAACTATGATCCTGGCTCAGCTGCGCCAGCCGGCCGTCGCGCCACAGATAGGCGCGGCTGTCGCCGACCCAGGCTACCTCAAAGCGCAGGCCCAGCACGCGCGCAGCGACGACGGTGGTGCCCATCGGTAAGGTGTCGTTGCAGCGGCGCGAGGTCTTGATGATTTCTTCGTCGGCGATACGCACTGCCTGCGCCAGCGGGGTGCCGGCGCGCACTTCGCGCACGATGGTTTCGCGCGCCAGCGCGCTGGCCACTTCGCCGCAGGCATGCCCGCCCATGCCATCTGCAACTAGCCACAGTCCCAGCTCGCTGTCGCCGTAGTACGTGTCCTCGTTGAGGTCGCGACGCAGGCCGACGTGGGTGAGGTGTCCGAATTCGAGCATGGTGCCGGGTCGCCAGAGGGAAGATGCACCACCATCATCGCGGCCCGACCGGCCAGCGGCAACAGAGCGTTGGCAGCTGCCGCAGGAAGGGTTCACGCCGGACCGGATCGTGCTGCGGATGCTTCGGCCCGCTTGTGGCTTGGCGCCTGTGCCCGTATAATTCACGGCCCCGGGACGCCCGGGACCATCTGGAGAGGTGGCAGAGCGGTTGAATGTACCTGACTCGAAATCAGGCAGGCGTTTATAGCGCCTCGGGGGTTCGAATCCCCCCCTCTCCGCCAGATTCGCATCAGCCCCCGCAAGGGGGCTTTTTGTTTATGGGTCGCAGCCAGCCGGCGCGATGCCTACACTTCACCCTTTGATATCCGTTGGAGGCATGACATGTCCGAGATCCTGGTGCCCGTGTCCTTCGGTGAGTTGCTCGACAAGATCGCGATCCTGCAGATCAAGTCCGAGCGCATGAGTGATGCCGCCAAGTTGACCAATGTGCGCAAAGAGCTGTCTGCGCTGGAAACCAGCTGGATGGCGCATCCGGCTGCCGGTCACGACATCGTGCGTCTGCGCGCCGCGCTCAAGGCTGTCAACGAGCGGCTGTGGGTGATCGAAGACGACATTCGTCTCAAGGAGCAGGTGCAGACATTCGACGATACCTTCGTGCAGCTGGCGCGCAGCGTCTATATCGAAAACGATGAGCGCGCGCGCATCAAGAAAGAGATCAACCTGGCGCTGGGTTCGTCGTATGTGGAAGAAAAGTCGTATCAGGACTATCACGCGACGCGTGTCTGAGAGCTGCTGATCTCAGGCCTGCATGGCTGAGCGGCGGGGTCTGTGTTTTGAGAAACATCCTGGTGAGTCGCCAAAATGTATTTCAACAGGCTCCGCAGTGGATTTCTGCTGCCCGCCTGACCAGCCGCCCATTCGCTAAATGTTCTGCGCTGTCCTGAGGCTGTTGAGCAGCGTCGCATTGCGCGCCGCGTGCTCTAGCGATTGAACGCCTGTTCGAGCGACGATCCGTCGCAGATCCTCAGCGCGGATGATCTCCGCGATAACGCTCGAAAGCAGCGATCGCATCGTCAACGGTGATCAGCGACATCACGTCGTCGAACTCGATCTTGGTTCCCCATTTCAACTGGCTGGCCGGCTTGCCCAGGTGTTTGCGGGCGGCAGCGTCGTAACGGTCCACGCAATAGCGCACGTCCGAATACGGGCCGCTGCGCAACGGGTTGCTGGCTGCATGCAGGCCGAGCACCTTGCTGCCCATCGCATTGGCGATGTGCATCGGGCCCGAATCCGGTGTGACCACCAGATCGGCGCGGGCGAGCAGGGCGGGGAGCTGCTTGAGCGTGTCCTTGCCGACCAGGTCCAGCACCGGCGTGCGCGCGGTCGCGACGATGGCATCGGCGGTGCTGCGTTCCAGGTCGCTGCGGCCACCGCACAGCACGATCCGCCAGCCTTGAGCTGCGGCATGGTCTGCCAGCGCCGCATGGCGGTCGGGATACCAGTTGCGGCGTGCGTGGCTGGAACACGGCGAAATCATCAGCACCGGGCGGCCGTCGTCGTCCCATTGCGCCTGTGCCCAGCTGTGCGCACCGTCCGGCACTGGTAGATCCCAGCGCACCTGGGTCTGGGTCAGGCCCAGCGGCTCGGCGAAGCTGCCGATGGCATTGAGCACATGGATGCCGGGGCGGTCGGCGATGCGTTCGTTGACGAACAGGCCGTGCAGCTCTTTGGAGCGGCTGCGGTCATAGCCGATGCGCCGCCGCGCCGGCAAGAATGCCGATAGCACATTCGCGCGAAAGGCCACCTGCATCTGCAGCAAGGCATCGAAGCGGCCCAGCGGTGCCAGCGACTGGCGCAGCGCGCGCATACCGGCCACGCCAGTGCGCTTGTCGTAGGCATGAAAGTGCACACCGGGCAGGCCGCCGAGCAACGTCAGCCCGGCCTTGTCGATGATCCAATGTAGCTGGCTTGCCGGAAATCCCGCCTGCAACGTGCGCACCAGCGGCACCACGTGAGTGACGTCACCCAGGGCCGACAGGCGCAGCAGGCATAACGAAGCGGGCGTAGAAGCCATGGTGTTGTTAGACTCGATAGATGGTTTGTTTTGACGCCACTGAAGCGCTGACGCCGTACCGCGAAGGCCGCGGCTATGGCGCCATTCTGTTCGACCGCGAACGGCTGCGGCAAGCCGATGCCACGCTGTTTTCGCCGCACCACTGGGGCGACAGGGCACGGCCGGTGGACGAAGGCGGGCGTGGCGGGGCGTGGTTTGTGGATGCGCCGTTCGGCCACAGCGTGTTGCGCCAGTATCTGCGCGGCGGCATGGCTGCTCGGGTGAGCCGCGATCAATACCTGTGGAAAGGAGCGGGGCGCACGCGCAGCTTTGCCGAGTTCCGGCTGATGCGCGAACTGCTCAGGCGCAAATTGCCTGTGCCGCGTCCGTTGGCGGCCTGCTATCTGCGCGAGGGTCTTGGCTATCGCGCTGCGCTATTGATGGAACGCCTGGAAAACGTGCGCTCGCTGGCCGATCACGCGCAGGTTGCCGGGCGTGGCGCGCCGTGGGAGGAGACCGGGCGGTTGATTGCGCGCTTTCATCGCACTGGCCTGGATCACGCCGATCTCAACGCGCACAACATTCTCTTCGATGCCGGTGGGCACGGCTGGTTGATCGATTTCGACCGCGGCGTGTTGCGCATTCCGGCCACGCGCTGGCGCGAGAGCAATCTCAAACGCCTGCATCGCTCGCTGCTAAAGTTGCGCGGCAATCGCAGCCGCGAAGAGGTTGACAAGGATTACGGGCGCCTGCATCGCGCTTACGAGCTGGCCTGGGGCCGGGGCTACTGATGAACTGGATGTTGCGTGTGCAGGGGGTCGGCAATGCGTCGGGGGTGGCGCTTGGCTCGCCGATGGCCACGCTCGAGCGCGCTGGCGCGCCGTGGCTGACCATTGACTGCGGCAGCGAGGGGCTGACCGCCTACCAGGCCCATTACGGACAGTTGCCGCAGGCGATCTTCATTACCCACGTGCATCTGGACCATGTTGGCGGGCTGGAGCGGGTGTTCGTGGACAGCTATTTCTCCGAACGACGCGGGCGCACCCGCCTGTACGTGCCGGCGCCGGTGGTGCCGTTGCTGCAGCGGCGGATCGCCGACTACCCGAATGTACTTGCCGAGGGCGGCGCCAACTTCTGGGACGCGTTTCAGCTGGTGCCGGTGGGGGATGCGTTCTGGCACGACGGCGTGCGGCTGGAGGTATTCCCGGTGCGTCACCATTGGCCGGAGACCGCGTTCGGGCTGCGGTTGAAGGGTGCGCTGGTGTGGAGCGGCGACACCCGGCCGATCCCGGAAATGCTGGCTCGCTATGCCGACGACGGCGAGCTCATCGCGCATGACTGCGGCGTTCACGGCAATCCGTCGCATACTGGTGTGGACGATTTGGAGCGGGAATACCCGCAGGACATGTTGAGCCGCATGCTGCTGTACCACTACGCCAGCGACACTGATGGCGACGTGCTTCGCGCACGCGGTCATCGCGTTGCGGTGCCTGGTCACTATCTGGAACTGGCGGAGCCGACCGCCGCAATGGTGCCCTGATGAGCGCTTTGCTGCTGCCGAATCTGACCACCGCGCCGATGCAGGACCGCTACGGCCGGCCGCTGCGCGATCTGCGGCTGTCGGTCATCGAGGCCTGCAATTTCCGCTGCGGTTACTGTATGCCGGCCGATCGTGTGCCGGACGATTATGGGTTCGATGCGCAGCAACGCTTGAGCTTCGATCAATTGGAAACGCTGGTGCATGCGTTCGTCTCGGTCGGCGTCACCAAGGTACGTTTGACTGGTGGCGAACCGCTACTGCGCCGCGACCTGCCGAGCTTGATCGCGCGACTGACCGCAATCGACGGCATCGAGGATTTGGCGCTGACCACCAACGGCGCCTTGCTCGCGCGTCAGGCGGTGGCGCTGCGGCAGGCCGGGCTGCGCCGTATCACCGTGAGCATGGATGCATTGGATCCGGAGCTGTTCAAGCGCATGAGCGGCGACCGTGGCGACATTGCGCAGGTGCTGGCCGGCATTGCCGCTGCCGAGCAGGCCGGTTTCCAGCGCTTGAAGATCAATTGCGTGGTGCAGCGGGGCGTCAACGAAGATCAGGTGTTGCCGCTGGTGGAGCACTTCCGCGGCACCGGCCACGTGTTGCGCTTCATCGAATTCATGGATGTGGGCAGTTGCAATGGCTGGACGGCGGATGCGGTGGTGACCTCTGCGCAATTGCACAAGCGCATCCACGCGCGCTGGCCGCTGGCGCCGCTGGATGCCAATTACACCGGCGAAGTCGCGCAACGGCATGCATTTGCCGATGGCGCGGGCGAGGTGGGTTTTGTCAGTTCGGTCAGCGTGCCGTTCTGCGGCGATTGCCAGCGTGCACGCGTGTCGGCCGATGGACATCTGTACACCTGCCTGTTCGCCAGCCAAGGCCATGACCTCAAGCCCGCGTTGGCTGAGGGCGCGCATGGATTGTCCGAACATCTGCGCGCGCGCTGGACCATGCGTGGCGACCGCTACAGTGAAGTGCGCGCATCGACGCCGCGCCGTGGCAAACGGGTGGAGATGTTTTTGATCGGCGGGTGAGGGAGTGCTGTTCCGTCGAGGCACTCCATTCACCGAGAATGCCGCATCCTGAGCGTCTGTCATTGTGTCGTTTCCCATGCCCGCAAAACCCCCATCCGCACGCCTGACCCACCTGGATGACGCCGGGTTGCCTACTATGGTGGATGTCTCGGACAAGGCAGTCACTGCACGCAGCGCCACCGCCCAAAGCCGGGTACGTTTTCCGTCCGCTGTCGCTGCGCAATTGCGCGCCAATGGCTTGCGTAGCGCCAAGGGCGGCATCGTGGAGACCGCAGTGATCGCCGGCACGATGGCGGTCAAACGCACGCACGAATTGATTCCGTTCTGTCATCCGCTACCGATCGATGCGTGTCGCTTCGAGATCGACTGGGCGGGCGAGCACGTGTTGGACATCAGTTGTACCGTGCGTTGCGTACATCGCACCGGTGTGGAAATGGAAGCGCTTACCGGTGCCAGCGTGGCGGCGTTGACGGTCTATGACATGTGCAAGGCGTTGTCGCATGCGATGAGTATCGGCCCGACCAAGTTGGTGTCCAAACGCGGCGGCAAACGCGATATCGGAGCAAAGCGATGCGCGCGACAGTGACGGTGCTGTATTTCGCCAGCTTGCGGGAGGCGGCGGGTATTGCCAGCGAGCAGGTGCACTCGGATGCGCCGGATTTGCGCGCGCTGTATGTCCAACTCGCTACACGCCATGGCCTGCGTTGGACGCCGGCGCAGCTGCGTGTAGCGGTGGATGGCGCGTTCGCGCGCTGGGAGGATGAGCTGCGCGACGGCAGTGAAGTGGTATTTATTCCGCCGGTTTCGGGAGGTTGAGTGTGAGCGAGCAGGCAACTGCCATCTTTGCGCTTTCTGACGTGCCGTTGCCGATCGGCAGCTTGCGCGCTGCGCTTGCGCACCCGCACGCCGGTGCGTTTGCCAGTTTCGAAGGCTGGGTGCGCAACCATAACCAAGGCCGCAGCGTTGCCGGGCTGCGCTACGAAGCCTATGCCGCGCTCGCGCAGGCGGAAGGGCAACGCGTGCTCAGCGAAGCGATGAGCCGGTTTGCCATCGTCAACGCGCACTGCGTGCACCGTGTGGGTGAACTGCGCACCGGCGACATGGCGGTGTGGGTCGGCGTCGGCGCGGCGCATCGCGGCGCCGCATTCGATGCGTGCCGTTTCATCATCGACGGGGTCAAGGCACGCGTGCCGATCTGGAAGCACGAGCATTACCTGGAAGGCGATGCGGGCTGGCTGCACCCGGAATCGCAGCCGCAGTAGTGCGTGCCTACGAATCGAGCGGTGCGGCGGACATCCGAGAGTTAGGGTGGTGTCCCCGCCGGTTGACCTCGGCGCCCGCGTCAATCGATACCGTTGCTGCCTTCCGGCCCTGGCGGGATTTTCGATCTAGCGTCGCGAGGGACCGACGGGGCCACCATAAGACGTGGGCCATTGGCGTGACCCTGGATCCAGACAATCGCGTTGCAGGATCATAAAAGTGGCGGAGAGTGGGCTAGGCGGATGGATCCGCTCTAATCCCTTGATCTCTAACCAAAACGCAAACCGGACGTTTGTCCTTGATTCGTGTCCAGCTATTGTAGCTTCTGAGCGGCTACTACCGCTAGTGAGGCCACAAAAAAAACAGCGCCCGATGTGGCTGGGCGCTGTTGAGCTCAAGCAATGTGCATGGCGTCTGGCGTATCGATATGGCAATGGTGGCGACGCTGCATGCGGGCCTGGCGCAGCGACTGAGTCCGCAGCAGATCCTAAGGCCGTGCCCGTTTGTGTGGTGAGCCGATGGTGTGCACCGCACGTCGTTAGCGCTATCTCCATCGTCACCCGTTGCGTCATCTGCTCCGGCTGCCCACGCGGCGGCGTTCCTACGGCCTAGGAAAGGCCACGCGGTTCACCGATCGCACCTCGATCCCCCTGCGTCCGGCGCACGTGGCCACCCGCGCGCACCTAGGCCATTGGGAGCTGGAGACGGTGCGCCCCGGCGCGGCACCGGTGTGCAGGTAACTCATGTCGAACGCAGCAGCGGCGATGTGCGTTTGGGCTGGTGTGCCAACGGCACGGCCGCGGCAGTGACCGAGGTCATCGGGGCGCGCCTGTGTCGGCTGAGCGATCGGGTGCTGAGCCTCGCCTG
>NZ_MDEJ01000066.1:0-18135 GCF_002940065.1 Xanthomonas populi
CCATGCGCGCACTTGTTTCTACACGATCCGGGTGCAACCAGCTGATCTATCTCGGGAAAACGTGGGGAAACCTCAGGATCTGGCAGCCGTTTCCCGGCGATGCGATCTCGCCGCTGCGCGATGCACGCGACATGGATGGGCATTCCCCCCTTCGCATTGACCTTCGCCGCCTCCGCACGCAGCGCCGGCGATCTGGGTTTGCTGGTTCCGAATCAGTTGATCCGTCGCGCGGACTGGCAGGCCGTGCAGACACAAGCTGCGCTGGACATGCGTTGCGGGTGCACGTTGCAGGCCGTGCAGCAGCGTGGTGACCGCGTGGTGCTGCAGTTATCTGCTGGAGAAACGCTGTCAGCGCGCCCGTTGGTGGCTGCGCACAGCGGTTTTTCCAGCACGCGGCAATCGATCGGTATTGGCGCGCAACGACGCGCATTCGGCAAGAGCATGCTGGGGTGCCGCATGCGTCGTGCGCTATCGCATCGTCAGGCGGCGGGGGAGTGGTTTGGCTATGGCAAGACGCTTGCGTTGTTGCCGCTGCAGGGCAATCGCGCTGGCGCAGTGCTGACGCTGCTGCCGCGACGGATAAAGGCCTTGCTGGCGATGAATACGGCGGACTTCAGCACCGCGGTGACCGAGGCATTCGAACATCGGCTTGGCTCAATGCACCAGGACGGCAGCCGGCATGCGTATCCGCAGCGTTTCGTGGCTGAGCGTGCCGCGCTGATCGGCGATGCGGTGGTCGGCATGCACCCGGTAACCGCGCACGGTTTCAACTTCGGATTGCAGGGACAGGCACGCCTGGCCGAGCGCCTGCGTGCTGCTGCAATTGTCGGCGCTGCGTCGCTCTTGCACGGCTAAGGACGCGCGCATCGCCTGGCGACGCGGCCGCTGTACGAAGCCACCAATGCACTGGCCGCGCTGTATATCGACGATCGCGCGCCAGCGCGCTCGCTGCGACGTGGCGCGTTGCGTGCGGCGCACGCGGTAGCAGCGTTCAAACAGGCGATTGCGGCGCATTTGACGCAGCGGAGCGTTTGAGGCAGTGAGAGTATCGCCGTGAAAGCCGCACGTGCTGCGCCACTTTGTTTGATTGCAGTGCGAGGTTGTTTTGCAACGGCTCTCAACGGCTGATCGGACAGGAGTGTCGGCCCATCATTCGGGGTTGCCCGTGCTGTCATCAGGCTGGCTGTAATGAGCGAGACTGCAATCAAGCCGGCGCATTCACCCGTGCAAGGATCGCATCGATCGCGGTGCGCGCATCGCCGCTGCGCAAGGCTTCTTCCAGCAGTGGAATCACCCAGGCGCAGCCGGCGTTGGTCACCTCTGCGCGCCAGCCGCCTTGCCAGCCTTCCAGCTCGTGCAAGGCCAGCATGCTGCAACCGCCACGCTCGGCGTGGCCGCCGCGGATGGATTGCTCCAACCAGAACGGCTTCTCCGAATCGACGGCGATCGAAAAGATAGACACATCGTGGTCCGGATCTTCGGCCGAGGGCGCGATGTTGCATTGGCTGATCTCTACCACCTTCATTCTGCCGGCTACGCACCAGGGTCCAACGCCAGCACGCGGATTTCCACATCGTCCAGTTGCACCAGCTGGCCGGGGCGGATCTTGGCGGTCTTGCGCAGTTCCTGCAGGCCATCAACGCTGACCGCGCCGCTGGCGACGATCGCCTTGCCCTGGCCGCCGCTGTCGGCAATGCCGGCCAGCTTGAGTAGCTGGTTGAGTTCGATGTACTCGCCGTCCAGGTCGAATTCCAGGAATTGCATGGTGCGCTCGCTAACAGGAAGGAGGCGATTATCCGCCTGTCGCAGGCGACAACACCACTGCGGCAAAGTGAAGGCCTGGAGCTGGATCGGTACACCACCGCGCAAGCGCGTTGGCAACATCCAAGACGCAGTGGTTAGCGCGTGGCATCAACGCGTTTATTCGCGTCGAAAGCGCGCAATTTCGTCCAGCATGCTCTGAGCGCGGATAACGCCAGCCCCGGCATGCGCGTTGTCGATACATTCCAGCCATGGATGTTGCCTGCGCTGCAGTCGCCGGTAGCCGAGCCAGGTGCCGATGGCGCCGAGCACGCCCACCCGCACATTGATCAGCAGCCAGCTGCGCGGCAGTGTCATGCCGGTGAGGGTGCGCCAGAGGCCATCCGCCACTGCGACCCATAGCACCCACAACGCCACACCCAGCCGCGGCGCCACCCATGTGCGCCAGCGCCGCAGTTGCGCGAGCGCCCGCTGCGTTTGCAGCAGCGGTCCGGCGAAATCCAGTTGCGACAACAGCTGCAGCTGACGTACTGCGGAGAGCGTCAGCGCAACACTCCACGTCTGCAGCAGCACGGCGCCGATGATCGCTGCAGCGTGGTCCGTGTGGGCAAGCCAACTGCGTGCGATGACGATGGTCGGTGCGATGGCGCACAGCAGCTGCGCGGTTTGGCTTGCCCACAGTGGGTGCAGGCTGGCGCGCGCTGCGTGGCTGCCCACCTCGCCGATCAGAAGGGCTCGAAGAGACGCTGCGCTGGACTGGGCGAATCCTCACCACCTGAACGGACTGTTACGGAAATTTCGACAGCAGGGGGCCTGAAGGCGCACACTATGCTGCTTTGCGCCTGCCGGATCCGTGCGGCGCCTCCGGAGTGACCAATGACCCAAGAATCTCCCGCGCCGCTGCTGTTTGCAGACCTCGGCCTCTCAGACGCTGTGATGAAGGCGGTTGCCGCCGTGGGCTATGAGACCCCGTCGCCGATCCAGGCTGCCACTATTCCCGCGCTGCTGGCCGGCCGCGACGTGCTCGGCCAGGCCCAGACCGGCACCGGCAAGACCGCCGCGTTCGCGTTGCCGGTGCTGTCTAATGCCGACCTCAATCAGCTCACGCCGCAGGCGCTGGTGCTGGCTCCGACCCGCGAGCTGGCTATCCAGGTCGCCGAGGCGTTCCAGAAATATGCCGAAGCCATTCCCGGCTTCCGCGTGCTGCCGGTCTACGGTGGCCAGCCCTACGCCCAGCAGCTGAGCGCGCTCAAGCGCGGCGTGCATGTGGTGGTGGGGACTCCCGGCCGCGTGATCGATCACCTGGATCGCGGCACGCTGGATCTGTCCCAGCTCAAGACGCTGGTGCTGGACGAAGCCGACGAAATGCTGCGCATGGGCTTCATCGACGACGTCGAAGCAGTGCTGAAGAAGCTACCGGAAAAGCGCCAGGTGGCGCTGTTCTCGGCGACCATGCCGCCGGCGATCCGCCGCATCGCGCAGACCTATCTGAAGGACCCGGCCGAAGTCACCATCGCGGCCAAGACCACCACCTCGGCCAACATCCGCCAGCGCTATTGGTGGGTGAGCGGGTTGCACAAGCTGGATGCATTGACGCGCATTCTCGAGGTCGAGCCGTTCGACGGCATGATCATCTTCGCGCGCACCAAGGCCGGTACCGAAGAACTGGCGCAGAAGCTGCAGGCGCGTGGTCTGGCCGCTGCCGCGATCAACGGCGACATGCAGCAGGCTGCACGTGAGAAGACCATCGCCCAGCTCAAGGACGGCAAGCTCGACATCCTGGTCGCCACCGACGTGGCCGCGCGCGGCCTGGACGTGGAGCGCGTCAGCCATGTGCTGAACTACGACATTCCGTACGACACCGAAAGCTACGTGCACCGCATCGGCCGTACCGGCCGTGCCGGCCGCAATGGCGACGCGATCCTGTTCGTCACTCCGCGCGAGAAGGGCATGCTGCGGTCGATCGAACGCGCCACCCGTCAGCCGATCGAAGAAATGCAGCTGCCGAGCGTGGATGCGGTCAACGACACCCGTGTGGCGCGTTTCATGAGCCGTATCAGCCAGACGCTGGCCGGTGGTCAGATCGAGATGTATCGCGAATTGCTGCAGCGCTTTGAAGGCGAGAACAACGTGCCGGCGATCGATATCGCCGCTGCGCTGGCCAAGCTGTTGCAGGGCGATTCGCCGTTCCTGCTGACCCCGCCGGTGCGTGGCGCGCGCGAGGAATTCGCGCCGCGTGAGCGTGCCGACCGCGGCGATCGTCATGATCGTGGCGAGCGCCCGCGCTTCGAGCCGAAGTTCGAGCGTAGCCCGCGTGCCGATGGCGAGCGCGCTGCGCGTGGGTCGCGTGCCGAGCGCCCGGCGTATGCCGATGACGGTGCTGGTGCTGGTGCCGAGCGTCTGCGTCGCGACCCGGTTTCCCCGCGTGGCGAGCCGGAGTTGGGCATGGAAAGCTACCGCATCGAAGTGGGCCACACCCACGGCGTGAAGCCGGCCAACATCGTTGGCGCGATCGCCAACGAAGCGGGTCTGGAAAGCCGCTATATCGGCCGTATCGACATCCAGGACGATTATTCGATTCTGGATCTGCCGGCCGACATGCCGCGCGAGTTGCTCACGCACCTGAAAAAAGTGTGGGTGTCCGGTCAGCAGCTCAACATGCGCAAGCTGGAAGAGGGCGAGGCTGCGGCGTCGCCGTCCAGGCCGCGCTTTCCGCGTAGCGGCAAGCCGGCCGGTCGCCCGAATGGGCCGAACCGTCCGATGGACCGTGCTGGCGCGCCGCATCGCAAGGGGCCGCCCAAACCGCGCGGCGAGTAAGAGCGGCTACCAAAAGGACTGCGCAGCCGTCAGGCGGGCGCGGCCTTTGCTCGGAATTGGCTTGTAACACTCGTACACTGCGGTTCCTCCGCGCCGTCCGACTGCTCGCTACGTTTTGCTAACCACTCTGAGGGTTACCGGCAGCACCTATCGGGCGAGAACCTCGCCAAGCGAACGCTGTCATACAGACTCTGTCGTTGCTGCCGCTACTGCCTTCAGGCGCCCACCGGGCGCCTGAAGCGCATTGGGCATCGGTGGGGGACGAAGATGGCGATGGTGCAGGCAGCGCGCGGGAAAAGCGGTGGTCAGACCATGCACATGGTGCGCGGCTGGCTGACGCTTCCCCTGGTGTTGCTGATCGGTGTGGCGGTCAGCATGACGATGCTCTCGGCGCTGATGATCGAGGTCCAGTCCGGTGCTACCGCCTGGATCGTTGGCCAAAGCCATTGGTCCAACGCCCAGCAGGAGTCGGTGTACTGGTTGGAGCGCTATCTCGGTAGCGGCGATCCGGCCGACCTGCAGTCCGCCTGCCGCGCGTTGGAAGTGCCGCTGGGTGATCGCGCGGCGCGCCAGGCGGTCGAGCAGCCAGTGATCGACTGGGGCGCGGTGTACGCCGGTCTCGCGGCGGGGCGCACTGTCCGCCAGGACATGCCGCAAATGGTGCGGCTGTATCGCTACGGCCAGGTATTTCCGTATCTGAGCGAGGCAATCGCGCTGTGGAAACACACCGACGCCGACATCCTGCAGCTGAGCGTACTGGCCGACCGCTCGGCATCTGCGCAAGCCACCAGCCGGCCGGATCCGCGCGCGTTACAAAACTTGCGCGAAGACCTGCATCTGCTGGATGCGCGCATGCGCCGCGATGCCGAACAATTTCAGGCCTTGCTGATCCGCTGCGCGCGACTGCTGCACGATGTGATGGTGTTTTGCAGCGTGGCGACCTTGCTGCTGGTGCTGACCACCTGCGTGCTGGCGATGCGCCGCATCCGCGATTATCTGCTCTCGCACGAAGGCCGCTTCCGCACTGCGTTTCAGCAGGCGGCGCTGGGCATGATCAAGTTCGATCTGCGCGGTCGCGTGCTCGATGCAAATACCTCGATGGCCAACATTCTGCGCTACCGGCCGGAGGAACTGCAGGCCTGCACGCTGGCTGAAGTGATGCATCCGGACGACATCGCGCTGGACAGCCGCGGGTTGATCGATTGGCCCAAATTGATGCAGTCCGGCGAACTGCGCTTTCTGCGTGCCGACGGCGGGGTGATGTGGGGGCGCTGGAGCGCTTCGCTGGTGGAACCGGGCCCGGAAGAACCGACGCTTGTGCTGGCAGTGATCGAAGATGTGTCGCATGCGCATGAACTGGCCGACGAAGTGTCTTTCCACGCGCGCCACGATGCCCTGACCGGCTTGATCAATCGCCACGAGATCGAACGCCGGCTACTGCGCTTGATCGAACCACCGCAATCGCCGCAGGTGTGCCACGCGCTGTGCTTTGTCGACCTGGATCATTTCAAGCTTGTCAACGACACATTCGGGCATGCGGTCGGCGATAAATTCCTGTGCCATTTCGCCGACGTGATCACCATGCAGTTGCGGCCAGGCGACTGGCTGGGGCGGCTGGGCGGCGACGAGTTTGCGATTCTGCTGGCCAACACCGATCTGCCGCAGGCGCAGGCCTTGCTGACACAGATGCACGGCGTGCTCGGGCAGCCGTGGAGCCATCAAGGCGGCAAGCCGCTGACGCCCAGTTGCAGCTTTGGCGTGGTGGAGATCCGCCAGGGCGCCAGTAAACTCAACGCCTTGATGACTGCTGCCGATCTGGCCTGTTATGCGGCCAAGGAAGAAGGCCGCAACCGTATTCGCTGCTTCGACGAAAACGATCTTGCGCTGGCGCGGCGCCGCCACGACGGTGGCTGGATCAGCGCGGTGCAACAGTCCATCGCCGAAGACCGCTTGCTGTTGTACGGGCAGAAAATCCAGGTGTTGAGCGACCCCGGGCGCCTGCAGTACGAAGTGCTGGTGCGCATGCGCGCGCGCGACGGCTGCGTGCTGAGCCCGGGTGAATTTCTGCCTGCGGTGGAGCGCTATGGGCTGGGTCGCATGGTCGATGTGCATGTGCTGGAAACCTTGTGCGCGCAATTGGCCGCCAACCCGCTGCATGTGGCAAGGCTGGATCGGTGCCACGTCAATCTGTCGGCGCAGTCGATCGCGCAGCCGGATTTTCTCGATTTCGTGTGTGCATTGTTCGAGCGTTACCCCAACCTGGTACCCAAGCTGTGCATGGAAATCACCGAGACCGCAGTCATCGGCAATCTGGAACAGGCGCAGCGCTTCGTGCAGAGCGTGCGTGCGCGTGGCTGCCATGTGGCGCTGGACGATTTCGGCAGCGGCCTGGCCTCGTTCGGTTACCTCAAGCAGTTCACTGTGGACGTACTGAAGATCGATTGCGGTTTCGTGCGCAATTACGCGCACGACGCGGTCGATCGCGCGGCGGTGTATTCGATCGCGCAGGTGGGCTTGGCGCTGGGCATTGAAGTGGTGGCCGAAGGGGTTGAATCGGAGGCCGATATTGCTGGCCTGCGCGAGGCGGGTGTGGGTCAGGTGCAAGGCTTCAGCCTGCATCGCCCATGTCCGCTGGAGGACCTGTTGAGTGTATCGATGCCGCTGCTTGCGGTGATCTGATAGGTGCGATGGCTCACGATTGCCGATAAATCGTCGATAATTGGGGCATGACAACTCGACTCAACAAATACATCGCCGAAACCGGCTTCTGCTCCCGCCGCGAGGCAGATCGCCTGATCGGCGAACGCCGCGTCACCGTCAACGGCGTGCCTGCCGGCACCGGTGCGGTGGTGGGCGAGGAAGACAACGTACTGGTGGATGGCCAGCCGCTGCGCACGCGCGCTTTCAGCAAGCCCGGTGGCCGCAAGCATGTCTACATCGCGCTCAACAAGCCGGTGGGCATCACCTGCACCACCGAAAGTTCGGTCAAGGGCAATATCGTTGAATTCGTCGGCCACGAGCAGCGCATCTTCCCGGTTGGCCGGCTCGACAAGGAGTCCGGAGGGCTGATCCTGATGACCAGCAACGGCAACATCGTCAATGAGATCCTGCGTGCGGAAAATCGCCACCAGAAGGAATATCTGGTGGCGGTCAACAAGCCGGTCGCCGATGAATTCCTGCGCGGCATGGCGCGCGGCGTGCGTATCCACAACGAGACCACATTGCCGTGCCGCACCGCGCGAATCGCCAAATTCGGCTTCCGTATCGTGCTGGAGCAGGGCTTGAATCGGCAGATCCGTTTGATGGCGTCCGAATTCGGCTACCGCGTGACCCAGCTGCGCCGGGTGCGCATCGACAACATCAAGCTGGCTGCGCTCAAGCCGGGGCAATGGCGCAATCTCAGCGATGCGGAACTGCGCGGGTTGCTGCCGCAGCGCACCGATTGGTGACCCCGCCAGGCAGCATGTGCTGAACGGAAGCGACACGGTGTGTCGGGCGGTCCGGCGCACCCCGATAGTCGAGCCTGATGCGCTCGGTCATACTTTCGCCGCGAATAGCCAGCTGGGGGAGCGGGCAGGTGATCAAACCGGAATTGCCGGACAACGAGGCTGAGCGCCTGGCAGCGCTGCGCCAGTACGAAGTACTGGATTCGCCGCCTGAGCGCGCGTTTGACGACCTCACAATGATCGCATCCACGCTGTGCGAGACGCAGATGGCGGCCGTGGTGCTGGTGGACGAAGAGCGCCAGTGGTTCAAGTCCGCACATGGCGCGCCGCGCGGCGAAGCATCGCGGGACATTTAGTTCTGTGCGCATGCGATTTTGCGCCCGGACGAAGTGATGATGGTCGACGACACCTTGCTCGACCCGCGCTTCCACGACAATCCGATGGTCACCGGTAGTTCCGCAGTGCGTTTCTATGCCGGTGCGCCGCTGGTGACCAGCGGGGGCATGGCGCTCGGCTCGCTGTGCGTGTTCGACCAGACCCGGGCGCATCTGCGCGAGGATCAGCGCAATGCCTTGCAGGCGCTATCGCGCCAGGCCTCGCATCTGCTGGAGCTGCGCCTGGCCGGCAAGCGTCTGCGTCAGCAGTTGCACGAGCGCGAATGGTACGAGCAGCAGATGGCCGGTTATTACGCGCAAATGGATGCGTTGAACGCGGATCTGGTCGAGCAGACCCGCACCGATCCGTTGACCGGCTTGCCCAACCGGCGTGCGTTTGCGGTGGCATTGGCCGCGGCAACCGAGCAGACGCGTGCGGCCGGCCAGCCGTTGTCGGTGGCGTTGCTGGACGTGGACCACTTCAAGACCGTCAACGATGTGCATGGCCACGACCAGGGCGATGTGGTTCTGCGTGAGCTGTCGGCATTGTTGCGCGCGCAGGTGGCCGGTGCCGGCACCATTGCGCGTTATGGCGGCGAAGAATTCGTGCTGCTGCTGCCGAATCTGGACCTGTTGCCGGCGCAGGTGCAATGCGAGTATCTGCGCCAGAGCGTGGCGCTGATGACGATCGCGCTACCGGTGACGGTGAGTATCGGCGTGGCGACGCTGCATCCGCAGGAAAGCGTGGACGCGGTCATCAAGCGCGCCGACCAGGCCTTGTATAAGGCCAAGCGTGGCGGGCGCGATCAGGTGGTGGCGTTGGGGTAGGGTGGTGCTGCTGCGCGCGCGCGGATGCTTCACCGATAACGCCTGTCGCGGCCTGCCCGCTCCTACATCAGCGTCCAGTAAGATTTACCGACGTTTTATCGCACTGCGCTGCGCAGTCACTCGACGATGTTTTTCGTTTCAGCGGTGCCGAGCAGTTCCGGGTGCACGATCTTGCGCCGGCGTTCCAGCAGGGGATGCACGAACACGGCGCCGAGAATGATGGCCACGCCCAGATAGAACTGCAGGGTCAGCTCGCGCTGTTCGCCCAGCAGCGCGATCGCCAGCACGATGGCGTAGACCGGTTCCAGATTGCTCACCAGTTGCACCGAGTAGGCGCTGAGATGGCGCAACGCCACCAGCGCCAGCGCAAACGGCAGCAAGGTGCAGGCCAACGACAGCACGAGCAGCAGTACGCCGTCGTGCAGGCTGGGAATCATCAGTAAATCGCCATGCAACGACGGTAATAACAACGGCATCGCCGGTGCAAGCAAGGTCAAGGTTAACGTGCCAGCGCCGAGTTCCAAGTCGGTGACGGTGAGTGGGTCGGCATGCGCCACCATGCGTTTGTTGAGCGAGCTGAATAACCCCACGAATATCGCTGAAATCGCACCAACAACTACCCCGGCACGCATCCCATCCGGCACGCCGCCGACCACCAGCGCCACGCCCGGCAACACCGCCAACCCGAACAGCAATTCGCGCGGGCGGAAGGGCCGCTGCGTCACCCACGGCTCGATCACTGCGGTAAAGACCGGCACCAGCGCAATGCAGGTCGCCGCCACCGATGCATTGGCCAGCTTGATCGCGCTGTAGAAGGTCAACCAGTGCAACGCCACCAGCGCGCCGATGCCGCCGTAGCCCAGCACCACCCGCCCGGACAAGCCGCGCAGCCCACGCCACATACGCGGCAACAGCGCCAGCGCCACCACCACGATCAACATGCGCCACCACACCAACGGCAACGCCGGCAGCGTGATCAGCTTGCCCAGGATCGCAGTGATGCCCAAGAGCAGGACGCAGAAATGGATTTGCAGTTGCGCCTTGCGCAGATCGGTCGTGGGCATGCGCCATTGTCGCCGAAGACAGCAAGCAAAAGCCCCTGCTAGCGCGAACTCAATTCCTGCAACAACGCCATCGCCGCAGCCGGATTACGCTCCTTCGCGGCACTGATGAACAACACAAACACCTCGCGAGGTGTGACCTTGGCGTGCATCGCAGCGTCGATATGCTGCAGATCCGCCGGATCTTCGCCACGCCGCCAGGCCTGGATGCGCTCGGCCCAACGCGCCAATGCCGGCGCCGGATAACCTGCAGTGAGACGCGCCTGGCTGCGCATCAAGCGCGCATAGACAAAATCGGTGGACAGGTCGGCAAACGACGGATGCTCGTCCGAATCGGTGAACACCGTAGCCACCCCATGCTGGCGCACCAATGCCAGCAGCGACGCATCCACCGCAGCGTGGTCGCGGATTTCCAGCACATGCCGCAGCACGCGCTTGCCGGCGCGTTTGGGCAGCAGCGACAGAAAGCCGTCCAGATCATCTGCCTGCAGGCCATGCCCTTGTTCGAACTGCCACACCAACGGGCCGAGCGTTTCGCCGAGCTCGACAATATCGCCGATGAAGTCTTCCACCTGCGCCTTGGTACCCGCCAACTTGCGTGATTGCGTAATGCGGCGCGGCGCCTTGGCGGAAAACACGAATCCCGGCGGCACTTCATCGCGCCACTTCGCGTACGTGGCCGGTTTTTGCGCGCCGTAGTAAGTGCCATTGATTTCGATCGCAGTGACGTGGCGGCTGGCGTATTCCAGCTCGCGCCGCTGCACCAACCCTTGCGGATAGAACATGCCCGCACGCCATGGCGCATGCACCCAGCCGCCGATGCCGATGTGGACGCCATCGAGCGAGGGTGGCGTTGAAGCGAACAGATCGGTCATGGCGGGCTCCACAGTGGCGCAATGACAGCCACGTGTGCCCAGCTGCAGGCAATCGAGGCAAGCCTGGCGGGATGATAGCGTCGCGGGCCTTGCAGCGATGAAGGTCGCCGTGAATGTGGACGGTTCGGTTGCGTTCATTCGGCATGCGCACGCGCGCCATGCGGTCGGGTGAAGCGACGCATCGTTGCGGCCATCAAGAAAACAGACGGCGCTGCAAAACCGTGCAACGTGCCACCGCTGCTGGCACAGCCGATCACGGGCTTACACGGACGCTGCCATGCCGCTACCATCAGATATCGCCGCCTTGAGACTGCATCGATGCCCTGGACCACGCCCGATCTGTGTGACCGCTTTCCCGAGGTGCATATCGCCGAGCCGCTGTTTCGCCACTTCGGTGGGCATGCAGCGTTTTCCGGGCCGATCGTGACGGTTCGCTGTTTCGAGGACAACTCGCGGGTGCGCGAACTGGTCGCCACGCCCGGCGATGGGCGCGTGCTGGTGGTGAACGGGCAGGGCTCGTTGAAGCATGCGTTGCTGGGCGACCAGATCGCCGCGCAGGCGGTGGCCAAGGGCTGGGCCGGCGTGTTGATCCACGGCTGCGTGCGCGATGTGGAGATTCTCGCCACGCTGCCGCTGGGCGTGCTGGCACTGGGCGCCTGCCCACGCCGCACCGAGCGGCGCGATCTGGGCGATGTAGATGTACCGGTGAATTTCGCCGGAGTGGCGTTCGTACCGGGTTATTGGCTGTACGCCGATGCCAACGGCGTGTTGGTGGCAGCGCTACCGCTGTCGTTGGACAGTGCCGGCGGGTCGATCTGATCGAGAAAATAAGGATGTGGCAGTGACCTTGAACCGATGGCTGAGTGGAGGCGTGCTGATGCTGGCAGGCGTGATGACGACAACGCAGGCGACCGAGCTGCCCGCCGGCATGCAGCAGTTCGATGCGCAGATGGAGCGCGTGCGCAAACAGTTCGATGTGCCCGGTATTGCGGTGGCCATCGTCAAGGATGGGCAGGTGGTGCTGGAGCGCGGCTACGGCGTGCGCGAGATCGGCAAGCCGGCGCCGGTGCAGGCCGACACCTTGTTCGCCATCGCTTCCAATACCAAGGCGTTCACGGCGGCCTCGCTGTCGATTCTGGCCGACGAGGGCAAGCTGTCGCTCGACGACAAGGTCATCGATCACCTTCCGTGGTTTCGCATGTCCGACCCGTATGTCAGCGGCGAGATGCGCGTGCGCGATCTGCTTGCGCATCGCAGTGGGTTGAGCCTGGGCGCGGGCGATTTGTTGTTCTGGCCGGCCACCAGCTACAGCACCGAAGAAGTCGTGCAGCGCTTATCGAACGTGCCGTTGAAGGGCGGTTTCCGCGACCGCTACGCCTACGACAATATTTTGTACGCAGTCGCGCAGAAGGTGATCGAGCAGGTCTCCGGGCAGAGCTATGTGGCATTTCTGCAGCAACGTATCTTTGCGCCGGTCGGCATGCGCGGCACGCGCTTCAATGCCGATCATCTGCAGCCTGGCGACAATGCGGCGGTGGGCCATGCCAAGTACGACTTCACCGAGCTGCGCACGGTCGCGCCGCTGACCTGGTCCAATAACTCCGGTGCCGGCGGCATCTATGCCAGCGCGCACGACATGGCGCTGTGGATGACGCTGCAACTGGCCGGTGGCGTGTTGCCCGACGGCACAGCGTTGTTCAGTGCCAAGCGACAGCAGGAAATGTGGTCGATGATCACGCCGATCGGCATTGCCGAACCGGCAGTGCCTGAGCTGGCCGCAGCGCGCCCCAACTTCGCCGGCTATGGCGAAGGCTGGAGCCTGAGCGATTACCGCGGCCATCGGCTGGTCTGGCACACCGGTGGCTGGCCGGGCATGGTGTCGCGGCTGACGCTGGTGCCCGATCAACAACTGGGCGTGGTGGTGCTGACCAATCAGGAAGCCGGCGCGGCGTTCAATGCAGTGACGCTGCAGGTGCTGGATGCGTTCTTGCAGGTACCGCGGACCGACTGGACTGCCGCCTATGCCAAGGCATTGGACAAGGCCGACGGCGATGCGCAGACCAGTTGGAAGAAACATCTGGACGCACGCGCGGCGCGCTCCACGCCGTCGTTTCCGTTGCGCAGCTATGCGGCGACCTATCGCGATCCGTGGTACGGCGATGTGGTGATTCGCCAGGACGGCAAACGTCTGCGGATGCAGTTCGCCAAGACCGCGCAATTGATCGGCACGCTGGAACACTGGCAGCACGACAGCTTTATCGTGCGCTGGGACGACCGCGGTTTGAATGCCGATGCGTTCGTAAATTTCGCGCTGACCCCGGATGGTGCGGTGCGCGAAATGCGCATGCAGGCAATCTCGCCGTTGACCGATTTCAGCTTCGATTTCCAGGATCTGGTGTTGACGCCCGTTGCAGCCAAGCAGCCGGAGCACACGTGACACGTTCACCACCTCGCCGGGCCTTGCCGGTGCAGATCAGTGTGCCGATCCTGGCGATGCCTGCGTGCCAGCTGCACGATAGCTATCGCACGCCGGCACTGCTCGCTATGATCCGCGCACTTCTCAGGATGTTGCCGCACGCATGACCATTCCGCAGATGTCGGTGTATTTCTTCTTGCAGGCTGCAGTGATCTTGCTGGTTTGCCGGCTGGTGGGCATGTTGGCCAAGCGGATCGGGCAGCCGCAGGTGGTGGGCGAAATGATCGCCGGGGTGATGCTGGGGCCGTCGTTGTTCGGCCTGGTGTTGCCTGGGCTGCAAGCGATGCTGTTCCCCAAGCAGACCATGGATGTGTTGTACGTGTTCGCGCAGGTCGGCGTTGGCCTGTACATGTTTCTGGTAGGTACCGATTTCCGTGGCGATCATTTTCGCGCGCGCTATCGCAGCGCGATGAGCGTGTCGCTTGCCGGGATCGCAGTGCCGTTCGCGCTGGCTTTCGCACTGTGTCCGTGGCTGATCAACGTGGATGGCTTGTTCTCGGGAAAAGCCAAGTTGATGGAAGCGTCGCTGTTCCTGGGCGCGGCGATCGCCATTACCGCCTTCCCGATGCTGGCGCGCATCATCCACGAACGCGGTTTGACCAATAGCCCGTTGGGCACGCTGGCCTTGACGGCCGGTGCCTTCGACGATGCGGCGGCGTGGTGCATTCTGGCGATCGTGTTGGCCAGCTTCGGCGGCAGTTGGGGGGGCGCCTATCTGGCCATCGGCGGTGGTCTGGCCTACGCGTTGCTCATGATCTTTATCGGCCGCCATTTGCTGCGCCGGCTCGACCATTACGTGGTGGCGGACCAGCCGCTCGGCAATGGCGTGTTGGCAGTGGTATTGATGTTGTTCTGCCTCAGCGCCTGGGCGATGGATGCGATCGGCATCCACGCAGTGTTCGGCGGCTTCCTGCTCGGCGTTTGCTTGCCCAGGGGCGCGTTGACCGAAAAATTGCGCCAGATGATGCAGCCGTTCGTGGTGGTGTTGCTGCTGCCGATGTTCTTCACCTATTCCGGTTTGAAGACGCAACTCAGCGTGCTGCTGCAGCCGCAGATCATGCTGGCCGGCGTGGCGATTCTGGCCGCATCGTTCATTGGCAAGGGATTGGCCTGCTGGGCTGCTGCACGGATGACCGGCGAGAACAATCGCGATGCGATGGCGATCGGTTCGCTGATGAATGCCCGCGGTTTGATGGAGCTGATCATCATCACTATCGGGTTGCAGGCCGGCGTGATCGAACAAGGCCTGTTCTCGGTGCTGGTGCTGATGGCGATTCTGTCCACGCTGATGGCCACGCCGCTGTTCAACTGGATCATGCGCCGCCATGCGCACGTGAGCGATGCGGTGCCGAGTTTGCAGCGGCGCTGAGGTCGCTGGGCTGGTTCTGTAGCTGATGTGCCAGATGCTGTTGCGTCACGCCCATGTCGCAATGGCGTCTGCATGGATGCCGTGATGCCTGCTGCGTTGCGTTGCGATGCGACACGCTGAAAGCGTATTTCCCACCCGCGCGCGCTCGCATGCGTCATCGATATCGGCACGGTGCGGTTTTGCGGCGGTGGGCGCGCATCGATGCAGGCAGTGGATCATCGCTGCATACTTGCCCCGCACACAGGTAACCAAGACACGATGACCAAGGCCAAAAAGAAAGCCGCCCAGCAGGTGGTGCAGGCACCCGTAGCGGTGTATCAGCTGCATCTGGCGCTGGTGGGCAGTGCGCCACTGGTGTGGCGTCGATTGCTGGTGGCGGGGTCGCTGCGCCTGGCTGCGCTGCATCGTGTGCTGCAGCCGGCGATGGGCTGGAACAGCGCGCATCCGTACGAGTTCGACCTGGGTGGCGGCCGCTACGGCGAGTCCGGGTTGGACGTTCCCGACCGTCCCCGGCTCAAGCATGCGGCCCGCGTCACGCTGGAAAGCGCGGTGGGCGAGCTGGAGGGGTTCGACTATTTCTACGGCAACGGTGCGGGCTGGCACCACCGTATCCAGGTCGAGGCGATCCTGCCGCCGGATGCGGGCCTGCGGGTCGCCCGTTGCGTAGACGGCGCCAACGCCTGCGCGCCGGAGAACAGCGACGGAATCGAGGACTACCAGGCGTTTTTGCAGATCATCGCCGACCCGGCGCATGCGCAACACGTGCAAGCGCTGGCGACACTGGGCGGACGCTTGAATCCAGGTCATTTCGATCTGGCCGGAGTCAATCGCCTGCTTGCACGTGTCCGCGAATGAGCCTGGCTGACACTACGTAGCGAGCCATCGGCGGTTGGTAGCGGACGGCTGGCTCGCAGCCGCAGTGTGCATACGGGTTGCCGCTCCACGCGTCGAACGCGTCCGCCGCATGGTTCAAGGAGTGGCGTTTTAGCGAGGTGGCGTTGAAGTGCAGGCGCGATGCAGCGGTCTGGCGATTGTCGTGTCCATTGCATCTGCGCATGCCGCGCCCGTGTCGCCTTGCCATCCGACGCCTAGGCCACTGCGGCTTGACGCGCGATCGGCTAGCCTCAGGTCCCCGTGTCAGTGAAGTGGTTGCAATGTTCCGCTGGTTCGAATCCCTGATCGATATCTTCCCGCCGATCGAACGGGAGATGCCGCCGCGCAGCGTGTGGCGGTTCTATCTGCATTATCTGCGGCCGTTGTGGCCGATTCTGCTGGCCACGTTGATCGCCGGGTTATTGCTGGCGCTGGTGGAAGTGGCGATGTTCGACTTCCTCGGTCGCATCGTCGACATGCTGGCCGAGCGACCGGGACCGGACTTCTTCCGTCGCCATGCCGGCGAACTGGTGTGGATGGCCCTGATCACCCTTTTGGCGCGGCCGTTGTTCACCGGCCTGCATAACCTGCTGGTCAATCAGGCGATCGTGCCGGGCTTGAGCAACCGCTCGCGCTGGCTGATGCACAACTATGTTGTGCGGCAAAGCCTGGGGTTCTTTCACAACGATTTTGCCGGCCGTATCGCCAATCGCGTGATGCAGACAGGCACCTCGCTACGTGAATCGGCGGTGCAGATGGTCGATGCGCTCTGGTACATCGTGGTCTATACCGGTAGCGCGTTGTGGTTGTTTGCACAGGCCGACCCATGGTTGATGGTGCCGCTGCTGATCTGGCTGTTGATCTATGTCGCGCTGATGGCGTTTTTCGTGCCGCGCATGAAGGCGCGCGCGTGGATCGCCTCGGACGCGCGTTCCAAGGCGACCGGGCGCATTGTCGATGGCTACACCAATATCTCCACGCTCAAGTTGTTCGCGCATGCCGGCCGCGAACAGGCGTATGTGCGCGATGCCATCGACGAGTTGGCGGTCAAGCATCGCTGGCAGACGCGCGTGACGACCGCGATGGACACCGCCATTGCAGTGGCCAATGGCTTTCTGATCGTGGGCACCTGCGGGCTGGCGTTGTGGCTGTGGAACCGCGGCCAGATCAGCGTGGGTGCGATCACGCTGGCGACCGGGCTGGTGATCCGCATCCACAATATGTCCGGCTGGATCATGTGGACGGTCAACGGCATCTTCGAAGACATCGGTAGCGTGCAGGACGGCATGCAGACCATTTCGCAGCCTGTGTCGGTGCAGGACGCGCCGGATGCAGTACCGCTGCAGGTGACGCAGGGGCAGGTCCAGTTCGAGCACATCCATTTCCATTACGGCAAACGCGTTGGGGTGATTGCCGGGCTGGATCTGCAGGTGCGCGCGGGCGAAAAGATCGGCCTGGTCGGGCCATCGGGTGCGGGCAAGTCGACGCTGGTCAACGTGTTGTTGCGGCTGTACGACCTGGAGCAGGGGCGCATCCTGATCGACGGGCAGGACATCGCGCAGGTCACGCAGGAAAGCCTGCGCGGGCAGATCGGCCTGGTCACGCAGGACACCTCGTTGTTGCATCGTTCGATCCGCGACAACCTGTTGTATGGCCGGCCGCAGGCCAGCGAAGCGCAGATGCTGGAGGCCGTGCGCAAGGCGCGCGCGGAGAGCTTCATCGCCACGCTGGTGGATGGCGAAGGCCGGCGCAGCTTCGATACGTATGTGGGCGAACGCGGGGTCAAGCTGTCGGGCGGTCAACGGCAGCGCATCGCGATTGCGCGGGTGTTGCTGAAGGACGCGCCGATCCTGATTCTGGACGAAGCCACCTCGGCGCTTGATTCGGAAGTGGAAGCGGCGATCCAGGACAGCCTGGACGCGTTGATGGGTAACAAGACCGTCATCGCGATTGCGCACCGGCTTTCTACCATCGCGCGCATGGATCGGCTGGTGGTCATGGACGCCGGGCACATCGTCGAAACCGGCACGCATGCGGAGTTGATCGCACAGGGTGGGCTGTATGCACGCCTGTGGGCGCGGCAGACCGGAGGGTTTGTTGCGGCGGATGGGTGATGTGCTTGGTTGGTGGATTGCTTAAAACGTGCAGCAACGACACTGGCAAGCCCCTCTCCTGCGGGGCGCCAAGGCACGGCTTGTGGGCGCCAGTGGCGCGCGTGACTTGGTGCGCCCGCGCCACTGGTCAGGGCCGGGGCG
>NZ_MDEJ01000066.1:18281-23019 GCF_002940065.1 Xanthomonas populi
ACAGCATCTGGTCGTGATACGCCTTCAGGTTGAACTTCTCGCCCAGCTTGGCCTGCACCGCCTTGCGCGTATCCAGATGTTCCTGCACGCCGACGAAGTAGGTCGGCAGCTGCGCGGACGACAGCTGCGCACGCACCCACTTGCCCGAGGCTTCGCTTTCTTGCTGGAAGGTGTCGTGGGTCATCAGGTGCATCGCCTTGTTGCGCTCCCAGCCGTCCACATGAACGCTCTGGTCGAGGATGGCGTTGGCAATGGTGCGCAGGTAGAACTTGAGCTGCACCAGGTGGAATAACTGGTCGTTATCCAGATACCCCTGCTCCTGCATCATGCGTTCGGTGTAGACCGCCCAACCTTCGGCAAACATGCCCGAGCGCAGCACCGCGCGCAGCGTGGAGGGGAACTTCGCCGAATTCCAGCCTTCCAGGTAATGGCCCGGCGTGCCCTCGTGGATGCTGAGCAGATGGATCATGCGGCTGTTGTATTCGCGCAGGAACGAATCGACTTGCTGGTCGTTCCAATCATCCGGAATCGGCGACACCGCGTAGAAGGTCTTGAGATGCTTGTCGAGCGGGCCGGGCGAATCGCAGTAGGCCACCGCCACGCCGCGCTGGAATTCCGGCATCAGGATGATGTCCACCGGCGAATCGGGCAGGGTCATCAGATCTTTCTGGCGCACGAACTCGGTGGACTGCGCCAGTGCGGCCTTGGCAGCGTCCACCACCTTGTCGCGGGCCGGCTTGTCGGCATAGGCCAGTTCCAGCGCCGCTTCGATCGCCGCCTGCTGCTGATCGTCGCTGGGGGCCTCGGGCAGTTTCGGTGCGCCGGGCTTGTCCTTGAGCACCGTGCGCGCGATGCCGTACATCTCGCTGCGTACGCGCTTGAGTTCAGAGTCGGCACGTTGTTTGATGTCGGCGCGCGATAGCGACGACAGCAGCGCGAATTTCAGCTTCTGGTCGTAGATCTGCGCGCCGGCGCGGAAATCGCCCTTCGCATTGGGCACCAGCACGGTGTCCAGCCAGGTCTGCTGCTCGGCAACGGCCTTGCGCAGCTTGTCGATGGCCGCCTGCGCGCGCGCCGCATCGATCGGGCCAAGCTGGCCGATATTGGGCGCGATGAAGGTATCGACGATACTGAGGATGCCCTTGTTCTGTTTGGCCACGGTTTCGGCGTGGATCTTCGGCACGCGGGCCGGGTCTAGGTTCTCGCGCGCCTGCGCAAAGATGCCGGGAATCTTCTCCATGCGCTGGGTGGCCGAGGTCAGGCGCTCGGGCAGCGGTGCGAACTCGCGCGCCATCAGGCCGTACAGTGCGCTACCGGCCAGGCCGTTGTAGACCTGCGGGTCCCAGGCCCAGCTCTGCAGCACCTAGGTGTTCCAGATTTCGGATTGGAGCTGGTTGCGCACGATCGCGGCATCGACCTGGTTCTCACGCGACAGCTTGGCCACCTCGATGGCATCCAGGTCCGCCAGCAGTTGCTTGCCCGCATCCAGGCTGCGCTGGCGGCCGGCGGTGCTCAGATCGTCGATCTGCGCGTCGAAGCGGTGATCGCCGGTCTGGGTGGCGGTGACCGGCGACAGTTGCATCCAGGTGTCGAGCGCGCGCTTGGACAGCGCCGCAAAGCGCGCATCCGGCGTCTTCGCAGCCTGGGCGGCGGCGTTGGTGCTACCGGCACGCGGTGATTCGGGTTGCTGCTGGCAAGCGCTGAGGCCAGCGAGCAGGGCGAGGACAAGCAGACGTTGACGCATCGTGGATCCTGATGGAAACAAGCCGCCAGCATAGGCATCTGCGCGCTTGTCCGCATCCGCCATTGGTTTAGCGTGGCCCCTTCCAAGCAGGATCACCATTTTCAAGCAGGATCACCATGCACTACGCCGGTGGTTGTCATTGCGGACCCATCGCGTTCGATCTGGAAACCGACGCGCCGATCACCGCGGCGCACGACTGCACGTGCGCGTTGCGCCAGCGCGACGGCGGCTTGCCGTGGTTCTGTAGGCGCACGCAATTGCGCCTGCACGGGGAGTCCGCCGCGCTGGGACTCTACCGTTTCAATCAGCAGCACATCGATCATCAGCATCGCCCGCAGTGCGGCATTTCGCCATTCAGCGGGTGCGTGAATCCCAAGACCGGCGAGGCCGGCGTGTCTGTCAATGTGCGCTGTCTGCCGCAGCTGGATTTGGCAGCGCTGCGCGTTCACGCGCTTGATGGAGCCAGCCGATGAGGCGCGGCGTGCAGCGTTACGCGGTCGGGCTGCTGCTGGGCTGGGCGTTGAGTGGATGTGCGCGGCCGTCGGCGGAAATGGCGGCAGACGGCTGCGCGCCAGCGCCGCCCGCCGCCCGCCGCCCGCCCGCCCGCCCGCCCGCCGCGCAGGGCAACGCAGGGCAACGCATTAGCGGATGAGCACTATGTGCGCATCAATCTGCCGGCCGATCAGATCGACCAACGCATCGTGGCGGTGCGCAATGCCTGCCAGGCGGCCCAGTTCGGCGACTGCGCGCTGCTGGCGGTCGAACAAACGGGCGGGCGCGACCCCAGCGGCAGTGTCAGCGTGCGGGTGGCGCCAGATGGCATCGAGCCGATGGTGCAACTTGCCGGCCAGCACGGCGATGTCGCCGCGCGCAGCACGCGTGCCGAAGACCTGGCGCAGTAGATCGCCGACACCGGCATGGCGCGGGCGCGTCTGCAGAAAGAACACGCACGCTTGCTCGAATTGCAGCAACGTCGCGATCTGGCGGTGACCGATCTGCTGGCACTGTCCAAACGCCTTGCCCACATCCAAGCCGAAGCGCAACAGAACCAGCAAAACGCTGCACAGCAACAACGCTGTGTACGCACGCAGTTGCTGACGCTCAACGTCCGCAGCATCGGCAGCGAGCAGGGCGGGGGCGAGATTGCAGAAGCGGGCGCCGAGTTCGGCCAGGTGTTCGCGTCCAGCGTCGCCTTCGTGATTCGCGCGGTTGCGGCATTGCCACCCGGTGGCGGTGGTTGCGCTGATTGCCGGTTGGTTGCTGCTGCAGGCATGGTGCTGGCGTGCGCGGCGGTGCAGCATTTCTCGCTGAAGTTGAGAAGCTGTTGCGCTCATCACAGCATTCTCGGTGAAGTCGCCAAGCTGGTCGGCGATGCTGCTCCAGCTTGCATGTGCTCGGCTTTATTTAGAAAACGAGAGTGCGTGGGCGCGCCGCCTGCCCAATGCAGGCGGCGCGCTGAAATCGCAGCGAATGCTGTGATGCAACAACGCTGAGTGACGACCGCGCGTATTCAATCGCCGCGCAGTCGTAATCACTGTGTACTCAGCCTTCGTCCACTTCGTATTCGACAAACACATCCAGCTGCAGCGCCAGTTCCTGCACCGCGTCGCGGACCTTCTGAGCGGTGGCTTCGTTGCCCGCTTCCACTTCGAACTCGTGGCTGCCCGGACCTTCGTCGTCGGACAGACCGGCCGAGCTGGAATCGTCGTCGTCCAGATGCGGCATCAGGTCGTCGACTTCTTCCACGTGCTCGATGCCCTCGATGCTTTGCAGCAGGTTAGCGATGGCACGCGCGTCGTCGTCGGTGCCGGTGATACGCATGCGAAGCGTTGGCATGGGCGCAGTCCTGGGTGTTGGGGAGGTAAAGTCTAGGCATCGAAAGGAAAAAACGAGGTGATGGTGCGCGCCAGATGATCCATCGACTGTTCTTATCCATCGAGCACGTTCCCGCCCGAGATGAAGCCCCTCTCCTGCGGGAGAGGGGGTGGGGTGAGGGTACGAGGCGAAGCCACACTTGCACTCAAACTCCACCAGGCTTCGCTCGTACCCTCATCCGCCCCTTTGGGGCACCTTCTCTCGGAGTGAGAAGGAACAGCCGCTTCGTTCGCCTCTTGGGGGGCGTCTTCTCCCCGAGGAAGAAGGAGTCTTTGGCGGATGCATGCAAATCCGGAGAGTCCTTCGCAACCTCATTGCGACGTCGATGCTTTGCGCGATCGTCGACTTACACGCGGCTCACTCAAGGTCTCGCTTTCCGGCAACACAACCAACTCGGCCGGCAGCGCCGGCATCGGCGTGCGTTCGTCCAGTGTTTCGCGTTTTAGCCAGTCGATAAAGGCGGTTGCCGCAGGGCTTGGGACGCGGTGGCTGGGATGCACGATGTAGTAGGCGTAGCGTGCCTTGAGGGTGGGGCCGGGCAGGCGCACCAGTTCGTAACGCTTTAGAGCGGCTAACAAAACGTAACGAGCGGTCGTTAGGTGGCTGCGGGCGGCGCGCTCAGAACCGGAGTGTACGAGTGGTACATGCCGATTCCGAGCACCGCCCGCGCCCGCCCGGCGGCCGCGCAGTAGTTTTGTTAGCCGCTCTTAGATACAGTTGCGCGATGTGCTTGCGTGCCAGCACCTAGCCCAGGCCATAGACAGCAGTGCGCATTGCGTCGGTGCTGTCGTTGACGGTGTGTATCGGCGGCAGCGTGGTGCCGGGTACCTGCGCGGCGCGGAACCAGTCGCGCCAGCCCTGTGGCGACATGTCGCTCAGCAGCGGCAATTGCGCAATCTGCGCCGGCGTGCCCAGTGCGGCGACTTCCTGCAAGGAGGGCGAGGCCACCTGAAACAACTCATCGTCCATCAGATGATGCGAGGTCAATCCTGGCCCTGCGCCCTGGCCCTAGGGAAGTTCTGAACAACTCGCAAGACCAAAAAATATCAGTATCCAGAGCGCCAGTAACGCGCAAATTGGGTATGTAAGACGAGATTTTGCGCGTATCTGGCGGCGTCA
>NZ_MDEJ01000067.1 GCF_002940065.1 Xanthomonas populi
GCTGATCATGTCTGTCGTTCTCCGCTGGCAGGGCGTCAAGTCAATGATGGCAGATTGCTGGGGTTTTTAGAGGCTCCTTCCAGAGAAAAGCTCACCGGCACCAGGCCATACGCCTGCACGGCCTGGCCGTTCTGCAGCGCCGGCTGGAAACGCCAGCTACGCCGTAACTGGCTGCGTGCAGCCAGATCGAGTGCGCGATGACCGCTGCTGGTCTGCACGCTCACTTCGGCCGGGCGCCCATCCGTGCCCACCAACACGCGCAGCAGCACCGTGCCTCGTTGTGCTGCGTGTCATGCCGCCACCGGGTAACTTGGCGCCGGTGAACTCAGATATTGCAGCTGGCCTGCCTCGACCGGCCCACTGGGTGCGGCAATGGCCGGCGCGCTGTCAGGCACAGCGTTGGAGATAGCGGCTAAGGCGACTGGTGCGCTATCGACCACGGCTGCCTGGCTGACCAGCGGGACTTGCACCTGCACTGTGGTGGGCGGTGTATGCGTCGCCTGCGGCGTGAACTTCACTTCGATCGGGAAAACCGGTGGCGGGGCGGGTGGCGTTGGGGCCGTCATCGGCATGACCCAACGCTGTTTGGGCGTGGGCTGCTGCGGACCCGCCCGTTACGAGAGCGGAATCAACAACAACCCGCCGGCCAGTAAATGCAATGCCGCGGCCGTACTCGTCGCCAGAACGCGCGAGGTGTCGATGCCTGTGGATCGGGAAAAAACCTGCGATTGCGTGAGAACCATCATCCACCTCCTCAACGGAACTGCGGAAAGGACCAGTGCGACCCGGACGCAGTACACCATCCGGTAGCGTAGCTTCACCGCAGCCGTGGCGGCTGCACAAGCGATTCGCATCATCGCAAGTGCTTACCGCCTGGATGAAAAATCGATCGCTCAGAGAGATCGGCGATGTTATTGGCGTGGCTTTGTTTCCGTCCATAACGCGCGCTTTATCGCCGCTCGTGCAACAAAAACGCCCAGCCGAAGCTGGGCGTGGACACTGAGAAAATCCCAGCCCGTTGCGGGGCTGGGTAAACGACGCCGACGGGAGAGTGCGTCAGTAGTAGTACGACACGGAGAACATCGCGTAGCGTGGTTGAGTGAAGTAGGCGCCCGTGTCGTAGGTATTGGACAGGGTGAACGGCGCATCTTCCCAAGTGGAGTCGACCTGGAGTGGCTTGCGCTCGTTGAAGATGTTGAAGGCTTGTAACGTAACTGCGAGATTGTTGTCGGCGAAACCGGGACGATATGTCAGGCCCAGATCGACAATCTTGGTCCAGGGCAAGCGACCGGCATCGCCCGGACGCGACGGTTGGCCGTTGCAGGTGTGATAAGCGGAGCCATAGCCGACCGGATCGCCAGCGTCGGAATCTTCGCTGATGCCGTTGATGCTGACGTAGCCAAGGCAGGATTTCGGCGTGCCGGACAGGATGCGGATGTTGCCGGCGATCAACCATTCCGGCGCGATCTGATACGAGCCGTAGATCTTGATCTGGTGGCGACGATCATTGGCCAGATAACCACCGGGATACCACATCAACGCAGCGGCATCCCAATCCCGCGTCTTGGACACGTCGGTCTGGCCGATATCGGATTTCACCTGACCTTCAGTGTTGCCGTCATTGCGCGACAGCGTGTAGTCGATGCGGCCTTCCCACTTGCCGTCGAACGGGTGCTGCAGGAACAGATCCAACGCCAGGTACTTGCGCTTGGCCTTCTTGTCGAAGCCCCAATCCGAAGGCGTCATCGAGACCGATGTGCGAGCGGAACCATCGAGATTCGCCAGACTGAAAAAATTTGTCTCGCCCGGGTTGAAGATGATGCAACCGGGAACATTGACGCTATCCGGATCGATGCCCGATGCGGTCAGCTTGGTACGCATCCGATCCGCGTCGCAGACATCGTCGATGGTCGCGCCTAGCGTGCGGTAGGTCGCCTTGACACCGGTGACCCAACTCTCGCCCAGCGTTTTGTCGAAGCCAAGCATGAACTCGTCCTGGTACATCGACTTGAGGTCGGTAGCGGTGATGCCTGCTGCATCCGGTGCCTGACCGCATTCCAGGCCGGCGGACACGATATTGCCGGAGCAGGTAAATCCTGCGGATGGATCGACAGCGACAGGCGTCAGGCCGGTCGGGCTTCCTTGCGCATCGATACCGCTGTAGGTGAAGTATTCGCGCGTAAAGGTGGACGGCGATGCCCCGCGGATGGCCACACTGTTGGGCAATGCCAGGTAATAACGGCCGGCATTGCCATAGACCTTGAGCGATGAGTCGCCGAACACGTCCCAGCTGAGGCCCAAACGCGGAGCCCATTGATCTGCGCTGGTCACATAGGCCGCGCCAACGTCATTGAAGTTGGTGAACTTGTCGTTGCGAATACCAAGCGTCAGCAAGAGCTTGTCGTTGACCTGCCACTTGTCTTCGAGGAAGTAAGCTTTTTGCTCGACCGACATGCTGGTTGCAGTAGTGAACACGGTTCGATAAGCGTAGTAACCATTGCCGCCGGCCGGACCGACGCCAAGCGCAGCGCTGATGGGCGAGGTTGGGCGTGAGGAGCGGCCGTAGATCCAGCCGAAGCCGGGGCCGGTAGTGATGACACCTTCGTTGTTTGCATTGAAGTACATGTTGTCCACGCCCGCCGTCAGCGTGTGACTACCCAAGACGTATTCCAGGTCGATACGCAGGCCGCGCGTGGTGTTTTCGCCATCGCGTGCCTGGCTGGAGGTCTGGTTGTTGCGGATCTCGCGTCCATCGGTGATCGCCGGATCCTGCAGATTGGTGCTGGTCAGCAGTGGTGAGGTGCTGGGGTTGTTGCGGAAGTCGGTCTGACGGCTTTTGCCATAGGTCGCACTCAAGGTCAGGTCATCGGTGATGTAGCTGGTGTATTTGCCGATGTAGTAGCGGTCGTTGACCTTGACCGTATCGGCAAAGGCGCCATTCGCGTCCCCGTCGACCCCCTGATACCCGGCAAAGTCGGTGTAGAAGCCACCTTCGCGATAACTGTTCTTGATGCCGGTCAGTTCGAGGATATTGCTGTCGTTGATGTTCCAATCGATCTTCGCGTAGATCTTGGGCTCGTCGATGCGATAGTTGTTGCGGCCGATGACCGGGTCGTCTCTGCGGGCTGTAGAAACTCCCTGGCTGCGCTCCTGCTCTGCGGCGATAAAGACGAACAGTCGGTCTTCGATCAGCGGTCCGCCGCCATAAACGCTAGAGACCGTATTCCAAAAGGTGTCGTCCTTTTGGCTACGGTAAAGAGTGCCGGGCAGGCTTTCATCGCTGTATTCATAGCCCGCAGGTGGGGCGGTATCGGGATAAAAGACATTCTTGTTGTCGCTGGACAGCCTCTTCGGTCGCCACAGAACCTGCGCACCGAAATGCCATTCGTTGGTGCCGCGCTTGCCCACTTGGCTGAGTACACCGTCTGCCGAGCGGCCATAACGTGCGCTATAGCCACCGGTATAGGTTTCCTGCTGATCAATGGCACCGAAGGGCAGGCTCACGCCACCGATGTTGGTCAGTGGATTGGAGCTGAGGTAGCCGTTGAGGTAGTAGGCATTTTCGGTGACGCCCGCGCCCCCGAAGGAAATGGCATTACCGAAGTAGCCGCTTCCCTGGACAGCGCCAGGCGATAGCAAGGCAATGGCTTCGCCAGAGCGTGCCAGCGGCAGGCGTTGCAACTGTTCTGCAGTGATGACCGTGCGCGATGCGGTGGCGGACACGTCCACCGGCGAGATGCCCTTGCCGGTCACGGTGATGGTGCCCAGGGTGGCGGCAGCGGCCGACCCGGCGTTGCCGAAGGAGACATCTGTACCGGCACCGACGCGCAGTGCCACGTTCTTGCGCGTTTCTGCAGCCTGGCCCTCGCGCTGAACGGTGACGGTGTAGTTGCCGATCGGCAGATTGCCGATGGCGTAACGTCCGTTTGCATCGACGGTCGCTGTTCGGGTGAAACCGGTGTCGCTCTGTGCCGTTACGCTGGCACCGCTACCTGACGGCACTGTTCCGTAAATGCTGGCAGTGGTGCTCTGCGCGGCAGCGGTGCCCGTTGCCAAGATGCCCACCGCCCCGCTCAGCGCAATAGCCAGCACACTGATCCTGCTGAAACGTGTGCGAGGGGATGGACGAGGCTGGCAACGCAGGGCGGGCTGGCGGGTCATCGGTGTTCTCTCTCCGGATAAGCGCCGCCACGAAGATGACTGTGCGCTTACAACCGATGCTAGAGAATGGAAGAACTGATTTAAAGAACGAATTCTTTAAATTTCATGCGTCTTCAAGCAGAGAACTGCCAAATGGCCTAGTCATACGTAAAAAATCGTTTGATCGCAAAGCATGTGCCTGGTGTTTTGAGCCTTGGGGTGGTTGAGGTCACCAGGCGATCTTGTATTAGCCAAGTCTCGCGATGGGTGGAAAAAACTGCCCTCAAGAAAGGGCAGTCTGGAAACTCAAATCAAGCTCGGTTTCGGTCCGGTCAACGCCCCAATTCGAATGTCACATCCAGGTTGATCGACAGCGTGCTCTCGCCCGGGGCGACCGGGGTGTCCATCTCGGCCTTGGCCGAGCGCATCGAGGCGGCCATCATCATCGGGCGCACGCTGCCGCCGCTGCGGCCTTCGGAGATGCTGACGATGCGGCGCACCTTCATGCCGAGCGACTTGGCATAGGTGTCGGCGCGGGCCTGGGCCTTCTTCAGGGCGGCCACGCGTGCTTCGTCGTAGACCGGCTCGGGCTGGTCGAGCGAGAAGCTGGGGCCGTTGATGTTGTTGGCGCCCTGGGCGACCAGGGCGTCGAGCGCTTTGCCCAGGCGCGCGATGTCGCGCACCTTGAGGCTGACCGTGTTGCTGGCCTGGTAGCCATTGATCTTGGACGCTTCTTTTTCTTTGTAGGTGTACTGCGGGCTGAGGTTGATGCCGCTGGTCTGCACGTCCTTGTCGGCGATGCCGGCAGCCTTGACGGCGGCCATCACCTTGCTCATCTGTTCGGCGTTCTGACGCATGGCTGCATTGCCGTCGGCGGCCTGCGTGACTACGCCGGCAGACAGCGTGGCGATGTCCGGCACGCGCTTGGCGTCCGCTTCGGCCGACACGTTGAGCAGAGTGCCGTCGGGGGGAATGGTGTAACTCGGCGCAGGTTGAGCATGGGCGGTCATGGCGGTTCCGGCAGCGATCGACAGGGCCAGCAACAACGGTTTGAAGGTGCTACGCATGAGATCTCCTTAGTCTGTATCAAGAGCGTGTTGCTAGCTCGATGAACAGGTTGTGAGTCGAGCGCGAGCACTGTTGCTTGCGCAGGCAAGCGGGCGAGCATGGGCAACAGGTATGCTGGAAGGATGCTTTATCTCGCCTCCCGATCAGCGCGCCGACAAGAACTTCTGCAACGCCTGGATGTGCCGTTCCAGACGTTGCAACTGGACGTGCCCGAGCTGCGCGCCCCCGACGAATCACCCGCGCACTACGTGCAACGTGTTGCGCTGGACAAGGCGCGCGCCGGGCTGGCGCAAGTGCAGGCCAGCGACCCCGGTGCAATTGTGCTGGGCTCCGATACCGAAGTGGTATTGGGTGAGCGGGTGTTCGGCAAGCCGGTCGATGTGGGCGATGCGATCGCGATGTTGAGCTTGCTGTCAGGGCGCACCCACCAGGTGCTCACGGCGGTGGTTCTAGTCTGCGCACAACGCACACCGATGCAGGCCCTGGTGGTGTCGGAAGTCACCTTCGACACGCTCGATGCCGCGCAGATCGCCGCCTATGCGGCCTGCGGCGAGCCGATGGGCAAGGCCGGTGCGTACGCGATTCAGGGACGCGCCGAACGTTTTATCAGCCATCTGTCCGGGAGCTATTCCGGGGTGATGGGATTGCCGCTGTTTCACACCTCGCAGTTGCTCACAGCCTTCGGAGCGCATTGATGTCGGAAGAGATTTTGGTCAACGTCACCCCGCGCGAAACCCGCGTGGCGGTGATCGAGAACGGCATGCTGCAGGAACTGCATATCGAGCGCGGTTGGCGCCGTGGCGTGGTCGGCAATATCTACAAGGGCAAGGTGCAGCGGGTGATGCCCGGCATGCAGGCGGCATTCGTCGAACTGGGCCTGGAGCGCGCTGCGTTTCTGCACGCCAATGACGTGATCCGCCCGGCACCGGCACCGGCCAGCGTGGTCGATACCGAAGAGACGCCCATTCCGCCGCCGCCGGCTGCCTCGGTGCCGATCGTGGAGCTGCTGCGCGACGGCCAGGATATCGTGGTGCAGGTGGTCAAGGACCCGATCGGCACCAAGGGCGCGCGGCTGACCACGCAGATCAGCATTCCCTCGCGCTATCTGGTGCTGCTGCCGCAGTCCAAGATCGTCGGGGTGTCGGCGCGCATCGAAACCGAGGCAGAGCGGCTGCGTTTGAAGACCATTGTCAGCGAGGTCTCGGCCCAGCACGGTGGCTTCGGCTACATCATCCGCACCAATGCCGAAGGCCAGCCGGCCGAGGCGCTGGCCGAGGACATCGCCTATCTGTCCCGGGTCTGGGCCGCGGTCGAGCGGCGCGGCCGCGAAGCGCCGCCGTGCAGCATCATCTACGAAGATCTGAGCCTGCCGCTGCGTGCGGTACGCGATCTGATCCGCCGCGATGTGGAGAAGGTCAAGGTCGATTCCAACGAGACATTCGTGCAGTTGCAGGCATTCGTGGCCAAGTACATGCCGGTGCTGGCCGAGCGGCTGGAGCTGTACACCGGCGATAGGCCGATCTTCGATCTGTATCGGGTCGAGGACGAGATCGGGCGTGCGCTGAACAAGCAGGTGCCGCTCAAGTCCGGTGGCTATCTGGTGATCGATCAGACCGAAGCGATGACCATTATCGACGTCAACACCGGCTCGTTCGTCGGCCAGCGCAATCTCGAAGAAACCGTGTTCCGCACCAACCTGGAGGCCGCGCAGGCGGTGGCGCGGCAGCTGCGGCTGCGCAATCTGGGCGGCATCATCATCATCGACTTCATCGACATGGACGACGCCGAGCATCGCCGCCAGGTGCTGCGCACGCTGGAAAAGGCGTTGGCGCGCGATCACGCCAAGACCACCGTGTACGAGTTCTCGCCACTGGGCCTGGTGGAGATGACTCGCAAGCGCACCGTCGAAAGCCTGGAGCGGCAGCTGTCGGAAACCTGCGGCCAGTGCAGCGGGCGCGGCACCATCAAGACCGCCGAGACGGTGACCTACGAAATCTTCCGCGAGATCACCCGCGCGGTGCGCCAGTTCGATGCGGCGCGGCTGCTGGTGATCGCCTCCTCGAAAGTGGTGGCGCGTATCACCGACGAAGAATCGGCGACAGTGGCCGAGCTGGAAGAGTTCCTCGGCAAGAGCATCCGCTTTCAGTCCGACGACCAGTATCTGCAGGAGCAGTTCGACGTGGTGTTGTTGTGAAACGGGGATTCGGGATTCAGAAGTGGGATGCGTAAAAGCGGGCACGCGTTCTGCGCCTTGGTCTGATAATGCGCGTTGATGTGACAGTGCCAGTACATGCTGTAACCAATCCCCAATCTCCAATGCCCACGCCCTGCGTCTAATGCCCACCCCGCTGCGCCGCCGTCTCCGTCTGTTTCGCCGCTATGCGATCACCACCGCCGCACTTGCGCTGGTGGCGGTCGCGTTGCTGGTGGGCGCGGCCAGCCAGGTGCTGCCGCTGGCCGAGCAGCGTCCGCAGCAGATCGCCGCGTGGCTGAGCCAGCGTGCCGGCCAACCCATCGCCTTCGACCGGCTGCAGACCGAATGGACCCGGCGCGGCCCGCTGTTGCGCCTGGATGGGTTGCGGATCGGCCCGCATGGCGAGGTGCGGGTGGGCCAGGCCGAGATCCTGCTGGCGATGTATGCCGGCCTGTTGCCCGGCCATTCGCTGACCGAAGTGCGCCTGCGCGGACTGGCGCTGACGCTGCAACGTGGCGACGACGGCGGGTGGTCGGTGCAGGGGCTGCCCAGCGGTGGGCGTTCCGACCCGCTGGAAGCACTGCGCCGACTCGGTGAAATTCAGGTGGCCGAGGCGCGTCTGCAGGTGACAGCACCATCGATCGGCCTGGAGACCACGTTGCCGCGTATCGACCTGCGCCTGCGCGTCAGCGGCTCGACGGTGAAAGTTGGCAGCCATGCGTGGATCGACCTGCAACGCGCGCCGTTGACCATCGTGATCGCGTTCGACCGCGACAGCGGCGATGGCAGTGCCTACGCGCAGGCCGATCCTGCGGATCTGGCCGCATGGGCGTCGCTGCTGCAGTTCGGCGGCATGCGCGTGGATGGCGGTGGTGGACGTTTACAGGCCTGGGCGCATTTGCACGCGCGCCGCATCACCGGCGTCAGCGTGGATGCCGATCTGCAACAGTTGCGGTTGTCCGGCGCCGCGCTGCCTGGTGAAACCGCACGCCGCACGCTGGTGTGGGAACGGCTGCAGGCGCGTGCGCGCTGGCAGACCATCGACGGCGGCTGGCGGGTGGATGCGCCGTTGCTGCGGCTGGGCCAGGCGGCGAAGCTGCAACATCTGGATGGCCTGAGTGTTGCCGGTGGGCGCCGTTATGCGCTGGTGGGCCAACGGGTGGATGTGTCCGGCCTGATTGCGGCGGCCGCATTGAGCGACCAGCTGTCGCCCGGTTTGCGGCGTTGGTTGAGCGTGTCCAAGCCGCAATTGCGCCTGGCCGACCTGCAGGTCGCGGGCGAGCAGGGCGGTGCGCTGCGCGCGCAGGGCCAGATCGAAGAATTGGCATTTTCACCTGTCGGCAACTCGCCAGGCATCAGCGGTTTGCGCGGCCATCTCGATGGCGATGCGCAGGCGGTCGAGCTGGACACCGCGTCCGATGCCACGGTGCGTTTCGACTGGCCGACCGGCTTCGGCGTGGTGCACGAGATCCAACTGGCCGGCAAGATCGTCGGCTGGCGCGAAGGCGCCGGCTGGCAGGTCGCCACGCCTGCTTTGCGGGTGCAGGCCAAGGATTACGGCGCCCACGTGCGCGGCGGGCTGTGGTTCCAGAACGATGGCAGCCGCCCGCGCATCCAGCTGGCCACGCAACTGGACGACGTCGCGTTGCCGGTGGCGCGCAAATTCTGGATCCGCTCCAAGATGAGCAAGCTCGCCATCGACTGGCTGGACAAGGCGGTGGCCGGCGGCGTGATCACCGGCGGCACCTGTTTGGTCAGCGGCGATCTGGATGACTGGCCGTTCGACGGCAACGACGGGCGCTTCGAAGCGTTCGGTCACATCCGCGACGGCGTGATTGCCTTCAACCCCGACTGGCCGGCGATGGGGCAGGTACAGGCCGATCTGAGCTTCCTCGGTAACGGAGTTTCGCTGCGGGGCAGTGGCGATCTTGCCGGTGCGCCAATCGCCCAGCTTGAAGCCGGCATTCCCAATTTCGCCACCTCCGAGCTTTACGTGCGCGCCTCCACCCAGGCCGACGCCACGCAGCTGCTGGGCATACTGCGCAAAAGTCCGTCGGAGCGCCGCTACGGCGACACGCTGCGCAATCTCACGGTGTCCGGCCCGGCAACGGTCACCTTCGATCTGCTGCGTCCGCTGCGGACGCGCGGGGTTGGCGGGCATCTGCAGGGCACGGTCGCGCTGCGGGGCGCCAAGCTGGGCGATGCGCGCTGGAATCTGGCCTTCGATCAGGTCAGCGGGCAGGCCGAATACCGCGACACCGGTTTCGCCGCCGAGCATCTGAGCGTGCAGCACCAGGGCCGCAGCGGCGAGTTGTCCTTGCGTGCCGGCGGCTTCGTGCAGGACCCGAAGCAGGCATTCGAAGCGCGCTTTGCCGCCACCCTGGATGCCAAGGACTTGTTCGACCGCGCGCCGCAGATGGAATGGCTGCGCCCGTATGTGCGCGGCAGCGCGCCCTGGCAGGTAGATGTGGATGTGCCATTGCCGCCGCCTGGCCAGACCGATGCGAAGGCGATGTTGAGCCTGCGCTCGGACCTGGTCGGCACCACCCTGGATCTGCCTGCGCCGCTGGACAAGCCTGCCATGCAGTCGCTGGCCACCCAGGTCACGGTTGCCTTGCCGGTGGGTAACGGCGATATCGATGTGGCGTTCGGCAAACTGGTGGCGCTCAAGGCCAGCAGCCAGGGCAACCAGACCGGCGTGCGCGTGGTGATGGGCACCGACACGGTCACCGAGCGTCCACCGGCCAACGGTCTGATCGTCACCGGCCGCACCGCCTCGCTGGATGCGATCGACTGGATCAGCCTGGCGCGCGGTAGCAGTGAGCCGGACATGCCGCCAGTGCCGGGCCAGCCGGAGCCCGGAAAAAATGCCGTGCCGCTTCAGCAAGTGGACGTGCAGGCGGACAAGCTGTTGATGATCGGCGGCGTGTTCCCACAGACCCGGCTGCGGCTACGCCCCACCCGCGACGCGGTGGCGGTGACGCTGGACGGCCCGTCGCTGGCCGGCCAGCTCAGCGTGCCCAATGCCGATGGCGCCGCCGTGCAAGGCAAGTTGAGTACCGTGCATTGGCAGCCGCTGGTGGCACCTGCCGAACCGGCCACGCCCGAGCCCGGCGATCCGCTGGCCGGGGCCTTGCCCGAGCCGGCGCGGCGCGCGGTGGCCGAATTCGACCCGGTGTCGATTCCGCCGTTGTCGCTGGATATCGATGACTTGCAGGTCGGCAAGATGACCCTGGGCGCAGCGACCTTGCGCAGCAGCCGGCTCAGCGACGGCATGCAGGTGGATCAACTGCAACTGCGCTCCAACGACCAGAGCATCGGCCTGACCGGCGCCTGGCGCGGCAAGGGCGAGGCCGCCAGCACGCGCTTGTCGGCACGCGTGGACAGCCGCAATCTCGGCAGTCTGCTGCAAAACCTCACGCTGGGCGGCCAGCTGCGCGGCGGCCAAGGCCAGCTGGAACTCAACGCCGGCTGGCAGGGCTCGCCGACCGGCTTTGCGCTCGGTTCGCTGGAGGGCGATCTCAAGATTGATGTGCGCGACGGCCAGTTGCTGGAAGTGGACCCCGGCGCCGGCCGCGTGCTCGGCCTGCTCAGCGTGGCGCAGTTGCCGCGCCGGTTGATGTTCGACTTCCGCGATTTCTTCTCCAAGGGCCTGGCCTTCAACAAGCTGGCCGGCGAGGTGCGCTTCGGCGATGGCCTGGCGCGCACCGACGCCATTCGCATCGAAGGTCCCGCCGCCGACATCGCCATCCGTGGGCAGACCGACCTGCGCGCGCAGACCTTCGACCAGACCGTGGACGTGAACCCCAAGGCCGGCAATCTGCTGACCGTGGTAGGCGCCGTGGCCGGTGGCCCGGTCGGCGCGGCGGTGGGCGCGGCCGCCAATGCGGTGCTGGGCAAACCGCTGGGCGCCATCGGCGCCAAGACCTATCACGTCACCGGACCCTGGAAGGAGCCGCAGGTGGACGTGGTCGACCGCGAGGCGCGCGAGCGTGCGCCGAGCAAGCCGAGCTCTTCAAGCACGCCAGGTCCTGGTGCCAGCAAGCCTGGCACCGCGCCGCGCTGAGGCGCCTAAGCGCGAGGCGCGCGCAGAGCAAACCGAATGTACCAAGCGCCTTCCCGCAAGCATTGCATGTGTCAGGCCCACCGCGTCAGCGCGCTGACGCGCTTAGAAGGTCGGTCCGCCATCGCCGAAGTGGCTGATCGCCGGTGACGCGCTGCCGGCATCTGCAACGATCTGGATGGCGTCCAGGCCATCGCCGCCGTTCCAGCTGGCCGCGCAACCGGCCTGGCACAGCAGTTCCCAACCGTGCGCATTGTCGATCGCCAGCGGCAGCCAGCGGGCCCGCCAGGATAGCCGTGCCGCATATTCAGCCGAACGACTTGTCTCCCCGGCGCGCGGGCCCCATCCTGATCGTATGACCGATAACGCTCTCACTCTGGCCGAAACCCGGCTGCTGCTTCCTTCCGGCCTGGACACCGGCCATCTCGACCGCACCTTCGGCGCCCTGTTGGGCCCGGGCATCGACTTCGGCGACCTGTACTTCCAGCATTCGCGACGCGAGAGCTGGAGCGTGGAAGACGGCATCGTCAAGGACGGTGCGCATTCCATCGAACAAGGCGTCGGCGTGCGCGCGATCGCCGGCGAGAAGACCGGCTTCGCCTATTCCGATGACATCCAGCGTGAAGCGCTGCTGGAAGCGGCGCAATCGGCACGCGCGATCTCGCGCGACGGCGGCGCGCAATCCACCCGCACGCTAGTGCGTGGCACCGGCCGCGCGCATGCTCCCGATGCCCTCTACCCGGCCACCGACCCGATCGACGACATGGACAGCGCCACCAAGGTCGATCTGCTGCGCCGCATCGACCAGTACGTGCGCGCCGCCGACCCGCGCGTCAAGCAGGTGATGGTGAGTCTGTCCGGCGGCGTGGACACTGTGCTGATCGCGCGCAGCGACGGCGTGCTGGCCGCCGATGTGCGCCCGCTGGTGCGTTTGAACGTGCAGGTCATCGTCGAGCACGGCGGGCGTCGCGAATCCGGCTATTCCGGTGGCGGCGGTCGTTATGGCTACGCCGAGCTGTTCGCCGACGGCCGCCCCGAAGGCTTCGCACGCGAAGCGCTGCGCCAGGCGCTGGTGAATCTGGATGCGATTCCCGCACCGGCAGGCGTGATGCAGGTGGTGCTCGGCCCCGGCTGGCCTGGCGTGCTGCTGCACGAGGCGGTCGGGCATGGCCTGGAGGGCGACTTCAATCGCAAGGGCACCAGCGTCTACGCCGGCCGCATCGGCGAGCGCGTGGCATCGCCCGGCGTCACCATCGTCGATGACGGCACCTTGGATGGCCGCCGAGGCTCGCTCAACATCGACGACGAAGGCACGCCCACCCAGTGCACCACGCTGATCGAAGACGGCGTGCTGGTCGGCTACATGCAAGACACCCATAACGCGCGTCTGATGGGCGTGGCGCCGACTGGCAACGGCCGCCGCGAATCGTTCGCGCACCTGACCATGCCGCGCATGACCAACACCTACATGCGCACCGGGCAGCACGACCCGCAGGAAATGATCCGCTCTGTGAAAAAAGGCATTTACGCGGTGAATTTCGGCGGCGGCCAGGTCGACATCACCAGCGGCAAATATGTGTTCTCGGCCACCGAGGCCTACCTGATCGAAGACGGCAAGGTCACCGCGCCGGTGAAGGGCGCCACGCTGATCGGCAACGGCCCGGAAACCATGCAGAAGGTGCGCATGATTGGTAATGACCTGGCGCTGGACGAAGGCGTAGGCGTGTGCGGCAAGGACGGTCAGAGCGTGCCGGTCGGCGTCGGCCAGCCCTCGCTGCTGATCGACGGCATCACCGTTGGCGGAACGCAGGCCTGAGATGCGGGGATTCGGGAATCGGGATTTGGGAATCGCAACAGCGGGAGCAGGGGGGCGTGACGCGTCCCTCCTGCGTGATTCTCTAGTCCTCGTTCCGCGTTTGCGCTTCGTCGATGTCGATGTCTGCGTCGTCGATATCCATGTCGGCATCGGCTTGTTCGCCGGTCTGGCCGGACAGCTCGCGCAGCACCTGGAACAGCTCACGGTAAGCACGCGGCGGCTTGTTCTTGGCCCGCTCGCTGATGGCGTTGCGCACCAGCTGGCGCAGTTGCTGACGGTCGGCGGCAGGGTAGGCTTCCAGCAGCTCGGCCAGCGCCACATCGCTTTCGGCCAGCAGCCGCTCACGCCAACGCTCGACGCGGTGGATCGCAGCTACTTCGCGGCGCGCGGTGTCGCTGTTGGCATCCAGCGCATCGCGCAGCGCCTTCAGCGTATCGTCGTCCTCACGGCGCATATGCTTGGCCAGAAATGCCAGCTGCCGCTTGTGCGCGATGTGCGAAGTGATGCGCTTGCTCTCTTCGATATGCGGAATCAGCGATTCGGGCACCGGCAACTTGGCCAGCTGCGCCGGGGTAAGCGCCACCAGCTTTTCGCCAAGGTCGAAAATTTCCAGCGCCTCGCGCCGTTGCTGGCTGCGGCTGGCGCCGCGAAATTCACCGGTGTCTTCGTCGCGTCCGCGCATTGCAATCCATCCAAAACAAGAAGTTATTGATTAAAAGGATAAAGCATTGAACGCACTCTCCTCCGAAACACGTGTCTACGACGACAGCCTGAAGCGCCTGGACGCGCTCACTGACATCTCGCAGCGCCTGCTCGAGCGCGCCCGTGCGGCCGGGGCCACCCAGGCCGAAGTGAGCTGCAGCGAAGAGCGCGGCCTGGACGTCAACGTGCGGCTGGGCGATGTGGAAACGGTGGAATCCACCCGCGACCGCGGCATTGCGGTCACCGTCTACTTCGGCAAGCGCAAGGGCAGCGCCAGCACCGCCGATCTGCAGGACTCCAGCCTGGAATCGACCGTCGCCCAGGCCTGCGCGATCGCCCGCTACACCGAAGACGACGTGGCCGTCGGCCTGGCCGACCCGGAGCTGATGGCGCACGACTTCCCCGAACTGGACAGCTGGCACCCGTGGGCGCTGGACGCCGACACCGCAGTCGATCTTGCGCTGGCCTGCGAAAGCGCCGGCCGTGACGCTGATGCACGGATCAGCAATTCCGATGGCGCCTCGGCCAGCACCGGCCTCAGCCTATCGGTGTACGCCAACTCGCACGGCTTCATCGGGCGCGAGCGCGGCACCCATCACTCGATCAGCTGCGCGCTGATCGCCGGGCAGGGCGACGGCATGCAGCGCAATGGCTGGTACAGCAGCGCGCTGGCACGCGAAGACCTGGAAGCGCCCGAGGCGATCGGCCGCCATGCTGCCGATCGCACCCTGGCGCGCCTACAGCCACGCTCGCTGCCGACCGGCCAGCTGCCAGTGCTGTTCGCGCCGGAAGTGGCCCGGTCGCTGGTCGGGCATCTGCTCGGTGCGGTCTCCGGTGGCGCACTGTATCGTCGCGCCAGCTTCCTGCTCGACAGTGTCGGCACCAAGTTGTTCCCGGATTGGTTCGGCATCGAAGAACTGCCGCATCTGCGGCGCGGGCTGCGCTCGGCCGCCTTCGATGGCGAGGGTGTGGCGACACGACGGTCGGCGCTGATCACCGACGGTGTGCTGCAGCGTTATGTGCTTGGCAGCTATTCGGCGCGCAAGCTGGGCCTGCAGACCACCGCCAACGCCGGCGGCGTGCATAACCTGCAGGTCACCGCCAACGCGGGCGACCTAGCCTCGCTGATTGCGGGCATGTCGCGCGGCCTGCTGGTCACCGAGCTAATGGGCAATGGCGTCAACGCGGTGACCGGCGATTACTCGCGCGGCGCCGGCGGTTTCTGGATCGAGAACGGCGTCATCGCTTATCCGGTCGATGGCCTGACCATCGCCGGCAACCTGCGCGAAATGTTCGCCTGCATCGAAGCAGTCGGCAACGACGTTGATCCGCGCTCGCACGTCAAGATCGGCGCGGTGCTGCTCAACCGAATGACTGTGGCGGGCGATAGCTAAGCGCGGGTAACAAAACACCTGCGCTCACCGCCAGGCGGGCGCGGCCGGTGCTCGGAATCGGCATGTACCACCCGAACAGTGCGGTTCTGAGCGCGCCGTCCGCCATGTGTCTTGCCGCTCTCATCGACGGCAGTAGCAGCTCGCAGTCGGAACAGCGCACCTTGGCGCTTGCCGCGCAGTTGCTCGGTATCCTGACGTCCTTGATCGGCGCGTGGGTGATCTGGCTGATCAGCACGGATGCCAGCCCGCCCAAGCCGTTCGCCACCGATAGGGCCAAGGAAGCGGTGAACTTCCAGAATGCCATTGTCTAGCGACTTCAGCGGCAGCTGATAGGTCGGGGCGCGTGCAGACAAAACTAGGCAGGCGAGCGGAAGCGGCACGCGTGTTGATTGGTGACATTTTTGAGTTCTTGCTGCTGCAAAATAGCAGTGGGGATCCTTCAACGTCGATAATTCAGCTTAAAAGTGTGGTTTTTAGCATCTTTAGTATTATTAGATAGTTTTTTTATGTTACGTATAGAAAGCAGTATTTACGTTTGTGACCAGCTGCAGATGTCTGTCCAGGGTGCTCGACTAGCCCACAGTGCGCTGGCGCACGGAGTGCGCAGACGGCAGTGCGGCGACTTCCGGGTGGACGTAGATGCCTTGTAAGAAAACGCAGTAGGTTGGGGGGGCGCCACCCGAGCGCCGACTAGGCCACGCCTTTCCGGTGCGTAACGGGTTGGATCGCCGCGTTCAGTGCGCGCGGTCCACCGCGAAGCGGCCCAGCATCGCCAGCGTTTCGCCGGGCTGGCCATAGAGCTGCAGGATGTCATGCATGCGCGTTGCAAGCTCTGCCAGTTTGGCCTTGGCGCCTTCCATCCCGAGCAGGGCAGGGTAGGTGGATTTGGATTGTGCGGCGTCCTTGCCCGCAGTCTTGCCCAGCTGCGCCGAGCTCGATTCCACATCCAGGATGTCGTCGCGAACCTGGAAGGCCAGGCCCATCGCATTGGCAAAACTGTCCAGGCGCTGCTGGTCGGCGTGCGCGGCGCCACCGGTCAACGCGCCCATGCGCACCGCCGCGCGGATCAGAGCTCCGGTTTTAAATGCATGCATGCGTTCGAGCTCGTGCAGCGATTGCAGCTGGCCAGTGGCATCGATATCCAGCGCCTGGCCACCGCACATGCCGGCAGCGCCCGCAGCGGTGGACAGGCTCTGCAGCCAGCCGACCCGCAGTTCCGCACTGACTTTGGCCGCAGCCAACAACTCGAACGCACGTGTCTGCAGCGCATCGCCGGCCAGAATCGCAGTGGCCTCGTCGAAGGCGATGTGCACGGTGGGCTGGCCGCGGCGCAGCCCGTCGTCGTCCATTGCCGGCAAGTCGTCGTGCACCAGCGAATAGGCGTGCATCAGCTCCACTGCCACGGCGGGCGTTGCCAGGCTGTCCTCGTCGGCGCCGAACAGCGCGCCGGTTGCATACACCAGCAGTGGACGCATGCGCTTGCCGCCGCCCAGCACCGCGTGCCGCATCGCGGCGTGCAGACGTTGCGGAGCCAGCGCGGGGCTGGGCAGGCAGGCTTCCAGGCTGCGTTCGGTGCGGCCGATCCAGTGCTCCAACAGCGCCGAACTCATCTTAGCCGCCGTCCTGCGACGGAGGTTCGAAGGCGTCGGCCAGATCGGGGCGGGCGGGGTCAGTCAGCATGCGGACGCGCAGTTCGGCGTGTTCCAGTGCCTGCTGGCAATCGCGGTACAAGCCAATGCCGCGCTCGTATGCCGTGAGCGATTGCTCCAGGCTCTGGTCGCCGACTTCCATCTTCTGCACCAGTTGTTCGAGTTCTTCCAGCGACTGTTCGAAGCGGGCAACCGGGGATGTTTCGTTCAAGGACTTCTTGGCCATCGTTAAAGTGTGCGGCGCGCGCGCAGGCGGGTCAATTCGCAGCTGCGTTGCTGCGCCATCGCAAGGATGCGCCATTGGCCTGCAGCCAGTCGTTCAATGCGGCCGAGACGATGCGATCGCCGGCTGCCAGCACCTGGTCGCCGTCCCACAGGATCGGCAGGCGCTCGCGTTCCCAGGGCGGTAGATCCAGCTCCTGCAGCAGATGTTTGAGTCGATGCGAATGCGCGCGTTGCGGCAATACGATGCGCTCGCCACCGTGGCGTGCGCGAACCCGCAGCGGTTGCGCGAAGCGCAGGCCGTGTGCGGCTTGTAACTGCAACTGCGCGCCATCTGGCAGGTGCAGCGCTGCTTGGCCATCCCAGTGTGTTTGCCACTGCGGTGGCCATGCGGCGGGTGGGCGAAGTAAATACAGACACTGGCGCCAGCGCCGCACTTGGACCTGTTGCCAGGCAAAAGAGGCTTGCCGATCTGGTGCGTGGTTGTCGATTTCCTGCTCCAGCGCGGCAACGCCGTGTGCAGGTAGCGCCGGTGCGTGTGCTGCACTCACCCAGGCGCGCAGCAGACGCTGCCGGCGTATTGCGGGCTGCGCACGCAACCTCTGCAGATCCAGCGCGCCGGTTGCGGTCAGCATGCTGGGCAGTAGCGCGGCGTCCTCTTGCAGCAACAAATCGCTGGCATCGGCGCTCAATTGCGCGCTGCGTGCCAACGCGTCGGCAGCTTGTGGCCAACGTTGCTGCAGCAACGGCATCAGCTGTGTGCGCAGGAAGTTGCGGTCGTGCCGTGTATCGGCATTGCTGGGATCTTCGATCCACTCCAGCCCATGTGCCTGCGCATAGGCCAGCACGTCGGCGCGCGGGTAGTGCAGCAAGGGACGCCAGAGCACGCCGCTCGCGAACGGACGCTGCGCGCGCATTGCGGCCAATCCATCCGGGCTGGAAGCACGAAGTGCGCGTAGCAAGAACGTTTCGGCCTGGTCGTCGCGATGGTGCGCCAGCGTTAGCCATTCGCCGAGCGTGAGTGTTTCGGCAAACGCGGCGTGGCGCGCATTGCGTGCCGCGGCTTCCAGACCCAGGCCGCTGTTGCGCGCGATCTGCACGCGTGCGATCTGCAAGGGAATCTGCAATGCAGCGCATTGGCGCTGGCACTGCGCAGCCCATGCATCGGCATCGGCGTGCAAGCCGTGATGCACATGCACCGCGCGCAACCCGCTGTCGCGATAGCGCGGCGCGGCTGCCAGTAGATGCAGCAAAACGCTCGAATCCATGCCGCCGCTGTAGGCGACAAGGATCGGGCCGGGCGGCGTCGCGGGGAGCGGTAGGGCGGTCATCGATCCAGGCCGCTTGCTGCGACGCTGCATCCAGACGCGACCAGCGACGAATCACTATCCGTTGCCAGTCGCGTTGCACGCAGCTTGCACATCAACGCTTGATCGCAGTCTCGAACGTGGCCGATGTCGGCAACTCCACCGGCACGCCGGCGCTGTCGCAGGTACCGGCCTTGCACAAGCGCTCGCGCAGGCGCGGGGTGGCCTGAACGATGACGTGGTAGATCACGTTCTCTTCCAGCGTGCCGCGGAAGGCCGCACTGCCCGGGCCGGTGGCCCAGATGCCGACGTCTTCGCCGCCATGGCTCTCGGACTTGGTCGGCACCAGCGATTCCTGCATATAGCTAGGGGCTTCGGTGTCGACGTGGGTCAGGTCCGGGCGGCCGGAGGCGGGCTCGCTGCTGCTGGGGTCGTGCGGATATTTCTTAGATCCGGCCGGCTGCGCGTTGCTGGCGCCGGTATAGCCGGGGCCGTTGGCGTAACTCAGCGTGGTGTAGGGCTGGCCGGCCAGGTCGGTCGCCAGCTGGGTGCGGTCGCCTTCTTCGCCGCCGGTGCCGCGTACCTTGCCCAGGATCGGGTTGCCGCGCACCGGGTAGCCGACGAAGTTGAGCGTATGCGAATGGTCGGCGGTGACGATGATCAGCGTGTCTGGCGGCGCGGTCTGCACGGCGGCGCGTACTGCATCGGAGAGCGACACCGTTTCGTCGAGCGCGCGGTAGGCGTTGCCGGCATGGTTGGCGTGATCGATACGACCGCCCTCGACCATCAGCACAAAACCATTCGGGTCGCGCGACAATGACTGAATCGCGGTGCGGGTCATCTCGGTCAGGCTGGGCTCGCCCTGTGGGGTGCGGTTGCGGTTGTGATCGAACTGCATGTGATCCGGTTCGAACAGGCCCAGCAGCGCGGGTGCGCCGGAGGCCGCTTTTAATTGCTGTTGGTTCCAGACAAAGGCGCCCTGCGGGTGCGCCTGTTTCCACTCGGCGACCAGATCGCGGCCGTCCAGGCGCAGGCCGACCTTGTCGTCGTACTCCGGGTCGCGCTCCTGCACGGTCTGGAACTGGCTGCGTCCGCCACCCAGTACCACTTGCGGACCACGGCCGTAGCGGGCGGTGGACAGCAGCTGCTGAGCGATGTCCTGGCAGCCGGCGGTGCGTGCGGAGTCGGGTAGGTCGGTGTCGTTTTCCCAATTGCGGTCTGGCGAATGCGCGTAGGTTGCCGCCGGGGTGGCGTGAGTCAGCCGGGTGGTGGTGACGATGCCGGTCGCCATGCCGGCGCTGTCGGCCAGTTGCATCCAGCTCAGCAAGCCCTTGCCCAGGCTGTCGGCGCAATCGCTGCGGTTGCCGCTGCTGACGCCGATCGCGCCCATGTGCGATTTCACGCCGGTGGTGATCGCAGTCATGGTGCCGGCCGAATCCGGCGTCTGCGAATCGGTGTTGTAGGTCTTGCTGAAGGCGGTTGCCGGGAATTGCTCCCACGACAGCAGGTTCTCTTCGCCCAGCCCGCCTTTGCGTTGGCCATCCAGGATGCGCGCGGCGGCCACGGTGGTCAGGCTCATGCCATCGCCCAGGAACAGGATCACATTGCGCGCGCGCCCGGTCATCGCACCGTTACCGGCTGCGCGGGCCGCGCCCGAGCGGTACCACCACTGCGGCGTTTCGTCTGCAGGATGCGTCACTTGCGGCACCTCCACGCGTACGGCGGGAGGCGTGGACGCGTTGCTCCCGGTGGTGGACGCGCAGGCAGCGACACACAAGGTGGTCAGGGCGGCGAGGGCAGGTAGGCGGTAACGCATCGGCATCGAACTCGTGACTGAATCAGCGCACATTATGCCGGGATGCATCCTTCGCACAGATGACACACCGCTGTTCCAGTCGTGGTCTCGCGGGCAGCGCGGGCCTGGGCTATGGTGCATGCACTCTCCCCGGATGATTCGACGCATGACATTGGTCTCGGCCTGGTTGCGCATTCCGTTCTGGCAACGCGTGGTGTCCGGCTTCGTCCTCGGCGCGCTGGCCGGCTGGGCCATGGGCCCGGCGGCCGATGTGTGGTTCGGCCCACTCGGCGATCTGTACGTCACGCTGATCAAGATGATCGCGATCCCATTGGTGTTCTTCGCGGTGATCAATGCGATCTCCTCGCTACGCGGGCAAAAATCCGTCGCCGCGCTCGGTGGACGCACCTTTTTGTGGTTTGTCATCACTGCGGCGTTGGCGGTGGGCGTGGGCCTGGCAGTGGGCACGCTCATGCAACCCGGCGCCGGCCATTTCAGCCTGAGCGTGGATTCGGCCTGGAAACCGCGCGATGTGCCCAGCCCGATCAAGGTGCTGCTGGACGTGGTGCCGTCCAATCCGTTTTACGCGCTGACCGGTATCGGCACCAACACCAATGCGGCCGGCGAAACAGTGTTGGCTGCCGGGCGTGGATCGATCCTGCCGGTGATCTTCTTCGCCGCACTGCTGGGCTTTGCGATGGTCAAGCTCGGCGAGCGCGTGGTCGAGGCGCGCAAGCTCACTGCACAAATGAGCGACATCATGATTCAGGTCACCCGCTTCGTGCTGGAGATGACCCCGATCGGCACCTTCGGTTTGATCGCCAGCCTGGTGGGTAGCTACGGCTTTGCGAAGCTGTTGCCGTTCGGCAACTTCGTACTGGCGCTGTATGTGGCCTGCGCGATCCACATCGTGGTGGTCTACAGCAGCCTGCTGTTGTTGCACGGATTGAATCCGTGGAAGTTCTTCCGTGGCGCGGCGCCTGGCATGCAGGTGGCGTTTGTCAGTTCGTCCAGCTTTGCCGCGATGCCGGTGGCGATGCGCTCGATCACCCATAACCTGGGCGTCAGCAAGGATTACGCCGCGTTTGCGGTGCCGCTGGGCGCCAGCATCAAGATGGATGGCTGCGGCGCGATCTTTCCGGCCCTGTGTGCGGTGTTCATCGCGCAATACACCGGCGTGCCGCTGACCGCCAATCAATACTTCGTGGTGTTGATCGCCTCGGTACTCGGCAGCTTCGGCACTGCCGGCGTGCCGGGCACGGCGGTGATCATGGCAACGGTTGTGCTGAGTGCGGCCAACTTGCCGCTGGAAGTCATCGGCTATCTGTATGCGATCGACCGCATCCTCGACATGATGCGCACCATGACCAACGTGACTGGGCAGATGCTGGTTCCGGTGCTGGTGGCCAAGCAAACCGGGTTGCTCGACAGGGCGGTCTACGAGTCCGCATCGACCAATGTGGGGTTGGAAGATCCGCTGACCGATCGCGCCACCTCGCAGCGCTGACCGCAACCAATGACCGTTGGATTTTCCGCGCTGCGCGATCGGCTGCAGCAGTTGTCCGAGCTGGAGAGCATCGATGGCGTGTTCGTGCAGCAATCGTTGGCCGGCGATCCGTTCGAGCAGCAGTATCTGCAGATCCGGCGCAAGGAAGGCCGGCTCTACACCGATGCGCAGGTCCGTAGCTTGCCACGACCCAGTGGCAAGCTCGGCGCAAGTCTCGAGTGGCAGGTGCGCGCGCTGTCCAGCGCCTTGCTGGTGCGGCATCTGCAGGCGCATGCAGGCGAGGGCGCCATTGCAGAACTGGGCTGCGGCAACGGCTGGCTGTCGCAGCTGCTGGCGCAATCGCTGCAGCGCGATGTGTGCGGCATCGACGTCAATCGCACCGAGCTGACCCAGGCCGCACGCGTGTTCGGCCACGACCAGCGCCTGAGTTTCATCGCCGCCGACATCCAGACCCTGGAACTGCCGCGGGAGCTCTTCGACGCCATCGTGCTACCGGCCTGCATCCAGTATTTCGCCGACCCTGCCGCGCTGGTCATCCGTTTACTCGCCCAGCTGCGCGACGGCGGCGAACTGCACATCCTCGACAGCCCACTGTATCCCGACCAACAACGCGCCAGCGACAGCGCCGCGCGCAGCCTGCGCTATTTCACCGAGCTGGGTGTGCCTGCATTGGCTGCGCACTACCATCAGCACACCTACGTCAGCTTCGACCGGTTTGTAGTGCAACTGTTGTTCGACCCGCGACGGCCAAGTGCACGCTTGCGACGGATGTTCAAAGTGAAACAGCCGCATTTTCCTTGGTTATGTTTTCGGAAGCAGGACAACATTGAAGCGATATGTGGTTGAGGGAAATGCGTCACGATTGCTGGATTAGGTTTTGGGCACCTCGAACAACCAAGTCGTAGCCGTGGTGACACGCACTGGATGATGACCATACCTTCAAAAAATCAGCGAT
>NZ_MDEJ01000068.1 GCF_002940065.1 Xanthomonas populi
CAAAGACGCCGGTACACACCGCTTAAAATCACGACGATTTTGTGTTTTTAACCATATTCTTGCGTTTTTTGCGCGTATCCCCGCCGTCAGGTTCTCAAACATTGGCCGTGCAGGTGACGCGGCTGCTTGATCAGCGTTGCCTTAAAACGTCTCTTGGCCGGATCAATAAGAGCCTACCAGGACAGACTTGCGGCGTGTCCCGCAATAGTGAGCGCACAAGGGCCCTGCAGCAGGGCCACAGATCAACAGCTCTGCAACCGAGTCAGGCGTCAGGTATTGAACAACCGATTGCTGCGGTGACCGCCGTCTGGCACAACGACACCCACACGTGCCGCGGCACGCCGATAGTTATCCAGCCGATGGATGTCGCGCAGCCGCGTGATGTCGTCTTCCTGGATGACAGGCCAGCCCAAACGCTGGAACTGGGTCAGAAAGAACTCGCCATCCGACAGCCAAGGCATGTTCACCGCACCGTCGCGATGAAAGGCCAGCGCCGTTGCATCGTTCGCATGCACATCGGTATCGGCATCCAGACAGGACGCCAGATGCGCAGCCGACACACCGCTATGCTGCGGCTCGGCCAACCACTGCGCACATTGCGCGCGATTGCCCGGCGACGCATCCAACCAGCGGCAGGCTTCCAGCACGCAGGTGGTCAGGCGTTCGGTCAACTCGGGTTGCAGCGCGGCGAATTCGCGACGGCAGAGGCAGCACTTTTTCTGGATGCCCGGCCCACAACTCGCGGCTGCGGATCACACGGCGACCGCTGCCCCTGCCCCTGCGCAACCGCAGCCAACGGCTCACCGGAGCAATAGCCATCGACCAGGCCGCTCGCCAAGGCATCCGGAATTTGCGGCGGCGGGATGCTGAGCACCTCCCCATCGCGCATCGGATCCACCCCGCACGCGGCCCGCCAGTAGTACAGCCACAGTGCGTGCGTACCGGTGGGAACGGTCTGTGCAAACACCGCGCGTCGGCCCAAGCCGGCCAGCGTCTGCGGCAATGTTTGACCATCGGCCAAGGCTTGCGCGAGCGCCGGCGCCAGCGTGATGGCCTGGCCGTTGTGGTTGAGCGTCATCAACAACGCCATCGCGTACTGCGGCCCGGCAATGCCCAGATCGATCGCATAGACCAGGCTGGCCAGGACATGCGCCGCATCGACCTCGCAAGCCAGCACACGGTCGCGCACGCCGGCCCACGATGCCTGACGCTACAGCTCCAGCTGCAGGCCATGCGCGCTGTCCAGACCCAGCCGTTGCGCGGCGATCAGCGGCAGATAGGCCACGCGCAATACGGGCAGGTCGGCTTGGCTCATGCGTTGATCCCAACAACTCGGCCATGGCCACGATACCTCGCGCCACTTCTGCCAGTTTTACGCCCTGCTTTATCGCCTGCTGGCGCAGCGCCGCATCGGCATCGGCCTCGCTGAGGCAACGTTTTTCCATCAACAAGCCTTTGGCGCGGTCGATCTGCTTGCGGTCCTCCAAGGCCTGCCGCACATCGTCCAGACGTTTGCGCATGCTGCTTTCCTGCGCAAATCGCGCCAGCGCCACCTGCACGATCGGCGCCAGCCGCGCGGGCGCCAGTCCATCGACCACCTAGGCGGTGACGCCTGCGCCCACTGCCGCGTAGATCAATACATCGTCGCCATCGCCGGAAAACATCACCACCAGGCGCGGTGCATGTGCGTGCAGCATCGACAGTTGCTCCAAGGTATCGCGCGAAGGCGAGTCCACATCGATCACCACTACATCCGGCTGCTGGCTCTGCACCGCATGCAGCAACGCATTGACCGAAGCGACATCGTCGAGCACCGTACAACCGGCGCGCGTCACTGCCTGACGCAGTTCGCCAATCGGCTTTTCGGTATCGTTGACCAGCAAAACACGCATTGGCGGCGGTGAGGCATGGACGTGGCCTGATGGTGCCATGCAACATGTCGTCGATGCGAAACATCTTTTCGGAGTACGTCTGATGCCGTTGTTCCCGTTGTTCGCAAACCTGCAAGCGCGCGCCGTGTTGGTGATCGGCGGTGGCGAAGTTGCCACGCGCAAGGTGCTCGCCCTGCTCAAGGCGGGCGCGCATATCCGTCTGTATGCGCACGCGCTCTCGCCCGAACTCGCAGTGCTGATGCTGGCCGGTCGCTTTGAACAACTAGGCGGCGAATTCGATCCCGCATGGATCGACGACGTGTGGCTGGTGGTCGCCGCCACCGATGACGTCGAGTTGAATCAACGTGTCGCCGCCGCGGCCGGCGCGCGTCAGCGCCTGGTCAACGTGGTGGACGATGCGGAGCTGTCGACCTACCAGGTTCCGGCGATCGTGGACCGCGACCCGTTGGTCATCGCCATTTCCTCGGCAGGCGCTGCCCCAATGCTGGCACGCCGCCTGCGCGAACGGCTGGAGCGCGAGCTGGATGCCTCGGTCGGCCGCTTCGCCGGGCTGTTCGCGCGCCACCGCGAGCGGATCCGCAGCCAGTTTCCGGATATGAATCGGCGCCGGCGCTGGTTCGACCGCGTCATTGATGGCGACGTGCCGCTGCTGCTGCAGGCAGGCAACGATGATGCGGCCGAAGCCGCGTTCACCGACGCACTCGACGATGCCGGCGCGGTGCCTGCACGCGGCAGCGTGCAACTGGTCGGCACCGGCCCGGGCGATCCGGGCCTGCTCACCTTGAAAGCGCTACGCGCGATGAATCTGGCCGACGTGTTGCTGATTGGCGACGACATCCCCGATGCGGTGCTGGAACTGGCACGCCGCGATGCATCACGGCGCGCCTTGCCGCAGCATGCCGATGCACAACAGCACCTGCTGTTGGAACTGGCCAACCAAGGCCTGCATGTGGTCGCGTTGCGGTGCGGTGCCGGTTACGGCGATGCAGACGCGGCTGCGATTGAAGCCGCGCTGCATGCACGCGGCCTCGCGTGTGATCGTGTGCCTGGCATTGCTATGAATATTCAAACCAGCGCATAAGCGGCGCGCACCTTGGGCCGCAGCTAAATCACGCTTTCGGAAATCGCTTGCGCGCACTGTCGCGCACGTCGATATCGAAGGTCACACGCAATGCCATATGTTCGGCATGCCCGGCACCAGCATCGAAGCTGAAGCTCAATCCCTCCCGGCTGGGCAACTGCCGTGCATGCTCCTCAAGCGCATCGCGCGGCACCGACAGCTGCCAGTGATCGGTGGCGCAATTGCAGGCCGCATGACCGCCGGTCAGGCTCACGCTGTGGCGCACCAGTCGTGCGCCCTGCCCGCTCGGCAAGCGGCTTTCGTTATCGACCGTGCGCCCGGCAAGCAACTCTGTCAATTCGGCTTCGTCGATGCGAAAGCGCAGCTGCTGACCTTCAATCTGGATTTTCATGAATCAGCCGACTCCACTGCTCGGGCGTATTGCAATTGACGAACGTGCCGCGTTCGCTGGCTGTGACAGCCACGCGATGGCATTGCAGTGAACGCTGCAAGGTATGCAGCGAGCGTGACGATGCAGCGCTGGCCATCAACACCGAGAGCGCCTCACGCACAGCGCCATCCACGCACAGACGCATCGGCAACATTTCATCTTCGAAAGCGACGCAGCGTTGCTGTGGTGGCGCCAGCAATCGCTCCAGCAATGGCCTGGACAGCAACGGCATGTCGACCGGTACCACCACAAGTGTCGTTGCATCGGCCACATGATCGATCACGCTAGCCAGACCACCAAGCGGCCCCAGATCTGGCTGGTTATCGGCAATCCCGGCGTAGCTCGGTCGGTCGCCGCTGATCACTACATCCAGCGCGCCGGCATCGCGCAGCAACGCCTGCATATGCGCAATCAACGGACGCCCGTACCACTGCAGCAGCGCCTTGTCCTGGCCCATGCGCGAGGAACGGCCGCCGGCCAGCACCACACCTATCCAGGTGTGTATGGCAGTCATGCAGCCTGCTCGCAGGCACTGCGTCGTACTGGGTGCCGACGCACGCTCATGGCGCGATCGCCGGTGCAGCCGGCTGCAAATGCCCCAGCCCGAACACCTGCGTCATCGTGCTGGGCGCAGCGCCATCGTCTTGCGGTTCCAGCACCGCCCACACATTGGCTTGCAACAACGGCGCCAAGCGAAAGGATTCTTGCTGCGGCAAGATCTGCACGGAGAGCACTCCGGTATTGCTGCAATTCAAACGTGCGCGCAGGTGCTGCTGCCAGATCGGTCGTGCATGCAGCGATGTGTGCAGCGCAACACGCAAACCGCACTCTGCGGGCATGCCAAGCAAACCACGCAAGGCAGGTTCGACGAAAAAGCGTAGCCCGGCGGCGCTGGCCATCGGATTACCCGGCAAGCCGAAATACAGCGCCCCGTCCGCAAAGCGCGCCAACAACACCGGCTTGCCTGGCCGCACCGCAACCTTATGAAACAGCAACGCCGCAGCATGTTGCGCCAACGCGTCCGGCACGAAATCGTAGCGACCACGCGATACCGCACCGGTGCTCAAGATGACATCGGCGCCCGCATGTCGCGCCTGCGCAAGCGCCGCACCGAACGCTACATCGTCATCGCCCACCTGCCCGCGCCACACCACCTGCGCACCGGCGGCCTGCAATTGACTGAGCAGATAGCTGCTGGTGCCATCGCGGATCTGGCCGGGCTGCAACGGCTGTGCCGGATCGCCGACCAACTCGCGGCCGGTCGCAATCAAGGCCACACGCGGACGCCGCACCACTTGCACACGCGCGCAGCCCAGTCCGGCCAACACCATCAAGTGCGCACCGCGCAGCACGGTGCCGGCATCCATCACGCGATCATGTAACGCCACATCTTCGGCACGTCGGCGAATGTGCTGACCGGCGCGCACATCGGCGCGCAGCCGGATACGGCTGGGCCGCGCGCCGTCATGCGCCAGCAGCTCAACCTGCTCGATCGGCACCACTGCATCTGCACCTGCAGGCAGGCCGGCACCGGTCATGATTTCCCACCCCGTGCCTGACGCGATGCGGCCCGCATCTTCGCCTGCGGCAACGCTGCCGCCGACCACGTGCTCACTGTCGGCAACCGCACCACGGCTGCCAGTGACCAACGCAAACCCATCCATCGCGCTGTTGTCGAAAGCCGGCAACTCGGCCGGACTCGACAATGCCTGCGCAAGCACACGACCTTGCGCATCGGCACTATCCACCCACTCGCTGGCAAGCGTGGCAACCTGTTGATGGACGAGTGCAAGGGCTTCGGCGTAGCTGATCATGAGCAAGGCGACTGCCGACCGATGAATGACCTGGATAGAGTACCGGCCTCCATCGCGGCTGGTATAGGCGCCGCCGCGATGGCGTTGCAATGCATAGTGCACCAGTGTTCGATCACACGATCATCGCAGCGCTCGAATCTGCTCGAACGCATCGTCAACATGCTGCGCCGTACAGTTGCAGGCAGTTCTTCCATCCCTGCGCAACATGCACCTTGTCGACCTTGTTGGCTGGCTCGCCAGCGCCGTTCTGATCGCCACTTTGATCCACCAGATCTACAAACAATGGCAGTCTCCCGCAGCGCATGGCGTCTGGCCCTGGCTATGCATTGGCCAGATCAGCGCTTGGTGCTGTTTATTACCTGTCGCCATCCGGGCGGCAACGCGGTGTTTCTCGTCAGCAATGCGCTGATCCTGCTGGCCTCTATCACCGGCTATGTGCTGCAACGGATCAAGCATCACCGGCTGCATAGAATCAGCTGACGCGCCTGGCTATCTTGCGCGGCTTTGCAGTGCGAGGCGTCGGCGTTTTTACTGCGGTTTTCTCAGCAAGCGTTTTCACAGCCGCCTTAGATGCAGTTTTTTTCCGTCGTGCGCGCGGGCGTCTTTTCCACAGTCGCACGCTTGCGCGCCTTGGACGCAGTTTTGGGTGAAGCCTCGGCATCCACCACTGTCTGTGAAGCTGCATCCGGCACACGCACGGTGATCCAAGTCGGCGCATGATCGCTGGCCTTCTCTAAAGCGCGCACCCACTTGTCCACACCGGCATCCTGCAAGCCAGGCGCCAACGTACGATTGAGCAATAGATGATCGATGCGCAAGCCACGGTCACGTGCAAAATGCTGGCGAAAATAGTCCCAGAAGGTGTAGATCGGCGTCTCGCCGTGCACCGCAAGCAGGCTGTCGGTCCAGACAGCCCTGTTCGAGCAACGTCTGATAAGCCTGGCGACTCTCTGGCTGCAGCAGCGCATCCTTGCGCCAGCCCTTGCGGTCACAGATATCCGCATCGGTGGGCACCACGTTGAAGTCGCCAATCAACGCCACCGGATGCGGTAACTCCACCAGCGTCTTGGCGTGTCGGATCAATCGCTGAAACCAGGCGAGCTTTTAGTCTAACTTCGGTACCGGCTGCGGATTGCCGTTGGGCAGATACCGGCAGGCCACCACCACTCCAAGAATCGCAGCTTCCAGATAGCGGCTCTGCGTATCGCCGGTCTCCCACGGCAGGACGCGACGAATCTCCACCGGGTCTACGCCATGAGCAAGCAAAGCCACACCATTCCACGCCTTCTCGCCTTGCCAGATCACCCCATAGCCGGCATCGCGGATTGCCTGTTCCGGAAACGCCTCCTGCATGGCTTTCAGCTCCTGCACGCCGACGATATCCGGTTGCTCGCGTCGCAGCCATTCCAGCAGATGCGGCGGCCGGCTATTGGTGGCATTGAGGTTGAACGTGGCAATCTTGCGTGTGGTGGTTGACATGGGCGTGCGAGCGGCCGCTTCCGTGGGGCTATAGCATGTGCGCTGCTGCATTAAGATCGGCTAACAAAACGTAGCGAGCAGTCGTCAGGTGGGTGCGGACGGCGCCCTCAGAACCGGAGTGTACGAGTGGTACATGCCGATTCCGAGCACCGGCCGCGCCCGTCTAGCGGCTGCGCAGTAGTTTTGTTAGCCGCTCTAAGCCAATGCTCAAGCGAGGTGAAGATTCACCGCGTGCATTGCTGTGAACTCACGCCTCGCAAACCGCGCGCGTTCTTAGCTTGGAGCACAGTAAAGATTCAGGAGATCGCATGCGACGTTCCGCGTTATGGATTGGCCTCGCACTCTGCATAGGCTGTTCGCGCAGCCCACCCTCAGTTACGCCGCCGGGCGCGCCTGAACGCGCCAGAACCACTGTCCTGGAAGCCAGCGCCAAGGTGCTGCAATCGAATGGGCCGGTCATCAAGCTCGACATCTATCTGGTCGGCTTCCATCCGATGAAAGACGCACCGGACGAGCAGATGGAAGCGCACCACTATTGCCATCAAGTCAATGAAGATCTGGCGCAATGCGCGCTCTACGACGGCAATACCGATCAGGCCAACCTCACCGGCATTGAATACATCATTTCCAAAAACCTGTTTGCGCAGTTGCCGGAACAGGAACGCAGCTTCTGGCATCCACATAACGGCGAGATCCTGTCTGGCCAGCTGTCCGCACCCAACCTGCCGCTGATCGCAGAAAAAGAATTGATGCGCAGCAAGATCAACAGCTACGGCAAGACCTGGCACACCTGGCATTCGCGCAAAGGCGCCGCGCCGGGCGACACTTTGCCGCTGGGCGAACCGATGCTGGCGTGGTCGTTCAATCGCGATGGCGAAGTCCAGCAATCACTGATTGATCAACGCGACCAAGCCGCCTCGATCTCCACCGCCGAACGCCGCGCCAATCGCCAAGACATCACCCCGCTGGCAAAGCCGCAGCAAGGCGTGGATGCACTGCGCACACATTTTTCCGATACCAAACCGATCCCCGGCGTAACCGACACGAACGCGGCAAACCGCTGACATGGCGACGATAAAAAAACCCTGCTGCAAGCTTGCAGCAGGGCAGCGCTTTGCTCAAAGCAAGTCAATGCGCCCGAGCGAAAAAAATCCAGCAAGCGCGCAACCGTCTTGCAACTCATCGACACCATTCAACAGAGCGCTCGCACCCATCTCTTTCTTCAGAGATGCGATTGCACGAACCTGCGTACCGACGATGAGGGCAATAGGATGGGAATCTCACTGACGTCCAAACAGGCACGCAGGCGTCGCAGCCCTTTGCCAGACAGCACGTAAGGCGCCGGATTCACCAGCTCGGTCAACACCTGCGCAACCATCCCTTCCACAGCGTACTGCAAGGTCAGCGTGACCTCGCTTCCCTCGCGTCCACGCAACGGCTGAACATGAAGCAGGATGTCCAGCTGCAAGCCATGGTCGCTTTCGGCGTGATAACGCACCGATTCGCCAAGGCGTGCGTCGCCACGACGCAGCTGGACAGGCAGGTCCTGCTGCAGCGGAGCATGCAGTTTCCAGCGCGAGGCATGTCCATCGCCAGACACCAGCGCTGCCGCACCTTGCAAAATGCGTTGCTGTACTGTGGCATCACACCACGCATCCAGGATCTCATGCGGCTCGGCGCGCATCCTCATGCTGCGTACCACGCGCGTGCCGTCCTCGTTGCTGGTGAACGGATTGATCGGCAATGCAGGCATGGCTCAGCGTGTTCCAGCGCTCTGGGTGCTGGTCTGCAAGGCCTTGGCATCGGCCAGATGCTCCGCCACATCTGGTATGAAGGTTGTACGTTATGCTTTTCTGCAGGAAAAAGGCGCTGCAAACCTGCAGCGCCAGCGTCAACGGAACGACATCGCGAATGCTGCAATCAAGCCACAGGATCAGCACGCCCCAGTTGATTGGCCGCCAGGATCTCATCGATCCGCTTGACGATCTGCGCAGCCTGTTCTTGCGAATCGGTAGCGCCGGTGATTTTCTCCGCACCCGCATGGAACACATCCCAGAAGTCATCCGGATGTTGGCTGCGGATGTCAGGCAGTGCGTCGGCGGGTTGTTTCAGTTGCGTTTCGATCTCAGGCGCCATGAAGGTCTCCTTTGGCTCTCACGCTACCGCTGCGCCGGTGAGCCTGATGCCAACGCTGCGTACAGCTTGGAATAGCGCGCGTCACAAATGGAAACGGAATTCCGCGTGTAGGTACGCTCAGGCAATACGATGCCGCGCGGAAAATTGCCACCACGTTGACCGAAGTAGTTGCTCGTCGTGGTTCCCAACAGATTGGTCACTTCTGCAAATAGCCTAAGCTGCTTGTTGAGCTCGTAATTGAACGCCACATCCATCCACTTCTCGCCCCACTGATGGACCTGCTCGGGTTGATCGCCGGAACTGATGAAGCTCAACCCGTCATCGCAACGCCAGTTGTACGCCAGCCACGCAGAAAATTGCAGTGGCGGTGAGATGTTTTTCATCGGCACACAGATCCGCTCAGCTGCTGCAGCGAAGCGCAGCACATCGAAGCTGCGGACTTTGCGCGACAATAGCCTGATGAGCAGCTACGACATCCTCCCCGCCAATGCCCGCGCCCGCGCCTTGCAAGGCGCCTTGCTGATCGATATCCGACAACTGCACGAGCGTGCCAGCGGCCAGGCCGAAGGCGCGTTGGCGATTGCGCAAAGCGATCTGGAAACCACACCTGCACAGCATGTGCCCGAGCACACGCGCGAGATCGTAGTGATCTGCCAAAGCGGCAAGCGCTCGGCGCAGACGGCCGATATCTTGCGCGCGCAAGGCTATACACAGGTGTCTTCGGTGCTCGGTGGCACCACCGCATGGGCGAACGACGGCCTGCCACTGGTGCGCCCCACCCTGCCGCCAGACGAGCAGGATTTCCTTGAGCGCTATTCGCGCCATCTGCGCCTGCCGCAAGTCGGTCTCCAGGGTCAGCAGCGGCTGGCGCGTTCGCGTGTGTTGCTGATCGGCGCGGGCGGGCTTGGCTCGCCGGCCGCGTTTTATCTCGCCGCTGCCGGTGTCGGCCATCTACGCCTCGCCGACGACGATGTGGTGGATCGCAGCAATCTGCAGCGCCAGATTCTGCATACCGAAGACAGCGTCGGTATCGCGAAAGTCGCCTCGGCCGCGCAGCGCATCGCCGCACTCAATCCACGGGTGCACGTCGACGCGGTGCAGGCACGGGTTACCGCAAGCAACGTGGAGGCGCTGCTGCAGGATGTGGATGTGGTGATCGATGGTGCAGACAACTTTCCTGCGCGCTACCTGCTCAACGACGCCTGCATCAAACTCGGCAAGCCGTTGGTCTACGGCGCGGTGCAGCAGTTCGAAGGGCAATTGAGCGTGTTCGATGCCGGGCGCAACCGCGGGCATGCGCCCTGCTATCGCTGTCTGTTCCCCGAACCGCCGCCGCCGGAGTTTGCCCCCAGCTGCGCCGAGGCCGGCGTGCTTGGGGTGCTGCCCGGCGTGATCGGATTACTGCAAGCCAGCGAAGCAATCAAATTGCTGCTCGGGATCGGCGACAGTATGGCCGGACGCCTGCTCAGCTTCGATGCGCTGGCGATGCGCTTCCGCGAAATCCGCCTGCCGCCCGACCCGCATTGCCCAGTGTGTGCGCCCGGTGTCGCATTTCCCGGGTATGCCGACTACGCCGCGTTTTGCGGCAGCGCACGCGGCTGAGAGCGGCACTTAAGCTGGCTGCGCGCGTTAAGCCAAGCGGGCTGACGGGGCGAACGTTGCGGTGCATCGTTCGGCCGCTATGCTCCGACTTTCTGCCTACACACACTTGCTACACACACACGTGACGACTGTTCGCCACGTGTTATCAGCCACGTAATGCAACCAACGATCAAAGTGCGTAGGGGATCACCCGCACGATCTCACCCGCCTCGAAGCGTCGTGCCTGCTCAGGCAACACGATCAGCGCATTGCTATCGGACGCACCACGCAACAGATGCGATGCATCGCCGCGATGTGGTAGCGCAGTCAGGCGCCCATCTTCGCGGCATTCCAATCTCCCGCGCAAAAACTCCAGGCGTTCGTGGCTTTTTTCCCAAGGGCGTGCCAGCGCCGCATGCCACACCGGGCGCGGCTCGCTACACCCCTGCAACCCATCCAGCAACGGCACACCGTAGGCGATCAGCGTCGCCAACACAGACACCGGATTGCCAGGCAAGCCCAGCACCAGACAGCGGCCAATCTGCCCCAGCACTGCCGGCATGCCCGGGCGCATGCGCACGCGCCAGAAGTGGATACGGCCCAGTTCGCCGATCAGCTGCGGCAGATAATCCTTTTCTCCCGCCGACACACCACCACAGGTAATCACCACATCGAAAGCAGCCGCCGCGTCTTCCAGCATGGTGCGGATGCGCTGCGGATCGTCCGGCAAGGTCGGCCACGCCGTCGGCGCATAGCCCAGCGCCCGCAGCTGCGCCATCAACATGTCGCGGTTGCTGTTGTAGATCTGCCCCGGCCCCAACGGCATGCCCGGCTCCACCAACTCATCGCCGGTGGCCAGCACCGCAATGGTCGGCCGCGGTGCCACCGCAAGCCGCGACAGACCGAGCGCAGCCGCCAACCCGATGCGGGCAGGCGTCAGCACCTGCCCGGTCTGGATCACCAGATCGCCAGCGCGCACATCGCTGCCGGCCAGACGCACCGCCGCGCCCAACGAAGGTATCGTGCGGAAGCACACCACGCCACCGCGCTCATCGGCGTCTTCCTTCGGAATCACGGTGTCGGCGCCATCCGGCAGCGGCGCGCCGGTGGTGATGCGCAAACATTGACCTGCGCTCAGCGTGCCAGTCCAACGCTCGCCAGCGAATTGTTCGCCGACCAGTTGCAACGACGCATCACCGCCAGCGATATCCGCATGACGCAACGCAAAGCCGTCCATCGCACTGTTTGCGAATGGCGGCAAGGCGAGCGGCGCGATCAGATCGGCAGCGCAAATCCGCCCATCGGCACGCGAAGTGGCGATGTTATCATCGGGCAGACGGCTGTTGGCTGCGATAGTGCGCAGAATCTGCAGCGCCTGCGCATAAGGAATGCGGGAGGGATAGTCGGTCATGGCGCAGAGGATACCAGCGCGCCACGCTGACACAGAACGGCGACCAGAACGATCGCTTGCCCGTCAGAGGGCATGGCCGGCGCTCCGGCCAGCGCGAGCCGCGCGAACACGGCAGCGTCCAGGCGCGCTACTCAACGCAAACTGGAGGCGGCACGCCATGCATGGCGGCCTTTCGAAGGTGGCTCGCCACGCCACGCACCGCAGCCCTGCTTACTTGCCCTTGACGTGCCGCATCAAGCGCCGCTTGCGCGCCACCTGACGCTCGGAGAGCGTGTTCTTCTTGCCTTCGTAAGGATTGGCACCTTCGCGGAAGATGAAACGCACCGGCGTGCCGACCAGTTTGAAGCGCTTGCGGAAGAAGTTCTCCAGATAGCGCTTGTACGACTCCGGCAACACCTTCAAGCGCGTGCCATGCACGATAAAGGTCGGCGGATTTGCGCCACCCGGATGCACGTAACGCAGTTTGGAGACGTGACCACGGATGCTCGGCGGCGGATTGGTCTCATAGGCGATTCCCAGCGCCTGGTTGACTTCGCTGGTGCTGAACTCATGCGTGGCCGAGGCATGCGCACGGTGGATCGCCTGGAACAGCTCGCGCATGCCAGAGCCGTGCAGCGCAGAAATCCGCACCGCCTCTGCCCAGCTGACAAAGCCCAGCTTGCGCGACAGCAGGTCTTCGGCCTGCGCACGCTGATAGTCGCTCTGCCCGTCCCACTTGTTGATCGCCACCACCAACGCACGGCCAGCGTCCAGAATTGCGCCAAGAATGGTCGCGTCCTGATCGGTCACGCCTTCGCCGGCATCGAGCATCAGCACCGCGACCTGGCATTGTTCGATCGCCTGCAGCGTCTTGAACGCGCTGAATTTCTCCACCGCCTCCTCGACCTTGCCTCTGCGACGCAGACCGGCCGTGTCGATCAAACGGTATTGGCGCCCGTCGCGATCCATGTCCACTGCGATCGAGTCGCGCGTGGTGCCCGGCACTTCCGAGGCGATCATGCGCTCTTCGCCCAGCAGGCGATTGACCAGCGTCGACTTGCCCACATTGGGCCGCCCGACAAAAGCGATGCGCACACGCGCCGGGTCGGTATCCAGCAACTCGCCGGCACCTTCGGCAGGCAATCGTGCACCGACTTCTTCGAGAAGCTCGTCGATGCCCTGCCGATGCGCAGCAGACAGCGCCACCACATCGGAGAACCCATAGCGCGCGAACTCCGAGCGCACGGTTTCTTCGTCCGTACCGTCGATTTTGTTGATGACCAGCACGGTCGGCCGTGCCAGCTTGCGCAGCCAGGCCACGATCTCGTCGTCGAGCGAGGACGCGCCTTCGCGGCCATCCACCACGAACAGCACCAGATCGGCTTCACCGGCAGCGGCAAGCGCCTGACGCGCGGTGGCGCCTGCAAGACCTTCCTCGTCGCCGGCGATACCGCCGGTATCGACGACGATGAAGGGGCGCTCCTCGTCGAGACGGCAGACCCCGTAGTTACGGTCGCGGGTGACGCCGGGCTGGTCGTGGACCAGCGCGTCACGGGTGCGCGTCAGCGCATTGAAAATGGTGGACTTGCCGACATTGGGCCGTCCAACCAGGGCGACCAGGGGCAGCATCGCGAAGTCCTTATTGTGCCAACCGGAAGGCGGTGATATCGCCATCGGTGTTTTGTACCAACAGAATGCCATCGACGACTATCGGCTGCGCCAGCAGCGTGTCGCTTCCAGCGCGCGCGCGCGCTGCAAGTGCACCATCGCTGAGTTTCAGCCAGTGCAGATAACCCTTGTAATCGCCAACCACGGCGTAATCGCCCTGGATAGCCGCACCGGTCAGGGAGCGACGAGCCAAGGCAGACTGCGACCACATCGCCGCACCACTGCTCTTGTCCAGGCCCCACACCGAACCGGCGTTATCGGACACCACTACAACGCTGGACGACACGCCAACGCCACCGGCGCCGCCGTGATCGCGCGTCCATACCGGGCGGCCGCTCGGGCCTTCCAGTGCGAGGGTTTCGTTCTTGAAGCTGGTCGCGTACAGCGTGGTGCCGTCGATCACCGGTGCACCGTCCACATCGGACATGCGTTCCAGCTCGGTGCGGCCGTCCGGCACGCCGATGGCCTGCTCCCACAACGGGCGACCATCCTGCAGCGCCAACGCACTCAAGGTGCCGCTGTCGTTGCCGACAAACACCACACCCGGGCCGGTCACGATCGGCGCATTGCCGCGCACCGACAAGGTCGGGCCTTCTTCAGCATGGAACCAGCGGCGCTCGCCGGTTGCCGCATCGAAGGCGCTGACGCGACCATCGTTGCTACGCACCAGCACCAGACTCTGCGCGATGGCCGGTGCAGCGATGACTTCGTTCGGCACCCTGGCACGCCACTTTTCGGTGCCATCGGCCTGATTCAGCGCAATCACGTCGCCAGACAGCGTGCCGATCACCACCAAGCCTTCGCCAACGCCGGGGCCACCGGACAGACGCTGCTTGAACTTGCGATCGTTGCGCTCTTCTTTCTTGGGCTTGTATTCCCACACGCGCTTGCCGGTCTGCAGGTCCAATGCCTCCAAGCCACCGGTGATCGCCGAGACGTACACCTTGCCATCGGCCACGGCCGGGCGCTGACGCACACCGATATGGCCTTCGCCCTTGCCGACGCCGGTGGACCACATCTTGCCCACTGTGACCGACGGCTCAAACTTGACCAGTTCGGCAGGTTTCTGCGCCTTCTTGGCGGCAGCGTCCTTACCGGCAAACCAGCCCTTGACGGTGCTGCAACCAGCCAACGACACGCCCATCAGGGCGATCAACGCAATGCGCTTGTAAATATCAACCTGCTTCATCAAATCGGCTCCCCCGGATCGGGCACTTTGCCGCCCACATCCATTAGCTTGGTTTCCAGCAAACGGCGCTGCGGCGAAGCCACATCTACCGTGGTCAGGGCCTTGGCGTAGAGCGCACGCGCTTCATCCGGCTTGCCCTGCACGACCAGCGCATCGGCGCGGATCTCCAGACTGGTGTGGTCCTGCGTATCGGCGAGCAGCTTGATTGCTTCGTCTGGCTTGCCGCTTTCGGTCAACACGCGCGCCAAGCGCTGCTGCACGATCTGCTTGAGCTCGCCCTCGGCAGGCACGTCGCGCAATGTCTTGATTGCTTGAGCGTTCTTGCCGGCGTCCACCTGGGCCTTGGCCAGGCGCAGCGCAGCCAGCTCGGCGTAAACACCGCCCTTGCCGTCGTCGAGCGCCACGATCTCTTTGGCGGCCTTGTCCAGGTCTTTGCCCTGGATGGACTTCACTACCGCCTCGTAACGGGTGTTGGCTTCCACCGATTGGGTGTTGGTGTACTTCTGCCACCACTGCCACCCCAGGATCAGGGCCAGGCCAACCACGACGCCGCCTACCAGACCCGCGCCATTCTTTCTCAACCAGGAACGAACGCGTTCGCCTTGTTCATGTTCGTCCAGCAGATCGTCGATCGCCATGCGTACTCTCGATCCGTCATCCCGGAGGCGCGGAACATCAATAGGAAAAAATGAAAAACCGCAGTCCGCTTCACTCGGAAGCAGGTACCACGGCGCCGTCGGAGGATACCGCAAAACGAGCCACGTTAGCGCGCTGGAACGGTTTCACATCGACGATACCGCCGCCTTGCTGAACCTCTACCGCCGACGCATTGCCCAGCACGATGCGGCCAACCTGCCCCGGCGAATAGCTGCGCAGCTCGCCGGCACGCACCAGGGCTTTTTCGACCGCACTGCCATCCGGTGCCAGAATCTGCACCCAACTGTCGCCGCTGAAACTCAACGACAAACTGCCGCCGCTGGCGGCCGCAGCTGCAGGAGTCTCGATGTCAGGCGTGGCACGCGGCACTGGCGTCATCGACGCGATATACGGCGCGTGCTGCTCACGTGGCGCATTGGCAGACTGCGTTGCACCCGCAGTGGACGTACCGGTTTTTGCCGCTTCCGGCACGCTGTCCAGCGAGACCGTACTCGGCGCCTTGCCATCCAGATGCGAGCGGGTCGCATACCAGACCGGCACCGCGAATACGCCGGTGATGACGACATACAACGCCTTGCGCGCGGTGCTTTCGAGAATGCGGCGCGCACGCGGCGTGTGCGCATGGCTGACCAAGGTGACCGGTTCGACCGGCGCAATGGTTGCCTGCAGCAACAGCGGCTCCAGGTCCACATGCAGTAGACGCGCATAACTGCGCAGCTGACCGCGCACAAAGACCGGCGCGCCAAGGCGCTGCCACTGTTCCTGCTCCAACGAGCGCACCACGTGTGCCGGCATCCGCAGCTTGCCGGCGACATCGTCCACGCTCAGAGCTGCTGCTTGGCGCGCTTCGCGCAAATGCTGTCCGCAGCCCTTTTCCTGCTCGAAAGGGTTCGGAAGGGAATCATTGATCACAATGCATTGGCCCCGGAGTTGGCGGTCGCTGCGTCAGGAAACTCCTTGACCAACCGCTGTTGGTAACGGCCGGCGGCTACCTTGTCGCCGAGCCCTTGCTCAATCTGAATGGCAAGTTGTAACACGGAAGCTGTTGCCGGTGCAGCCGCAAGACGTCTTTCAATAAACGCGCGGGCTTCGAAATAATTGCGACGCCCCGCTTCGGAACGCGCCATCGACTCGAGTGCATACGGATTCGCCGGATCCAGTTCGAGTGCTTTGCGCAGATCGCTGACGGCGCGCTCATGCTGCCCGGCCTTGAGGGCGCAACCTCCAGCATTCCCAAGTGCCGAAGCAGGAGATGCGTAGGTGCGGTCGGTCAACGCACGGTCGAACCACATCAGCGATTCGGCTGGCGAACCATTCGTGCACAGCCACGCACCGTAATTGTTCAATACATCGCCGCGCTGCGGTGCGAGTTCTGCCGCGCGACGATACGACGCACCAGAGCCTGCAACATCGCCTCTGGCGCCTTGAATCAGCGCCAACATGCCGATGGCATCCACCGACTGCGAATCTTTCTTCAATGCCGCGCGGACCTGTTCTTCGGCAGCGGCATAGTCACCGGTTTGAAGCCGGTTGCTGGCTAGACCAAGCTTTTCCTGGACTGCCAAACGGCTCTTCGTCGCCGTGTTGTCGCGGAACGAATACACCGGCGCGACCTCTTCCACGGTCTTGACCGAGCCGGCTTTGGCATTACGCCCGCCACAGCCAACCGCGCTCAGCGCAATCGCCAAGGCCGCCATTAACGCGAGATCACGCTGCGGCATCTCGACCGGCGTGCCCTTCCAGGGTGCGCAAAAAATCCGCCTGGCGACGGGTACGGTCCATGACCTGCCCCTTGAGCTGCCCGCAAGCCGCATCAATGTCGTCGCCACGCGTGCGGCGAACCATCGTCAGCACCTGTGCGTCGAGCAGGATCTTCTGGAATGCGCGGATCTCCGTCTCGCCAGAGCGCTCGTAACGCGTGCCCGGAAACGGATTGAACGGGATCAGATTGACCTTGCCGGCGTCCTTGGACTGCACCGTGTTGTCGAACTGACGCATCAGCCTGGCCAGCTGACGCGCGTGCTCCGGCTGGTCGTTGATGCCTTTCATCAGGGTGTATTCGAAGGTGACCGAATCGCGCTTCTTGTTGCCGCACAGATAGCGCGCACACGCCTCCATCAGCTCGGCGATCGGATATTTCTTGTTCAACGGCACCAGGCTTTCGCGCAGCGCGTCGTTGGCGGCATGCAAAGAGACCGCCAGCGAGACATCGCTCTCGGTCGACAGCCGGTCGATCATCGGCACCAGGCCCGAGGTTGACAGCGTTACCCGCTTGCTGGCCAGGCCATAACCCAGATCGTCGCGCATCACGCTCATCGCGCGCACGACGTTGTCGAAATTCATCAGCGGCTCGCCCATGCCCATCATCACTACATTGGTGAGACGGCGCTGTTGGTGCGGCACGTTACCCAGATGGCGCGCCGCCACCCACACCTGGCCGACGATCTCGGCGGTGGTGAGGTTGCGGTTGAAGCCCTGGGTGGCGGTCGAACAGAACGTGCAGTTCAATCCGCAGCCGACCTGAGAGGACACGCACAGCGTGCCACGGCCCTTGTCGGGGATATACACCGTCTCGATCGCGTTCTTGCCGTCGGTGCCCATGGCCAGCAGCCACTTGTGGGTGCCGTCGGTAGAAGGCTTGTCGAACACGACAGTTGGGACGAGGACCTCAGCGTGCTGGTGCAACTTCGCACGCAACGCCTTGCCGAGGTCCGTCATCTGGTCGAAATCGGTGACGTAGCGATGGTGAATCCACTTCATCACCTGATGGGCACGGTAGCGTGCTTCGCCGAGCGTGTCGGCGAAGAAACGCTCCAGTCCCTCGCGGTCGAGGTCGAGCAGATTCTGCTTGCGCACTTCCGGAGTACGGACAGGAACGTCCTGCAGCACGGAGGGGATCACGACCTCATTCACGATTCGACTCTATCGGCCTCAGCGCGAGACCACTTCAGTAGCGGCAAAGAAATACGCGACTTCGTGGGCGGCGTTCTCGACCGAGTCCGAGCCGTGGGCGGCGTTGGCATCGATGGAATCGGCGAAGTCGGCGCGGATGGTGCCCGGCGCAGCGTCCTTGGGATCGGTCGCGCCCAGCAGGTCACGATGTGCGGCAACGGCATTCTCGCCTTCTAGCGCCTGAATCACCACGGGGCCGGAGATCATGAACTCGACCAGAGCGTTGAAGAACGGACGCTCGCGGTGCACGGCGTAGAAGCCCTCGGCGTCGCGACGCGACAGCTGCTTGTACTTGGCGGCCACGACCTTCAGGCCAGCCTTTTCGAAACGGCTGTAGATTTCGCCGATGACGTTCTTGGCGACGGCGTCGGGCTTGATGATGGACAGGGTGCGCTCCAGCGCCATGGGAAGATCTCCGTTGGGCGGGCCACTGAAGACCCGAGGTTATCATGGAAAAAACCCGCGTCAAAACGCGGGCTTAGGCTTTTTTGCGATGGTCAATTCTATCTCTTAGTGACGCCTTTGCACACCGCGCCCTGAATTGTGCTGCATTGCCGCATGACCCCGGCATCCTCAAGCCCGTAGACTCAAACAATCGTTTGATTGAGTTCCACCTCAGCGCATGCCCAAGCCCGCCCACTTCTCCACTAAGGACCGCATTCTCGGCGCGGCCGAGGAGCTGTTCGCCCAGCATGGCTTTGCCGGGACCTCGCTGCGCCAGCTGACCACGCAGGCCGACGTCAATATCGCGGCGGTCAACTACCACTTCGGCTCTAAGGAAAACCTGGTCAACGAGGTATTCCGCCGCCGCATGGACGAGATGACCACCGCTCGGCTGCAGCAGCTGGAGACCGCCAAGCGCGCACATCCGGGCGAACTCACTGCCGTGCTGGCGGCCTTCGTCGAGCCGGCCCTGGCGATGGCACAGGACCGCCAGACCGGTGGTGCCTTCGTGCGGGTGATCGCACGTGCCTACGCAGAAAAGAACGACAACCTGCGCAAGTTCCTGTCCGATCACTACGGGCATGTGCTGCGCGAATTCGGTAAGGCCATCGCCGGCTGCGTGCCGGGCCTGAGCAAGGAAGAGTTGTACTGGCGCCTGGATTTTCTCGCTGGCGCGCTCACCTATGCGATGGCCGATTTCGGCCTCATCAAACGCCCGGCCGGCGTCAGCGAGGCCGACCACCGTGCGCACGCCGCGCGCGAGCTGATTCGTTTTGCGGAACCCGGTTTCCGTACCCATTGCACACCGTAGTCGCTCACACCAAAGGCTCATCGCTATGTCCAATCCGTTGCTAGTCCGTCGTGCCGCCGTGCTCGGTGCCGGCGTCATGGGCGCACAGATCGCCGCGCATCTCACCAACGCCGGTGTCGACACCGTGCTGTTCGACCTGCCCGCCAAACAAGGTCAAGCCGACGGCATCGTGCTCAAGGCCATCGCCAACCTCGGCAAGCTCAGCCCTGCCCCGCTAGCCAGCACGGCGCTGGCCGAGGCGATCACGCCGGCCAATTACGGCACGCCTGACGACAACAGGGGCCTTGAGCAGCTGCGCGATTGCGATCTGATCATCGAAGCGATCGCAGAGCGGATGGACTGGAAGCAGGAACTGTACAAGAAGATCGCCCCGTTCGTGGCCGATCACGCCGTACTGGCATCCAATACCTCGGGCCTGGGCATCAACACGCTCTCCGACGTGCTGCCGGAACAGCTGCGCCATCGTTTCTGCGGCGTGCATTTCTTCAATCCGCCGCGTTACATGCACCTGGCCGAGCTGATTCCTGCCAAAGGCACCGACCAGGCCTTGCTGGAAGGGCTGGAAAGCTTCCTGGTCACCACGCTGGGCAAGGGCGTGGTGTATGCCACGGACACCCCGAACTTCATCGGCAACCGCATCGGCGTGTTCTCGATCCTGGCCACCATCCACCACACCGCCGAGTTCGGCCTGGGCTTCGACGAAGTCGATGCGCTGACCGGCCTGTCGGCCGGGCGCCCGAAGTCGGCGACCTATCGGACCTCGGACGTGGTCGGCCTGGACACCATGGCGCACGTGATCAAGACCATGGGCGACACCCTGCCGGACGACCCATGGCACCAGTATCTCAAATCGCCAAAGTGGCTGGACGCACTGATCGCCAAGGGCGCGCTCGGGCAGAAGGTCGGTGCCGGCATCTTCCGCAAGGTTGGCAAGGACATCGTGGTGCTGGACCTGGAAAAGCAGGATTACAGAATTGCCGACCGTAGCGCCGCGCCGGAAGTGGTCGAGATTCTCAAGATCAAGAGCCCGGCCGAAAAGTTCGCCAAACTGCGCGACAGCCAGCACCCGCAGGCGCAGTTCCTATGGGCCACGTTCCGCGATCTGTTCCATTACAGCGCCTTCCATCTGGCGGATATTGCCGAGACCGCACGCGACGTGGATCTGGCGATTCGCTGGGGCTACGGCTGGTCGCTTGGCCCGTTCGAAACATGGCAGGCGGCAGGCTGGAAGCAGGTCGCGCAGTGGATTGCCGAAGATATTTCCAACGGCAAGAGCATGAGCAGCGCGCCGTTGCCGAACTGGGTGTTCGATGGCCGCGATGGCGTGCACGCGGCCGAAGGCTCGTACAGCCCGGCACGCGATGCCAAGTTGCCGCGCTCGGCGCTGCCGGTGTACAAGCGTCAGCGTTTCCCCGATCCGCTGCTAGGCGAGCAGTTCTCGCCGGGCGAGACGGTGTTCGAAAACGACGGCGTGCGCATGTGGCACGACGGCGACCATATCGCCGTGGTCAGCTTCAAGACCAAGATGAACACCGTCTCCGATCACGTGCTTAATGGTCTGCAGGACGTCGTCGGCCGCGCCGAGAAGGACTTCGCCGCGCTGGTGATCTGGCAGCACAAGGAGCCCTTCTCCGCCGGTGCCGATCTGGCCGGCGCATTGGGCCTGCTGAAGGCCGGCAAGGTGGATGCGTTCGAAGCGCTGGTCGCCAATTTCCAGGCAACCAGTCAGCGCATCAAGTACGCGCAGGTACCGGTGATTTCGGCCGTGCGCGGCCTGGCGCTGGGCGGCGGTTGCGAGTTCCAGATGCACAGCGCCAAGACCGTGGCCTCGCTGGAAAGCTATATCGGCCTGGTGGAAGCCGGCGTCGGCCTGCTGCCGGCAGGTGGCGGCTTGAAGGAAATCGCCGTGCGCGCATCGATTGCCGCCGGTCCAGGCGGCGATGTGTTCGCCGAACTGAAGAAGACCTTCGAAACCATCGCGATGGCCAAGGTCTCCAACTCGGCCGTCAACGCCCAGGAACTGGGCTTGCTCCGCGCCACCGACAAGATCGTGTTCAACAGCTTCGAGGCGCTGCACATCGCCAAGGCCGAAGCCCGCGCACTGGCAGAAGGCGGCTACCGCGCGCCGCTGCCGGCACGCCGCATCCAGGTTGCCGGCGATGTCGGCATCGCCACCTTCAAGATGCTGTTGGTCAACATGCTGGAAGGCCGCTTCATCAGCGACTACGACTATGAAATCGCCACCCGCATCGCCACGGTGATGTGCGGCGGCGAAGTCGATCGCGGCGCGCTGGTCGACGAAGAATGGCTGCTCAAGCTGGAACGCAAGCACTTCGTCGAACTGGCCCAGCAGGAAAAGACCCAGGCGCGGATTGGGCACATGCTCAAGACGGGCAAGCCGTTGAGAAACTGAGAATCGGGAGTGGGGAATCGGGAATGGGTAAAAGCCCAACCGACTCCTGAGGTTTCCCCACGTTTTCCCGAGATAGATCAGCTGGTTGCACCCGGATCGTGTAGAAACAAGTGCGCGCATCGTGT
>NZ_MDEJ01000069.1 GCF_002940065.1 Xanthomonas populi
CTGATCGTGCTCGGTGCACGTTCCAAGGCATCGGCGAGCGCACGCAGCGACAGCCCGGTTTCGTGCAACGCATGGAGACGTCATCGTTCCGACAGGTCCAGGCGACTGGATGACATGGGCAACGCCACTTGGCGGTGAAGTGGCTCAGGCCAGGTCGCCTGGACCGCTTCACAACCGTTGGTGTTGCGATTCAACGTTGAACTTGCCCGGTAGATCACGGGTGCCGCCTTGTTGCCGGATTGCGACTGCGCTTTCAGTTGGTCCAGATGCAACGTTTCTAATCGGGCGAGTTCGTATTCCGTCGGGTAGCCGTGGGTCAACAGCCACTGCGCTTCTGCATCCGAGTTGGCAACCAATGGCCCGCTGGCCGTGCAGGCATTTGGACCCTTGATTGCTGGCCTGTGATTACTGGCCTGCGCTCGCATTCAACACACACCGCCTCACTCCGTACCCTCCCCGGCCCTTTCCCGATGGGAGAGGAGCGTGTCTGCCACGTCTGTTGAGCGAAGGGCCTGTGGCGTGCGGGCTTGGTGGGTTGGTCAGTGCGGTATGTCGTCGCGGGCCAAGCCCTTGCCGCCGTGGGGTGAGCGTTCGAACGCGGTGATGGTGATGGTTATCTTCGGCAAGCTCCCTATGGCCGGCGGCGTGAGGATGCGGCGTACGCCTATACCTGACGGACGCTGCGCTTGGCGGTGGCGTGTTGGGCAGACCGAGGCTGCCGCGCTTGTGCCTGCACTGCGCGCACTTGGCGGGCTGCAGATACTGCGGTTGAGGCCGCAGACCACACGTGGTGAGTGGCCGGATGCGGTGCGTCGCTCCCTCCCCGGTTTCACGTTGTGCCATGCACTTGCGGGCGCGGGCCGCCGCCAACCGACGATCCCCTGCTGTCCAGGCTGCTGGCGCAGGAGTGGTTAACGCAGGCAACACGGTGCGCCCTGCGCAGCGGCCCGCTATGCGTTGCTGGGGGTCAGATCGCTTGCTGCGAAAGGCTTTCGAAGTGGTGACGCAATCTGATGTGCGCGAAACCAGATGGCGTGAGAAAAAATGCACACCTGGTATTGCCTTTTACCTATATATTTTGCTGCGTCACACATACAAAGTGACCAGTGGCGCAATAACTGGCGAAGGAAGGATCTGGGCATGACCGACAACACGATGGGGATGCAGACGCAGCCATTGGGCGGGCGTGGTGTGACGGGACAGGGATGGGCGGTCATGCCGCCGTCGTCGACGTCGCCGTTTGGCCATCGCCGCATGGCCTCGTTGCCACGCGCGCCTGCGCCAGCACCGGCGCCAGATACACACAGTCTCAAGCGGCTGCTGCGCAAAGGCGCGCACCGCCTGGTGAGAACCCTGCCCTGGCGGCACCAGGACCGGCTCTACTTTTTGCATACGTTCGGTCGGCTGCCGGATCTGTATGCGCCGAAGTGCTTCAACGAAAAAATCCTTTACCGCAGATGCGTGCATGGCGATTACCCGCTGTATACACGTTTGGCGGACAAGTTTGCGGTGCGCCCCTATGTGGCGGCCAAGATTGGCGCGGCGCATCTGATTCCGCTGGTGCTAAACAGCACCGATCCGCAGGATTTGTTGCATCTGCCACAGTGGCGGCAGAGGGTGATCAAGGCCAACCACGGCGCGGACATGGTGGAAGTCGTGCGCGACGAGCCGGATGCTGCGCAGAAGCGCCGCATCATCGAGCGCTGCGGCCAGTGGCTGCAGACCGACTTCTCCGAGATAGTGCGCGAGATCCATTACCGCGATATTCCACCGCGCATTCTGGTGGAGCATTACATCGGTGAGGAGCAGCAAGTGCCGGTGGATTACAAGTTTCACATGTTCCGGCAGGCGGACGGCAGTTTTCAGTACGTGCTGCAGGTGATTTACGGCCGCTTCGACACGCCGAAGCTGGCGATGACCTTCTTCGTCGGCAACCTGCACACGGCCTTCCACCGCATCCGCGACGACGAGCGCACACCGCCCTGCGCGCCGGCGCTGCTGGAGCAGGCGCTGGAGTTGAGCAAGGTGCTGGCAAGCGACGTCGACTACGTGCGGGGGGACTGGTATATCCAGCGCGGGCAGATCTATTTCGGCGAACTGACCTTCACCCCGGGCGCGCACCGGGCTGGAACGCGGGCTGGACCGGATGATGGGCGATATGTGGGTGCAGCGGCGTGCGCCGGTAGAGCCGTGGTTTTCTGGCGAAGGCATCCGCATGCGGCTGCCGGTGAGGTGAGGGCGGCGGTCGAAGCACGCGACCCTTGCGCGCTCAACCAAACCTCTAGTCCGAACGGCACCCTCTGCGCTGAAGTGGGTACGCTGGTTCATCGTCGATTTGATCGATACACGCGATCGCGGCGAGGTGCTGATTCTGGCGCTTGTCTGCTGCGCGCTCTGATGGGAAGCCGGCACGTTAATGGCGAATCGCACGAAGCAGACCAAGAACTGGGCGTACTTATAGGCGCCAAAGACGGTTCTTCTGAAGCAACCGCTCCGACCGCATCACGTGAACCCCCACAATGCGCTGCCCATCCAGGCGGTAGAACACGCGGCAAGGCGGTTCGACGGTGTGGCGATAGCAGGTGCGCTTCAGCGCCTGGGGGCGGCTTCCACTCTCCGGGGGCTCAACCAATTGCTCGACGTGCGCGAACACGCCTCGTACCAGCGCCGCAGCGGCGATAGCGTCGTCGATTGCGATGCAGTCGGCAATCGCGTCCAAGTCAGCCAGTGCGGTTTCCAACCAGACTATTTCAGCCATCGCGCCAGGCGTTGCTTGGCCTGCTCGTGGTTCAGGCTGCGGCCTTCCGCTACTGCCATTTCACCACGGGCGATTCCTTCAAGGATCGCCATGCGCTGCTGCATGCGTTCATAGCTGGTGACATCCAACAGGTATGCGCTGGGCAAACCATGCTGGGTGATCAGGATCGGCTCTTTGTCGCGCTCGACATCTGCAAGGAGTTCGGTGGCCTGACGCGTGAGCGTGGCGACAAGTTCGGTGCGCATGCAGTGACACTAAAGTATCACTCCGGGCGCGGCAGGCAGGTTGGGCCGGGCCGCAGAGTGGGCGCCCTTACACCCCACCCAGCGGCCGCAGGCACAGCCAGATCGCGCACCAGTGCGCCAGCGCGCCGCCCAGTACGTGGGCGTGCCAGATGGCGCGGTTGTAGACCAGAGATTTACGCACGTAGAAGGTGACACCCACGGTGTAGAACGCGCCGCCGGCGGCGATGAGCCACAGCACGGTGCTGTCCAGCCCGGCGACCAGCGGTTTGATCACCACGATGCCGGCCCAGCCCAGCAGCAGGTAGATCGCCACCCAGAAGCCCTTGGCGATGCCGGGCAGGCACAGCTTGGCGAACACGCCGAACAGGGCCACGGACCATACCGCCGCGATCATCGCCCAGCGCCAGGTGCCGTCGAGGGCGACCAGCAGAAACGGCGTGTAGGAGCCGGCGATCATAACGAAGATGCCGGCGTGATCGAACTTGCGCAGCATGGGTTGGCGTTGCGGTTGGGCGAAGTTGTAGGCGGCCGAACAGCCGAACATCACCAGCAGGCCCAGCGCGTACACACAGGTGGCCAACAGCATGGTCTGGTTGGCATGCGCGCGCCAGACAATCCAGGCGCCGCCGACGATGGCCAGAAACAGGCCCGCAGCATGCACCAGACCATCGGCACGGCGGGCGGAAGCGGTCTTGTAGTGCGGAGCAATGGCGATGGGGGGCACGGGCACGGCGGTTCTTCGAGGTGGGGGAGCAAACAGCGTGCAGAACAACGGTCACGCGGCGGGGCAACAGGATACCCGGCTTACTGAATCTGCTCAGTGAGCTAGAGCATTTTTCTAATCAGGGGTTGCCCTTACGACGCCACTAGCTAACCTAGGCAGACGCTTTCCGCTACGACCGCAAGATGATGCCTTCGGCATGTGTGTTACTCGGTCGCACGTTGTTGAATTTTCTGACAATTCTCAACCCAGTTAAGGCATGCTTTAATAACACATGTACCTATTAAAGGATTCTTACATGCCACATGATTTAAAGAGATTGAAGGTCTCCGTTCGATATAAACAAAATCGACGCGATAGCTTCGGTTTGCGAATCGCACCACACTACCTTACAAACGTCTTCGAACTCCAGCGATGAAGATGATAGCCAGCATTACATCTGCCTTGATAGCTTTGCGCTGGCATCACCTATGCCGCCGTTAGTTTTATTATAAAAATCGGAACGCCAAATATTAGCAGCCCAAATAGCACACGATAAAGGATTATAATGAAAATACCAATTAATCTAGATCAAGCAATTTTTATGCGATGGTATGAAGAGTATAGAGAGCGCCGCTACTTGCAAAAAGTTCCAGACGATTTAGTCATACAGCGTGCACGCGACCTCATCTAAAATATTTTGACGTTAGAACCAAACGGAAAAATTGGGTGCGTTCAAGGAACTTCAAGAACCGGCAACTTTCTTTGGCGACTATTTTCCCATTTTCTTGAGGAGTCGCGCCTCAGAACTGGAAACTACCAAGGCTTACTGATTAAAAGTGGCATCGGCTGATTTTTGACGACAAAGCCGACAGCCCCAAGTAGCCCCGCATCCAAAGCTGTCTTGGAAATGCTTAAAAATAGCCAGGGAAAACGACACCTTTTTAAGTTCTGGGAACTTGAATGGATGCGTGCACTTTTAGAAAGGGGAGAGATTCGAATAGCACCAGCTTCACTCTACAACGATGAATCGCTTGGCCCAGCAATCGCAGATGACGAGCTTTCCTATGACTTAGATTCAGAAAATTTTGAAGAAGATATACTAAACCTCCATCCATTCAAAAACTCGCCTAGTTGATGCATTCGGAGCTCCCGCCCCTAAACGCAAACGAGTTAGCATGGAAACAAACTATTATGTATGGTGCGCCAGCTTTGGGCTAAGCCTTAGGCTGTTTGATGACTTCAATGCTGATTCTGTCTTAGTGATCCACAATGTCGGTGAGTTCTCAAAGAGACTTTTGCAGGCCTTACGTGAACCTTTACACGAATGGCAATTTACGCCGTGTGCGATTCATTACTTCGATCCGTATCATCCCTCAAAAAAGCCATGAGCTTTTTTTCCTACAAACACTTTAAATATCTTTATCAAGAAGAAATTCGTTATACCTTCCTCCCTCCTCACCCTATCCAGAAGTTAGACCCGTTATTTCTAAAACTAGGCTCCCTGGCCGATATCGCTGAGATTCTAAATAGGAAGGAACTAGAGCATTAAAATTTATATCGCCTTTGATATGTTCAGTGTTCACTAACCTAGTGCCGCACACAGCGGCCAAGATGACCAATTGACCTAGCGCCTCGCCTTTACAGCAGGGACCGAAGCAGAGTTCCGGCCGCACAGTGCGCTACCAAGACCCGGCTTGCTGAATCCGCTCAGTGAGGCAGGCTCGCCGGGTTGAGCAGGGTCTCATACCCTGAGACATCCTTTTTGTTTGATCTCCCTCTTTGGGAGCCACATCGTATGCCTCCGTTTGCCCTTGCTCCCCGCACCGAAACCGCCGAACGCGCGCTGGCCACCAGCGATGGCCGGCCCAGCCGCGATGGCGCATTGCTCACGCAGCGCCTGGAACGGCGTTACCACGACCGCATCACCGGCAGCTTCACCCTGCCCGGGCGAGCGGGCAGCTATGCGCCGATCCCCCACGATGTGCCCAGCGCGCTGGCCGATGCCTTGCATGCGCGCGGCATCACCCAGCTCTACAGTCATCAAGCCGACGCCTGGGCGGCGAGCCAGCGTGGCGCGCATGTGGCGATCGTGACGCCGACCGCCTCGGGCAAATCGCTGTGTTACACGTTGCCGGTGGTGAGCGCGGCGATGACCTCCGGCGCCAAGGCGCTGTACCTGTTCCCGACCAAGGCGCTGGCGCAGGACCAGGTGGCCGAGCTGCTGGAATTGAACCGCGCCGGTGAGCTGGGGGTGAAGGCCTTCACCTTCGACGGCGATACGCCCGGCGATGCGCGCCAGGCGATCCGCCTGCACGGCGACATCGTGGTGAGCAACCCGGACATGCTGCATCAGGCGATCCTGCCGCATCACACCAAGTGGGCGCAGTTCTTCGAGAACCTGCGCTATGTGGTGATCGACGAGATCCACACCTATCGCGGCGTGTTCGGCAGCCATGTCACCAATGTGGTGCGCCGGCTCAAGCGCATCTGCGCGTTCTATGGCGCCAACCCGCAGTTCATCCTGTGCTCGGCCACCATCGGCAATCCGCATGCGCACGCGCAGGCCTTGATCGAAGAACAGGTGCACGCGATCACCGAGTCCGGCGCGCCCACCGGCGACAAGCATGTGCTGTTATGGAACCCGCCGGTGATCAATGCGGATTTGGGTTTGCGTGCGTCGGCGCGTTCGCAGAGCAACCGCATTGCACGCATCGCGATCAAGAGCGGGTTGAAGACGCTGGTGTTCGCACAGACGCGGTTGATGGTGGAAGTGCTGACCAAGTATCTGAAAGACATCTTCGACCACGACCCGCGCAAGCCGCCGCGCATCCGTGCGTACCGTGGTGGCTATCTGCCCACCGAGCGGCGCGAGGTGGAGCGCGCGATGCGGGCGCGCACTGTCGACGGCATCGTCTCCACCTCGGCGCTGGAGCTTGGCGTGGATATCGGCGCGCTCGATGTGGTGATCCTCAACGGCTACCCCGGCAGCGTGGCGGCGACCTGGCAGCGCTTCGGCCGCGCCGGGCGTCGCCAGCAACCGGCGCTGGGCGTGCTGGTGGCCAGCTCGCAACCCTTGGATCAATACGTGGTGCGGCATCCGGATTTCTTCGCCGATGCCTCGCCCGAGCATGCGCGCATCGCGCCGGACCAGCCGCTGATTTTGTTCGATCACATCCGTTGCGCGGCGTTCGAGTTGCCGTTCATTGCCAGCGAGCCATTCGGGCCGATCGACCCGCTGGTGTTTCTGGAAGCCCTGGCCGAGAGCGAAGTGATCCACCAGGAAGGCAACCGCTGGGAATGGATAGCCGACAGTTACCCGGCCAATGCGGTGAGCCTGCGCTCGGTAGCCGATGGCAACTTTGTGGTGGTGGACAAGAGCGATGGCAAGCAGCAGATCATTGCCGAGGTAGATTATTCGGCCGCCGCGCTGACCTTGTACGAAGGCGCCATCCACATGGTGCAAAGCACACCGTACCAGGTGGAGCGGCTGGACTGGGAAGGCCGCAAGGCCTATGTCACGCGCACCCATGTGGACTACTACACCGACAGCATCGACTACACCAAGTTGAAGGTGCTGGACCGCTTCGACGGCGGCGTGGCCGGGCGCGGCGATGCGCATCATGGCGAGGTGCACGTGGTGCGGCGCGTGGCCGGCTACAAGAAAATCCGCTACTACACGCACGAGAACATTGGCTACGGCCCGGTCAATCTGCCCGATCAGGAACTGCACACCACCGCGGTGTGGTGGCAGTTGCCGCAGGCGACGTTGGGCAAGGCGTTTGCGTCCAAACAGGATGCGCTGGATGGATTTCTGGGCGCGGCGTATGCGCTGCACGTGGTCGCCACCGTGGCGGTGATGGCCGATGCACGCGACCTGCAAAAGGCCGTGGGCAATGGCGACGGGGCCTGGTTTGCGGTGGCCGACCAGACCGGGCGCGGGCAGCTGCGTGGCGTGGACGAAGGCGAAGAAGGCGCGGTGGAATTGCAGCAGGCGTTCGTGCCTACCGTGTATCTGTACGACAACTTCCCCGGCGGCGTGGGCCTGAGCGAGCCGCTATGGCTGCGCCAGGCCGAGCTGCTGCAGCGCGCGGACGAGCTGGTGCGGCGGTGCGATTGCAGCGCCGGCTGCCCGGCCTGTGTGGGCCCGGTCTTGGCCGCGCACGAAGCAGGCAAGGGCGAGTCGCCCAAATCCTTGGCATTGACCGTGCTTGCGCTGTTGTTCGATGCGGAGGCACCGGTGCGGCACGCCACCCAGGTGGACGACGACCTGGCGCTGGATGTGCTTGCATGAGGGTGAGTGCGGACCGGCTGCGGTTGTTGCGGCGTCAGGCGGGGCATGCCGATGTGCGTGGGCCGACGACGGCGCAGATCGGCGTGGACGATGAAACGTCTGCGCTCGCAACCGAAGTCACGCTGGTGTCGTCTGCGCAACAGATGCACTCCGCAGTGGTCAGGCGAACATCTGGCGATGCAGCGGGTGTGGGCGCGGGTGTAGACGATGCGCGTCCGCATGCTGTCAGTGCGATGCCTGCAGCGGCGCAGCCAATGCGTGACCCGGCAGCACCGGCGCCTGGCAGCGATCCTGGCGTGAGCGCAGAACGTCTGCGCTTGCTGCGCCGTCAGGTCGGCGGGCTGAGGCCTGCACCACGCAAAGACGATGCGGTGATGCCGACGCGTGTGCAGCGTCAGTCTTGGCCGGGTGCCGCGTCGCACGCGTGGGGCCCGGCGCCGCGCGGTGACACTGCGCGAAGCGCGCAGGCAGCCGCCGCAGACACGACACATGACCCGCGCACGCAGGACATCGCACCGGTAATGACAGGCCGCGCTTTGCAGGCGCCGGTTGCCACACCGCCTGCGCGCGATGCCTCGGTGTTTGCCTGGGTGGAACACGATGTGCGCCACAAGCCGGCAGACGCGGGGGCCGATGCGGCAGCGCGCGTGCCGGCTGTGCGCGCGACACCTGCTGCCCCCCCATCCACACCTGCACCGCAGCGACGCACCGATATCGCCGGCTTGCGCAAGATGATCGGCCTGCGCGAGCGCGCGGTCTCGGCGCACACGCCGGTACGTGCGGCATCCACTGATCGGCATCTGCCAGGCAACGAGATCGCGCCCGGCCTGCATCTGATCGAAGCCTTCCTGCCGCAGCCGATTCCGCACGAGGCACTGTCGCTGGCCTTCGCCAAACGTGAAGACGCAGTAGACCCGATGGATCTGCTGTTCTTCGATACCGAAACCACCGGCCTGGCCGGCGGCACCGGCACACGTGCCTTCATGATCGGCGTGGCCGATTGGCACATGGACGACGCGCACGGCAGCGGCCTGCGCGTGCGCCAGTTGATGATGTCCACGATGGCCGCCGAGAGCGCAATGCTGGACCTGTTCCGCAGCTGGCTCTCGCCGCAGACGGTGCTGTGCAGCTACAACGGCCGCTGTTACGACGCACCGCTGTTGAAGACGCGCTACCGGCTGGCGCGCCGCGGCGACCCGATCTCCGCGCTGGATCATGTGGATCTGCTGTTCCCCACGCGTCGCCGGTATCGCGGCACCTGGGAAAACTGCAAGCTGTCCACCATCGAACGACAGCTACTGCGCGTGGTGCGCGAAGACGACCTGCCCGGCTCCGAAGCCCCGGCCGCGTGGTTGAGTTACCTGCGCGGCGGCAGCGCGCGCAACCTGCGCCGCGTGGCCGAGCACAATCATCAGGATGTGGTGACGCTATCGCTGCTGATGCAGCGCTTGGTGGCAGTGGACGCGCAGGACCGCGAGGTGATTCCGGTGCTGGAGACGCCGTAGCGCTGCACCCAACGCGGCGGTGGCGCGGTGGCGCAATGCTGGCGTCTTGGGTGAGACCCGCCAGTGCGGTTTCCCGGCAAAGGCGATGTCCACCGGCAAGACTGCAAGGCAGCAACACACGGGTTACTGGGTGATCGGTGCAGCTCACTTCGGCAGCTGTCAGACACGTACACCGCCGCTAGTGGCGGCGTGTCTGGCCAAGAAGCGCTGCTGTGACACGTAGACGCAGGAACTGGCAGCAGCCGCTCTCTGCACCATGCCTCTATGACGGCATGCCACCGTCCGAACACTGCGCCTGGACATGTGTTCCGCGCGACACACCGGCTGCTGCTCAGCGCTGGGCACGGCGCAGCCCGCATGCCACTGCGCCACGCGCGTCAGCGCCGGATCATTGCGCCGGGATCACTCGCCTGGCTCGATCTGTTTGGCTTGCTCGTTGAGGTAATGGCTCACCGGTGCGCCACGGTACTGGTCGGTCAGCCGCCCCAGGGATTCGGCGCGTGCATCCACCGCATGCCTTGCGGCTGCGTCGTGCGGAAGTTCTGTCGAGCTATCCAGAAAGCGGCCTTCGCGGACTGCCCCCACCAGGGCCGGGTCGGCTGGCTTGGACGCGTCGCGGAATTCGCGGCTGCGCTGCTCCACGATCGCCGCATCGCGTGCGGTGTCGATGGGGGTGTCCGGCGGCAGGTCCAGTTCCATGCCGGTGTGACCACGCGCCAACGTGCGGTTTTCAAGCAGCGCGAGCAGTTCTTCTTCGGGCTGGTCGGTCAACAGGCTCTCACCGGCGTCGCGAAAAGCACCGGCAGTGGTGCGCTGGATACCAAAGGCTTCGCCGCTGAGCTTCTGCATCTCGCCGAAGTTGCGCCAGACGTAATAGTCCTTGTCGTGGTTGGCGCGCGGCAGGGAGAAATCCTCATACCGGTAGCCGGACGAAAATGCCGCCTGCGCGTAGGAGGAGTCCGGCTGGCGCAAGCGTGTGCGTGTCAGCTCCATGGCCTTGCCCGCATCGCTTTGCTGATCGGTGGCCACCGCCTCCACGATGACCGGGCGCATCTTGCTCCAGCTCTCCAGCCAGTGCACCGCGGTCTCGGCCAGCCCCTCAGGGCCATCGTCCTTGCCCGGGAAGAAATCGCGCAGCTGCGGGTCGGCCAGCATGCCCTGGCTGAAGACCGGCACCACATTGATCTTGGCCAACAGCCGATCGAGCGCAGCACGGCGGGGCGCATCCTGGGAGTGCAGCGGATTGATCTGGTAGTGCTTGTACAGATTGGACAGAAATTGATCGAAGCCGCCCGTGTAGTACTTGGCATACAGCTTGATCGCTGCCCCCTGGCGCAGATCCGGCCGACGCATCAGCAGCATCGCCACCGCCTCGCCGGTGCCTTCCTTGCAATCCAGCGCCACCGACATCGCCTCCGGCTTTTGCAACGCGTGGTCCAGCGCCTGCTCCACGGCGGCAATGGTCTGATCGGTCTTGATGAAGTTGCCATCGACCGGGTTGCGGATCACCAGCGGCATGTCGCGCAACTGGGCGAACGGCACCTGCGAGACCAATCTGTTCTGCGGGTCGTCGGTCATGCGGCCAATGCTGAAGTCGTGCATCAATACCGGCACGCCGTCGGCACTGACTTCGACATCCAACTCCAGGTTGCGATACCCCTGTGCGTAGGCGCGATCAATGGCGGCAAGCGAGTTTTCCGGAATGCCGGCGTGGTTGTCGAACAACCCCCGGTGCACCATCACGTCCTTGCCCAGCGCGCGCGTGCTGGGCGCCTGGAAATACGTGTCGTGAATGAGCTCTTTGCGGTGCTTGCGCAGCAGCGCCTCCTTGCCGGCCACCAGATGATGGTCGTTGGCCTTGAAGAACGCTGCGCCGCCGTCGCGCGCCGGCATCTCGTGGCCGTGGTAGCGCGCGGCTTGCTGCAACTTGCGACGCGCCTGCTTAGGTGTGGCGGGCTGCAGCCAGTCCGGCGTTGTCAGCCCATGACCGGGCAGATCCAGCGCCTTGCGCAATGCAGTGCGTGCTGCGTCGCTGAAATTGTCGCCAGGCGCAAACGCGCGCTGCAGATCGAAGATGACGCGGCCTTGCTGCGCATCGACCAGGACCTGGCCTGCCGCTGCACGTGCGCGTCCCGGCAGGCCGCGCGCCATGGCGTTGAACGCGGCGGTATCCAGGTAGACCGGCTCCAGCGTTCCGGCGGCAAAGCGTGCCGCGACGCTGTCCGGTGCGATCGTCGTGCCGGCCTGCGCGAGATGGGTGGCAAGCTTGCCTTGCGCTGTCTGCAAGGTGATCTGCCTGGCCTGCACTTCGGCCAGGCGCTGCTCGGAGAACTCGCCGTCCAGCGCCACCAACGCCTGCTTGCCGGTCATCGCGCTTTCGTTCAATGGCACCAGCGGTGGTAGAACGACAGCCTGGCGACGAGGCCGTGCACGCAATGGCGGGTTGCCGCCTGGCACGTGCTGTACCTCCATCGGGGTGATGGCACTGGTGTGCGTCGGTGTTGCCAGCGCGGTGGTATGCGTGGCGGCTGGTTGCAAAGGAGCAATACGCATGACGACCTACAAGAGCACTGCGGGCGGCTAGTAAACCGCGTGCCATATGACAATTCGCAACCGAGGCGAAGTATGCCACTGCGATGCGAAACGATGCCCCACCGCAACGCCGGCGCACCGCATCACATGGTCCATCGCCTGCTCTAGAACAGCGTTTGCTTGAACGGCAGCATGGCCGCGCCCAGCACCGTGGCATGTGCTTGCACCTGCCCGACAAGCAACGCCGGATACGGCGATGCAACGCCGCGCCGTGGCGCGGGTTCGAAGGCGACGCGGGCGATCAGCCGCTGCGCAAGATCTGTCGGCAGGCGCGCGCCGAAGACGATGACGGGCGGGGCGATCAACGCGATGATCGCCGCCACCGCCAGAGTCACTCTGGGTTGCACCGCATCCAGCCAGGCGTCGATCTGCGGCCATACCGCATCGTAGTGCTGCGGCATGGGGGGCAGGTCCGGCAGCACATGGCCATCGGCGACCAGCGCCTGGCGCAGGCTTTCCAGCGTTGGCCGCGCACTGCCGGTGATGGCCGAGATGCGACCCAGTTCGCCCACATTGCCTTGCGCGCTGCGGCGATCACGCCAGCGGCAAACCCGTCGGGGATAGACAGATAGACCAGATCCGGCGATTGGCGACCAACCCCGTACAAGGCTTCGGCCAGGGCAGCGCAATGGGCGTCGTTGTCCATCCAGACCGGCAACTGCAGACGTTCGGCGATGAAACCGGCCAGCTCGACCTGCATCCATTCGGCGGCCAGCGAGAGCGGCGGATTGACCCGCGTGCCGTCGCCGATGCGGGCCGGTCATGCCGGCGCCCAACCCGAACAGCTGCTGCCGGTCTACACCGGTCGCCTGCAACACCTGCTCCAGGGTGCCGGGAACCCTGAGCACGCTGGCGCGCCGCAGATCGGCACGCGCCACCTGGCCGGCGCTGCGGATCAGATCCAGCAACGCGCGCTCGCTGGAACCGGCGACCTGCCCGTCGCTGCGGTGGCGGCAATGCGAACGAATGGCCGCCTGGGCGAAGAAGGAGGGTGTGTTGTGCAAAAAAAGAGCGGTTTTTGTCACACAAGCTTAAATTAAGCAAACTACTTTAATCCGCCTGCGGCCACCACGTTGGGGCCGCCCGACATCGCGGATCGTGCCATGCGCCTGTTTCAGCCCTCTCCCTCTGGCCACCTGTGTGTGCCCGGTCCGGCCTGCGTTCCACAACGTCGCACATTGTCGCTCGCGCTGGGCATGGCCGTGATGTGCTGGATGCACGCGCCGGCGCAGGCCGCCGAGGTGCCCGCCGATGCCTCGGCGCATACCCTGGATGCCGTGCAGGTCCGCACCTCGTTCCAGTCGCAGAACACGCGTGCCATCGCCACCAAACAGGCCGCGCCCACCATCGTGGATTCGGTCGCCTCCGACAGCATCGGGCAACTGGCGGACTTCAATGTGGGCGATGCGCTGCGTCGGGTCACCGGCGTCAGCACCGTGGAGTACCAGGGCGAGCCGCGCTACGTGACGGTGCGCGGCCTCAACGGCAATTACAACAGCATGCTGATCGACGGCTTTGCGTTCGCCAGCAACGATGTCGGCAGCCGTCAGGCGATGATGGATGTGCTGCCGGCCAACTTTGTCGACCGCATCGATGTGGTGAAGTCGTTCCTGCCGGAAAACGACGGCAGCGCGATCGGCGGCGTTACCAACCTGGTCACCGCTACCGGCTTCGGCCGCCCGGACGGCCTGCTCACCTTCTCGGCCAAGGGCGGCGCCAACCTGATGGGCAGCCGCTACGGCGGCCGGTCGCCGGTCGGCGAGGGCGATCTGAAGTGGGGCAAGCGCTTCGGTCGCGACGGGCAGTTCGCCTTTTTGGGCGCTGCCAGCCAATGGCGACGCGAGATCTCGGTGCCGCAGCAGGAAAACGGCGGCGGGTTGAACTGGTACGCCGCCGATGGCACGCGCGACCCGGTGGCCTATGGCGGCACCGGCGATGCGGTTCCCAGCGAGCGGCGCTGGTACAACTACGACAACACCCGCGAACGGCGCAGCCTCACCGCGCGCGTGGACTGGCAGCCGGAGGGTCCGCTCAGCGGCCATGTGTCCGGCTACACCTTCCGCCAGCGTGAGGCCTCGGACCGCTATACCCAGAACGCCCAGGTGCAGAACAGCGCACGCCTGACCCGCACCAGCCCGCAGGGCGGCACGCTCGACAACCTGAATCAGTTCGTCGAATTGGGGCAGTTGCGCTGGAAGCGCGCGCTGTCGGGCATCAACGGCGAACTGCTGGCCGAGTTGCCTGCGCAGTGGCGCGCCGCGCTACGCGCCAGCACCTCGCGCGCAACGGTGGACAACCCGCAGACCTGGGACCGCTTCCAGCAAAATCGCCTGGCATACGGGTTCGACTGGAGCGGCACCCTGCCCGCATTCACGCCCGTGGACCCGGCCCTGGCCGACGACCCGGGGCGCTACGCAAACCTCTATCACCAGCAGGAGCGCATCGCCTACGCCGAACGGGTCGGCGACCTGCAGCTGGAGCTACGCCGCAACATGGACGAGGACAGCCGTGGGCTGGGGCTGGCCGTTGGCGCGCGGCAGGTCCGCACGCACATGCGCACCGATGTGCAGCGCACCACCTGGAACGGCTTGCCTTACACATTGGCCGACGTGCTGGGCAGCCCGACCTGCGCGCTGGGCTGCAACAGGGAGATGATGACCATCGACCCGGCATTGGCCGACGCACGCTGGGATGCCCTCGCCGGCCAGACGCGCGGGGTGGTGGACACCACCGCGCAGAACAGCGGCAGCTACGGCGTCGACGAGCAGGTGCGCGCCGGCTTTGCACAGACCCAATGGCGCGGCGAGCGCTGGCTGCTGGCTGGCGGCATCCGTCTGGAACAGACACGCTTTGCCAGCACCGGCCAGCAGCTGAGCGGAACCACCTGGACGCCGGTCAGCGCGGTGCGCACCTACCGTAACTGGTTGCCATCGCTCAGCGGGCAACTGCAGACCAGCGCCAACGGCACGCTGCGCTTTGGCGTCTCGCGCTCGATCGGCCGCCCGCGCCTGGACCAGATGGCATTGAACGGCGGCGTGCTCACGCTGGGCAGCAGCATCCCCACGCTCAACCAGGGCAACCCGGACCTGCAGCCGCGCCGCTCGCAGAACCTGGACCTTGGCCACGACTGGAGCTTCGACGACGGCGGCAGCCTGCTGTCGATCGCGCTGTTCCACAAGACCATCGACGATGAAATCTTCCGCTACGGCCAGATGGACACCATCGACGGCGAGCAGGTGCTGGTCACCCAGCCGCGCAATGTAGACCGGCCGGTGCGCCTGCGTGGCGCCGAGCTGGGCGCCATCAAGGAGCTGGGGCCGTGGCTACCTGCGCTGGCCGGCTTGTCGGTGTCCGCCAATGTCACGTTCCTTGACGTGGAGTACCCGGTGGTGCTCGGCGATGGTAGCCGTACCACCCTCGACGTGCTGCCGCAGCAGCCCAAGCAGTTGTGGAATCTGACCCTGAATTACGCCCGTGGGCCGCTGCGCACCACGCTGGCCTGGAGCCGCACCGGCGAGCTGTGGGATGACCGCTTTCCCAATTACAGCAGCCTGCAGGAGTTCTATCGCAACCGTTACCAGCAACCGCTGGACCGCATCGATCTGAAACTGGGCTGGGACGTTTCGCCGGCGGTGTCGCTGAGCCTAGACGTGCTCAATCTGGCCGGCCAGGGCTACCAATACCGCATCGGCCGCGATCAGGAATATGTGCAATCGGCCTGGAAGATGGCCCCCACCGTGATGGTCGGCATCAACGTCAAACTTTGAGGAGCTATGCATGTCGTCATGTCTGGATACCACCTTCAGCCGCCGCCGGCTGCTGGCCGCTGCTGCTGGCGCCTCGCTGCTGTCTACCGCGTTGCCAACGCTCGCCGATGCAGCGCCGCCTGCTGATGTGGGCCGCAAGTTCCTGCGCTCGAAGCGGCCGATGCCGTTTGCCGGCAATACGTTCGTCGGCCATCTCGACCAGCGGGGCGATGGCTACGACAGCTTCGACCGCGTGCTGGAGATCTACCGCGAGCTGCCCGAGCACGGCTTCGCCAATAAGCTCGCCTTGTTGCCGCCGAGCAGCTATCACGTGACCTTGCTGGGCGGGGTCAATGAAACCGACCGCGCGGGCGGGCCGTGGCCGAGCGATCTGTCGCGCGAGGTTGCATTGGCCGACATCAACGCTAGCTTCCTGTCGCGCTTGCAGCAGCGCGATGCTGTACCGCTCGGAGCCGGTCGGTTTCTGGTAGACCCCACGGCGGCCAAGACCGGCATCAACGACAATCTGCTGATTCCGTTGCTGCCTGCCGATACGGCCACTGCGCAGCGGTTGGAGACTGCACGCAAGGGGCTGATGGCACTGACGCGACTGCAGCGCCCGGACTACAGCAACTACCGTTTCCATATCTCGTTAGCCTACCTGTGCGGGACGCTCAATACCCAAGAACAGGCGACCTATCGCGCTGCAGTAGGCGTTTGGCTCAAGCGTCTTGCTGCTGCCGGCCCGATCACGGTGCCGCGTTTCAACTTTTGCACCTTCAAGGACATGTACGCGTTTCGTGAGAGGTGTGAGGTGTGAGGTTAGGTTTACATGGCAAGGGTGTATGCATGGCGACACTTGCCGCAGTGGCGCAACCGCTTTCGCGAAAATGTGGCCCGATCACGAATCGCCCAACCGACGACCTGCCTGGAAAACAGGTCCAGCACAACGGCCAGCGACATCCAGCCTTCATGCGTGCGGATGCACGTGAAATCGCTCGCCCAGACCGTGTTGGGCGCAGTCACGTCGAACTGCCGATCCAGCAGGTTGGTCGCCGCTGCGCACTCGGACCCTCCATGGACGCGTGGTTTGCGACCATCGCCCACCTGAGCACGCAGCCCTTGCGTGCGCATCAACCGATGCACGCAAGGGCCACTGCCGTGTTCGCGCAGATACCGCAGATCCTTGGTGATCTTGCGATGCCCATCGACACTGCCGCTGGCCAGCCATTGGTGCGTGATCTGCCCCAGCAGACGTTCGTCATCCTTGGCGCTATCACTCTTGGGCGAGCGCAGCGTCACTGCCTGAAAGGTGCTCCATTGACACTGGCACCAAGCCAAGCGCAGCGAGCCGACACTCTGCAAAACGGCCAGCTACAGAAACAGCCGGTCGGCCTTGATCGCCAGGCGTGTGGCCTAGTTGGCGGTCGGCGGTGCCGATGCGGACAGTTCCATCATGACAGCGACTGCACGGCACAAGGACAAGGACAAGGGAAAGCAAACGCGGCACTGGCAGTGCGCGCCAGCACGTTGGGACGCTAGCGCGGCCGGCATAGCGCGGTTGGCCGTCAGCGCCGAGTAACCAGACCGAGTAACCGCTGGCACGCAGCGCGGGGTGCGCACAGACGTGATTGGATGCAAGGTCGGTACAGGGGCTGCCGGGCCTGAACACCGATACTGCAAACAATCGAACAGGCCAGTCGTCAGCCAGTGCAGCAACGAGCGGTCAATGCGTCTTGCACACGCGCAAGCCGAGGATCAACTGGTGCAGTGGCGCAGCAACCTACTTAGGTCAGCGCCCTCAGTTCCCTCGTCAACACTGCCGTGCAGCGCTTACGCCATCGCTTCGTCGGCATGCAGGGCACCCACCGTCTGCTGCGCATGATCGAAGCGCTCGCGCGCGGCGCGGATGGCCGCATGGTGCTCGCCTGCCCAGTTGAGCAATTGCGAGATGGGGCCAAGCAGCGCGACGCCGAGTTTGGAGAGCGCATATTCCACGCTGGGCGGCTTGGTTGCGTAGACCTTGCGTGTGATCATGCCGTTGCGCTCCAGGTTGCGCAGGGTATGGGTCAGCATCCGCTTGGAGATGTCCGGCACGGCGCGCTGGATGGCGCTGAAGCGGGACGGGCCGGGGATCAACGTCAGCAGGATCAACATAGTCCATTTATCGCCGATCTGATCTAGCACATCGCGCACCGGGCACTTGGTGGCGTCGAACGGTATACCTTGCAGGGACGGCGGCGGCGGAAACAGAGAAATCGCGTTCACTGGCGTATCTCACGGTAATCAGAGGGAAGAAAACTGCCTCCTTTCGGAGGATGGAACGGCCCTAACAATAGGTTCGCTGACAAATAGGTCTAAATATTAGACCACACCTCTTATCGATACCTAATGGAGCACATCATGGCACACGCCTCCCCCCTGATCCTCGTCACCGGCGCCAGCGGGCAACTGGGCGCGTTGGTCGTCGAAGCGCTGCTACAGCGTGTGCCTGCAGGACGCATCGTAGCAACGGCCCGCGATATTGCGTCACCCACACAGTTCGCAAAACGCGACATCACGGTGCGTCGCGCCGACTATGCTGACCCGCAAAGCCTGGATCAGGCGTTTACTGGAGTGGGCCGCGTGCTGCTGGTGTCGTCCAATGCGGTGGGCCAACGCGTGCCGCAGCACCGCAACGTGATCGATGCGGCCAGGCGCGCCGGCGTGGAATTGCTGGCCTATACGAGCGTGCTGCGCGCCGATATCAGCACGCTGTCGTTGGCCAGCGAGCATGTCGCCACCGAAGCGCTGCTGCGCGATAGCGGCGTGCCGCACGTGCTGCTGCGCAATGGCTGGTACACCGAGAACTACACCGGCTCGATCGCCGCCGAAGTGGCGCATGGCGCGGTGATCGGCAGCTCCGGCGAGGGCAGGATCAGTGCGGCCACGCGCGCCGACTATGCCGCAGCAGCAGCGGCGGTGCTGGCCTCCGACGCGTCGCAAGCCGGGCAGGTCTACGAGATGGCGGGCGATACCGCCTTCACGATGGCCGAGTACGCCGCCAAGGTGACGCAGCAGTCTGGCAAGCAGGTGGCATATCACGATCTGCCCGAGGCCGATTACGCGGCGGCGTTGGTACAGATCGGTCTGCCGGCTCCGTTTGCCCAGGTGCTGGCGCAGTGCTCGGCGTCCTCGCGCGGCGGCAGCTTGTTTGATGACAGCCACACCTTGAGCAGGTTGATCGGCCGGCCGACTACGCCGCTGCGCGACGCGGTGGCTGCGGCATTGAAGGCTTCGGCAAGCTGAATCGTGTGATTGACCGAAGCCGGGCACGTGCACGCTTCGGTCGTTGTGCTCCGCTGAGGGCGCGCATAGAACTTCGCGCGGGGTGATCAGAGACCAGACGGACATCGCGCACGGATAACGGTACCCGTGTGCACCGTGCCGGCCCGACTACCGAACGTGCTTGGCAGGCCACGCCTTGCGCCACGCGCCCACGTTTCTTGCCGCATAGAAGCAGCGGCACTGGCGCGGTGCCAGACGCGCGCTCTGCAAGATCGGAGGGCACTCCAATGCGACGTGATGCGCAGTACCGGCCAAATCCCGCCGTCAACATGGCCGCACCTGCGCGGACCGGCTCGCCTCGCGTTCGTCGCATAACTGCCATTGGCCCGACACGGTGCTGACACAGGGCTTCTCCTGAAGCGATGTCGATGTCGCCAAAATGACATCACATCTAAATATAACTACACCCACTGCCGCTATGTCAGGAAGACCGCGCGCCTTGGCGGGCGCTCTGTCGCCTCGCTCGCCGCCCGATTAGGCAGCGCAGGCGCGACGCTGCCGCCGACCCGTTTTTCCTTGCACGAGCCAGACCAATGAACAAACGTAACCTCGCCACCGTTCTATGCGCCATCAGCGCGACCGCCAGCGGCAGCACGCTGGCAGCCGAGCTGGAGCTGTACGTCGACCGCAAGACCAAGCAGATCTTCGCCGAGCCGGCACCGGGGCGCGACAAGTTGGGCAAGTTCGTGCAGGTGGACGAGAACGGCAAGCTGCCGGCCTCGGCACTGCCTGCCGCACCGGCGTTGCCGCCTGCGCCTGCTGCGCCAGTGGCCGCGGACACCGCCATCACCCAGGCCGCATCTGCGCCAGCCAAGCCCAGCGAGGCCGGCAGGAAGTGGTACGACAAGCTGAGCCTGCGCGGCTACACCCAGATCCGTTACAACCAGGGCATCGGCGGCGACGCGCAGGATCTGCGTGCGCCGGGAGACCGTTTTATCGGCAACGACCAGAGCCTGGGCATCCGGCGTGCGCGTCTGGTGTTGAGCGGCGATCTCAACGAGCACGTGTCGCTGTATCTGCAGCCGGACTTTGCGAGCACGCCCACCGGTTCGGCCACTTCCAACTTCGCGCAGCTGCGCGATGCGTATGCCGACATCTACTTCGACAAGAAGCGCGAATACCGCGTGCGTGTGGGCCAGTCGAAGATGCCGTACGGCTGGGAAAACATGCAGTCCAGCCAGAACCGTCTCACGCTGGATCGCGCCGACGCGCTCAACTCCGGCCTGCGCGACGAACGCGATATCGGTGCGGTGTTCTATTACAGCCCTACCGTGGCCAAGGGCCGCTTTCAGGACCTGATCAAATCAGGCCTGAAGGGCTCAGGCGATTACGGTGTGATCGGTGCCGGCGTCTACAACGGACAGGGCGCCAACCGCGCCGAGCGCAACGATGGCATGCATGCGGTGGTGCACGCCACCTACCCGTTCAAGTTCGCCAACGGCCAGTATCTGGAAGTGGGCGCCGATGCCTACAGCGGACGTTTCGTACCGACTGCAGCGGCGGTGAACATCGGCGGCCGCAGCTTCACCCCGGCCATCACCGACCCGAACGGCTACACCGACCAGCGCGTGGCCGCGCACGTCATCTACTACCCGCAGCCGTTCGGCCTGCAGGCCGAGTGGACGGTGGGCCGCGGACCGGAACTGGATGTCGCGCAGCGCCGCATACGCACCCGTTCGCTGAGCGGCGGTTACGTGCAGGCAATGTACAAGCACGATGGCAGGTACGGCACATTGCTGCCGTACCTGAAATGGCAGACCTACCGCGGCGGTTCCAAGTTCGACACCAATGCGCCGCGCATGCAACTGAACGAAGTGGAAGCCGGTGTCGAGTGGCAGCCGATGGATGCGCTGGAACTGGTGTTCGCATATTCGAAGATGAAGCGCACCGACGTCTCGGCCGCACCGTATCCGCTGGTGGAAGGCGATCTGCTGCGGCTGCAGTTGCAGATCAATTACTGATCCACTGTGCTTGATGCGACTGCCCGGAGCCCTCGTACTGCGGGGGCTTCCTGTTTGCGGTGGCATCGCGTGCAGGGCATGGCCATGCGCGCTCGCGCGCAGCGCGCAACTCAGCAATCGGGCGGGTGATACACACTTCAAACACGATATCGAGCGGCCGCTGCAAGCGTGCCCGCGCGCCAGCCGCGTGACAGGTAAACGCTTATCTCCACAGCACGTGCGTCTCCCGGTTGTCCGGAGCTCCCATGCCGGCTCTATACGAAGGATCGACCAGAAGAGGCCGTAGGTGATTACTGACCGTCAACCGCCAGTGCGTAACATTGGCCGCAGTGCTTTCAACACGCACAGCACGAAGAACAGGCGGTTTGCTGGAACCACCGACGATGCGCTCGCCAAGACACCGTGCCTGGGAATCATCAGCGACACGCCAAGCACCCGATTCCACAACCGACCGTGGCGCGCCGCCATGTTGCGAACCACGGAGACGGCATGAAGCCAACTGACCAAGACCTGCCCAGCAATCTGGAATTCACCGGCAATTGCGGTTTGATCCACGCCATGCAAGGCACGCACCAATTTGGACAGTGTGCCAAGGTGTTCAGTCCCGGCATTAGATGGATCGGATTTACCTTGAACCGCTCGGGTTCGGATGTCCACTGCTTGCAGATGAATTCGTACGGTGTCAGACCCTTCAGGGCTTTGAGTCT
>NZ_MDEJ01000070.1 GCF_002940065.1 Xanthomonas populi
GCGCGCACTTGTTTCTACACGATCCGGGTGCAACCAGCTGATCTATCTCGGGAAAACGTGGGGAAACCTCAGAGCCTGACTCCATTGCGTGGAATGGCGGGGCACAGGGTGGCTTGTTGATGGGGCAGGGGCTGCTGGACCTGCCGGCGGTGGTGGCCGCGCCGCGGGTGTCGGCAGCGTTTTTGCAGATGGCGGGGGCGGTGCTGTGTCATCGCGACTCGCAACGCTATGCGGTGTTGTATCGGTTGTTGTGGCGGGTGGCGTCCGGCGAGCGGGCGTTGCTGGAGCGGGCGACCGATGTCGATGTGTACCGGGTGGCGCAGTGGCAGAAGGCGGTGCAACGCGATACGCACAAGATGAAGGCGTTCGTGCGCTTTCGGCGCTTGCCCGGCGAAGAAGAAGACTTTGTGGCGTGGTTCGAGCCCGAGCATTGGATTCTGGATCGGGTGGCGCCGTTCTTCGCGCGCCGGTTCGCCGGGATGCGCTGGGCGATTCTCACCCCGTATCGCAGTGTGCGGTGGGAGGGCGAGGCGTTGACGTTCGGCGAGGGTGCGGTGCGTACGCAGGTGCCGGCCGACGATGCGCAGGAGACATTGTGGCGGACATATTACGCGCACATCTTCAATCCGGCGCGGCTCAATCCCACCATGATGCGGCAGGAGATGCCGCAAAAATACTGGAAGAATCTACCCGAGGCGACCTTGTTGCCGGAGCTGATCCGCCAGGCCGGCGTGCGTGTGCGCGAGATGGCCGAGCGTGCGCCCGAGCCGGTGCGGCGGCGAGTGCCGGTAGCCCCAGCGCCGACTCCGGAAGTGACCACGCAAAGCCTTGCACAGTTACGCGTGGCCGCGCGCGATTGCCGGCGCTGCGCCTTATGGCAACCGGCAACGCAGACCGTCTTTGGCGAAGGGCCGAACGATGCGTCGGTGATGGTGATCGGCGAGCAGCCTGGCGACGAAGAGGATCTGAGCGGGCGTCCGTTCGTCGGGCCGGCCGGGCGCTTGTTCAACATGGCGCTGGGCCAGATCGGTATCGATCGCGACAAATTCTATGTGACCAACGCGGTCAAGCATTTTCGCTTCGAACAACGCGGCAAGCGGCGTCTGCATCGCAATCCGGAGCGCGCGCATGTACAGGCCTGCAGTGGCTGGTTGCACGCCGAGCGCGCTTACCTGCGTCCGGCGCAGATCGTGTGCCTGGGCGCGACTGCCGCACAGGCGGTATTGGGAAGCAGCTTTCGCTTGATGCGCGAACGCGGGCAATGGCAGCGCCTGGACGATGGCACGCCGGTGCTGACCACCGTGCATCCTTCATGGGTGTTGCGTCAGTCATCGACGGCGGCGCGCGAAGAAGGCTATCGCGGGTTTGTAGAGGATCTGCGCCAGCTGCTGGAGGCGCCGATGTCGGCGGGCAGCTCGGGCGGGCCATGAAAAAAACGGGGCCATGAGACTGTATCGGTAACGTGTTGGTACATCGCTCATGCGTTTTCGCATACATCAACCCCTTCCCATCGGCGGAATGAGCCTTCATTCCGCCGAGGGATTACGTACGCATGCGATAACAACCGTCTGCTATGCAGCCAGATGCAGTTACGGCATCAACACTTTGTCCACCACGTGGATCACGCCATTGCTCTGCATGACATCGGCAATGGTGACGTTGGCGGTGTTGCCCTTGGCGTCGGTGATGGTGACCTTCTTGCCATTGAGTTTTGCGGTCAGCGGCTCACCCTGCACGGTGGTAAGCGAGGCGCTGCCGCCACCGGCCTTGATCTTGGCGATCAGAGAAGCAGCGTCGACCTTGCCGGGTACCACATGATAGGTCAGCACCTTGGTCAAGGTGGGCTTGGACTCGGGCTTCAACAAGGTGTCGACAGTGCCGGCCGGCAATGCGGCAAACGCGGCGTTGGTCGGGGCAAACACAGTGAACGGGCCCGGGCCCTTCAGCGTGTCGACCAAGCCGGCGGCTTTGACTGCGGCGACCAGCGTGGTGTGGTCCTTGGAGTTGACCGCGTTGTCGACGATGTCCTTGGTCACCAGCATCGGCGCACCGCCCACCATTGGGTTGGACGCCGCGTAGGCGGGAGCCATCGCGCTGGTCAGGGCGATGGCGGTGGCAATGGCAAGCGACTGGAATGAGGTCTTCATGAGGCATCGATCCTTTGGGTAAGCGGTCGTCTGGATGACAACCGTCGTTAGATTACGCCCGCTTCCGCGTGGCGGATGGTCACGCTGTTTTGACATTCACCACTGTGTTTCCCGAAGTGACGACGGCCTCGAGCGGCACGCTGAGATCGCTTTCGGGTGCGCCGCCCCGCGAATGAACCGCCTGCATGGCGCAGATGGCACGCACGTCGATGTCGCCGGTTGCCGCCCAAGTGAACGCCGCTGCGATGCGCAGTGCCTCGTCCAGGCGACCAACAGTGCGAGCGCGGTGGCGTCTGCGATTGCAACCGCTGCCCATCGCTGAATGGCGTCGGCCTTGCGGACGCATTGCCGCATCATCGCGTCGGCATCTCCATCCGGCAGCGTATCCAACAGGTCCGCATCGATAGATATCCGCAACGGGAACTGCTTCATTGCCTTCTCGTGATGGATCTGCCGACGTGTGGCGGTTGGGCCGAGGTGGCACGGTGGTTTCATCACCGCGTGCAAACAGGTATGTTCCCGCTGTCGCGTTGTTGTGCGTCGCACGATGCGATGCGGCACGCGCGCATCGTTTTTTCTTCCGGGTTTTTCATGCATTCGATCGATGTCGTCCTCGCCATGTTGCTGGCGGTCGCGGCCAGCGGTTATCTGATCCGCATCCTGCCGTTCTCGTTGCCACTGCAGTTGGTGCAGATCGCGCTTGGCGCGGTGGTCTCCGGCGTTTTCGATGCGGGGCACGAGCTGGAACCGGAGCTGTTCTTCCTGTTGTTCCTGCCGCCGCTGCTGTTTCTGGATGGCTGGCGCATTCCCAAACAAGGCCTGTTCCGCGACAAGGCGGCCATCCTGGAGCTGGCGCTGGGCCTGGTGGTGTTCACGGTGGTCGGCGCGGGCCTGCTGATCCATTGGCTGATCCCAGCCATGCCGCTGGCGGTGGCGTTCGCGCTGGCGGCGATCATCTCGCCGACCGATCCGGTGGCGGTGTCCTCGATCGCCTCCAAGGTGCCGATTCCCAAGCGCCTGATGCACATCCTGGAAGGCGAGTCGTTGCTCAACGATGCGTCCGGTCTGGTGTGCTTCCAGTTCGCGGTGGCTGCGGTGCTGACCGGCACCTTCTCGATTGCGGCCGCCTCGCTCACCTTCCTGTGGGTGGCGCTGGCCGGGCTGGCATTGGGCGTGGCGACCACCTTCGGCTTGGGCCGTATCCAGGCCTGGATCTGGCGGCATTTCGGCGAGGAGCCTGGTTCGGCGATTCTGGTCAACCTGCTCACCCCATTCGCGGCGTACCTGCTGGCCGAAGCTTGTCACGCCTCGGGCATCCTGGCCGCCGTGGCCGCCGGCGTCACCATGAGTTACGTGGAAATGTCCGGCCACGCGCCGGGCAACATGCGGCTGCAACGGTCTGCGGTGTGGGACACGGTGCAGTTCACCTTCAACGGCATCATCTTCGTGCTGCTGGGCGAGCAGTTGCCGGGCATCCTCGACGGCGCGGTGCACAGCGTGCAGGAAGCCGGGCATCTCAATCCGTGGTGGCTGGCGGTGTACGTGGCCACCATCAGCGCCAGCCTGATGGCGTTGCGCTTCGTGTGGGTGTTCCTGTCGCTGCGCTGGAACATCTTCAAGGCGCAGTGGCGTGGCGAACAGCATGTCAGCCCGCCGTGGCGGATCGTGGTGGCGGTGTCGCTGGCCGGCGTGCGCGGTGCGATCACCCTGGCCGGCGTGCTCACGCTGCCGCTGATGCTGGACGACGGCTCGCCGTTCCCGGCCCGCCAGTTGGCGATCTTTCTGGCCGCCTCGGTGATCCTGGTTTCATTGCTGGTGGCCAGTGTGGCGTTGCCGCCGCTGCTGCGCGGGCTGGAGTTGCCCGAAGAAGAAGACGAGCAGCTCAAGGAAGATCTGGCGGTCAAAGCCGCATCGCAGGCGGCGCTGGAAGCGGTGGAAAAATTGCGCCAGCGGCTGGTGGACGGCAGCAAGCATGCCGAGCGCTACAACGCAGCGGCCAACCAGGTCAGTCAGCGCTATCAGCGCAAGCTCGGTACGGTGGACACAGCCGAGACCGACCCTGAAGAGGCCGGCGCTTACGAACAGGCGCTACGCCAGTTCCGTCATGCAGCCTTGGTGGCCGAGCGCACCGAGTTGTTCAAGCTTGCGCGCCGCCGTGAAATTTCTGACGACCTGTCGCGCCGGCTGGTACGCAATCTGGATCTGATCGAGTCGCGTAAGCGCGCGTAAGCACGCTGATCCGCGCGGGAATGGGGAATCGCGATTGGCGAATCGCACAAGCTGCAGCGGCTGTGTCTACGCAGCAATGCATCAACGCCAGATGCGGCGTGCCTGCGCAGCCCAGTTCGCTGACGCTGTTAGGCGCGCGTCGGCAGACACCATTCCATCTGCACTGCTCCCATCTTCATGGCGCACGGCCTACCCTGTGTCGGTGATGCTCTGTCCCAGACCCCATGCCTCCAATCGTTTCCATCCAGGGAGTGAGCAAGACCTACGCCGGCGGTTTCCAGGCGCTCAAGCAGGTGGACCTTGAAATCCAGCGCGGCGAAATCTTCGCGTTGCTTAGCCCCAACGGCGCCGGCAAGACCACGCTGATCAGCATCATCTGCGGGCTGATCAATCCGAGCACCGGCACTGTGCTGGCCGATGGTCACGATATCGTGCGCGACTACCGCGCCGCGCGTGCCAGCATCGGCCTGGTGCCGCAGGAACTGGCTACCGACGCGTTCGAAAGCGTTTGGGCCACCGTGCGTTTCAGCCGCGGGCTGTTCGGCAAGCAGGCCAATCCGCAGTCTCTGGAAACGGTGCTGCGCGAGCTCTCCTTGTGGGAGAAACGCAACAACAAGATTTCTACGCTGTCCGGCGGCATGAAGCGGCGCGTGCTGATCGCCAAGGCGCTGGCGCACGAGCCGCGCATTCTCTTTTTGGACGAGCCCACCGCCGGTGTGGACGTGGAGCTGCGGCACGACATGTGGCAGATGGTGCGGCGGCTGCGCGAGCAGGGCACCACGGTGATCCTGACCACCCATTACATCGAAGAGGCCGAAGACATGGCCGACCGGGTCGGGGTGATCAACCGCGGCGAGCTGATGCTGGTGGAAGACAAGCACACGCTGATGCGCAAGCTAGGCAAGAAGCAGCTCACGCTGAGCCTGCAGGCACCATTGCAGGCCATCCCGGTCGCGCTGACCGATCTGCCATTGGAGCTGTCGGCCGACGGCAACAGCCTGATCTACACCTTCGACACCCAGGCCGAGCAGACCGGCATCGGCGTGCTGCTGCGCCGGCTCAACGAGCATGGCATCGATTTCAAGGATCTGCATTCCAGCGAGAGTTCATTGGAAGAGATCTTCGTCAATCTGGTGCATGGTGCACGCCAGCAGGAGGTGCGCGCATGAATCGGTATGCAATTGCAGCAATCTACCGCTTCGAAATGGCGCGCGCGTTCAGCACGCTCACCCAGTCGATCGCCTCGCCGGTGTTGTCGACCTCACTGTATTTTGTGGTGTTCGGCGCGGCGATCGGCTCGCGCATGGGCGACATCGACGGCATCCACTACGGCGCCTTCATCATTCCGGGCCTGGTGATGCTGTCCTTGCTCAACGAAAGCATTTCCAACGCCTCGTTCGGCATCTACATGCCACGCTGGGCCGGCACCATCTACGAGGTGTTGTCGGCGCCGGTGGCGTGGTGGGAGATCGTGATCGGTTATGTGGGGGCGGCGGCGACCAAGTCGGTGTTGCTGGGCTTGCTGATCCTGCTCACCGCGCGGCTGTTCGTACCCTATGAGATTGCGCATCCGGTGTGGATGCTGGGCTTTCTGGTACTCACCGCGCTGACCTTCAGTCTGTTCGGTTTCATCATCGGCATCTGGGCCGACGGCTTCGAAAAACTGCAGGTGATCCCGCTGATGGTGGTGACGCCGCTGACCTTCCTGGGCGGCAGTTTCTACTCGATCAACATGCTGCCGCCGCTGTGGCAGAAGGTCACCTTGTTCAATCCGGTGGTCTATCTGATCAGCGGCTTCCGCTGGAGTTTCTACGGCAAGGCTGACGTGCATATCGCGGTGAGCACCGGCATGACGTTCCTGTTCCTGATCGTGTGCCTGGGCGTGGTCGCGGCGATCTTCCGTAGCGGTTATCGGCTCAAGGCGTGAGTGGTGAGTGCAGTGGTGTTGTCGGCCGCATCCTGGTGGATGCCGTCGGAAGTCCAGATCAAACGCTGAGTGGGTCGAGGGCGCGGTGCCCTCACCGCTCGCGGGACACGCCGTGAATCCGTCCATGGAGGCTCGGTGGCGGCATCCATGCCGCCACACGGTCCCGCAATTGGTGAGGACACCGCACCAGACAGTTTGCTGGTTGCTTGAAAACATGCACACCGACCATCGCGACTGGTCCTTGCCGCGGGACCTTACGCGGCATGGATGCCGCGTAAGAGCCTACATGGATGTACTTGCGGCGTGTCCCGCGATGGTGGGCGGGCAAGGGCCCTGCAGCCAGGCCACAGATCAGCCGGCCTTCAGTCGCCTGGCGTGAAGTAGTTTTGTCAGCCGCTCTTACTCGGCAGCAGGCTTGGCATCGCTCTTGGTGTCCAGGAAGTAGGCCACCACTTCACCCTTGATCTTCATCGTCATCGGGTTGCCGCGACGGTCGCGCGCTTTGCCGATCTGCACCTTGATCCAGCCTTCGCTGACCGAATATTCCTCCACGTTGTCGCGTTCGACACCGTTGAAACGCACGCCGATGCCACGGTTGAGTGCATCGGCATCGTGGAACGGGCTGCGTGCATCGATGGCCAGATGATCGGGAGGGGTATCGCGCATGGGGAAGGCGTCATGGCGGCCGGGATGGCCGTCTTCGGCCGCACAGGATACGGTCCTGCGCCGGGAAGACCAGCCCCGCCCGATGAATCCGCACGCGCCGGTCGGTTTGCTTGCGTGGCCCCAAGCCTCACACTTCACGCCTGCAATCTTTGAACGAGACCGCCATGCCCGATAACAGTGCCGATTACAAAGACGACGAAGGCCTGCAGCCCGAAGGCGACGAAGACGATGTCGACGATCATCCGGCGCGGGTGTGGAATTTGCTGCTGCTGATCAATCCCGGCGATGAAGACACCGCGCTCGGTCAGTTCGACGCCTGGCGCGAGGCGCAGGCCGGCATGGATGAAGACGAAGGCGACGATATCTGGTTGTGGGCGTTGAAGGACGCGATCGACTGGCGCTCGGGCTTTTTCGTCGACTGGAAGGATACTGACTCATTCGTGGCCGCCATCGACGAACTCAGCGCGCGCTGGAACCTGCGTATCACCTGGGGCGGCGATCTTGACGACGAAGATTTCGCCAACGGCCTCAGCGTGCCCGATCTGATGGCAGTGGCCTTCGATCGCCTGCGCGAGCAGGGTTATTCGCTGTGGAACTGGAACACCGGCGGCGACGCTTACGCCGGCTGGATCGCACTCAGCCGCGACGACGAGGCGATGCTGGCATTGACCTCGCTGTTAGGCGTGGAGGTGCGGTTCGGTAATGAGGCGTTCTGACGGTTGTGGAGTCGGGAATCGGGATTTGGGATTTGGGATTCGCAAAAGCGTCGGTTGCGGGTGCATTGCTGTAGGTGGCTGTTGCGCAGTCGACAGCCGCAGCGCGCGCAAGCGCGCTTCCATGCGCACCGACATCAGGCAACCCCCGTGGCTCTTACGAATCTCCAATCTCCAATCCCGAATCCCGATTCACAGCACCTCGCCCCGCGCCTGCGCACGTGCATGGGCGATCAAGGCCTTGAGCAAGGCACGATCGGTGTGACGGGAGATGGCGATGGCACCGAGCGCGATCGCACCGGTGCGTAGCGGTGCCGGCACGTCGTAGTGCGCGCCGCTGAGTTTGTTCTGGAAGGCGCGGCGGGGAATGCCCAGCCGCGCCGCCATTGCATGCAGCTCGTCCAGCGTATCGCCGAGCAGGTGCGCCCAGCGCTGCTCGCGCCACAGATGCACCGCATCGTCGACGTAGACGGCCACCGGCAGGCCTTTAGGCCTGCTTGCTCTTGTTGTTCTTGCTGCCGTCGGTTGCGTCGTCGGCCTGGTCCTGTGCTTCGTGGCCTGCAGTATCGGCATCGGTATCGGCATCTTCGGCAGTTGCATCAGCATCAGCATCAGCATCAGCATCAGAACCTGCGTCGGCATCTGCCGGGGCATCGGTTGCCTCGGCGTCTGCGTCGGCTTCGTCGCCTTCAGCGTCGCTGTTCTCGAACTCGGACACCAGCGTGGTCAGATATTGCTCGGCGGTCTTGCCGTCTTCAGCGGCCAGGTCGTCGATCATCTGCTGCAACTGGGTGGAGTATTCCAGCGAGATGGTCTTGCCTTCCTTGGCCTGCAGATTGGCCAGATGCTTGAGCATGGCCAGCATCGGCACCGGGTTGTCGGCGTTGCCCATGGTCTGGCCGCCGATCGACAGCAACCACTCGCTGCCACCCTGCAAACCGATCGCAGCGACCACGCGACCGTCCGAATCCTGCAGCACGGCATGGTTGGTGATCTGCGGCGCCTGACCCAGACGGGCGATCGGGCGCTTGGGAAGGGTCTTCTTGCGCTTGTCGCGCTTGGCCTTTGAATTGCGGGACACGGTGTTCTCGACGCTGGGAATGGCCGGCCATTCTAGGCGCTTGTGCGCGGCCCGGCTCGCGCGCCGCCGCCAGGCCCGGAAACGGCAGCCTTCACCTGACGCCGACTGGCCAAGTGCCGCGCGCCGCCCCGTCAGCGCCGCTCGGCCGCCTCGCTGACGGCAGTGCGCGGCACGGCCACGGCGGCTTCGGCGGCCTTGGCCAGCGCAGACGCCGAGGCCACCTGGGTGCGTGTGGAGACGCGCGGTGTCGCCGGTGCCGCGCTTGTGGTCGTGCTCGCAGCTGCAGCCGGCTTATTGGTTGCCGTCGACGCAGCTGCCCCCGCACCCGCACCCGCAGCCGCCGATGCACCTGCAGCGGTCCCAGCAGCAGGCACCGCAGCCGGCGTCCCCACCACCGCAGTCCCCGCGGTCGCGGCGGCACTCAGATCCGGCACCTGGGTGTCGGCATCGGGAGTGGATTTGCCTAGCGCCACGCCCTGGCCGGCGCCGGCCAACGCGGTCTGCTCGGCATCCTGGGTCATCACCACGATGCTGATGCGGCGATTGATCGGGTTCTGCGGGTTGGTCTTGTCGAACAGCACCGACGACGACAACCCCACCACGCGGGTGACCTTGGCATCGGCCATGCCACCGCCCACCAGTGCACGGCGCGCGGCATTGGCGCGGTCGGCGCTGAGTTCCCAGTTGGTGTAACCGGCATCGCTGCTGTAGGCGGTGGTGTCGGTGTGGCCGGTGATGCTGATGTGGTTGGGCACCTGATTGATGAAGCTGGACAGCTCGCGCAGGATGTCCACCGTGTACGGCTTGAGCTGATCGCGGCCGATGTCGAACATCGGGCGGTTCTGCTTGTCCACGATCTGGATGCGCAAGCCATCGGGTGTAAGGTCGAGCAGCAACTGGTCCTTGAACGGCTCCAGCGCCTGGCTCTTGTCGATGGCTTCTTTCAGGTCCTGCATCAGCGCTTCCAGGCGCTTCTTGTCTTTGGCACGGCTGTCTTCGTTGGTATCTGCCGCGTTGTCGCGCTTGCGGCCCATCTCGTCCTTCTGCCCCTTGGCCATGTCGGCGGTGCCGCCGAGCTTGATCATCGAGGTGCTGGCGCCGCCGGGTCCGTTCATGCCGGGCGAGGGCGCTGGCGATTTGCCGGACAACGGACTGGGATTGCGGAAGTATTCCGAGATCGCCGCGCGCTGCTCTTTGGTGGTGGCCGCCATCAGCCACAGCACCAGGAAGAAGGCCATCATCGCGGTCACAAAGTCGGCAAACGCCACTTTCCAGGCGCCGCCATGATGGCCGCCGCCCTGGACCTTCTTGACCCGTCGGATGACGACGGTGGATTTGCCCTCGGCCATGACTGCGGGCCTACTTGATCGTCTTCAGGTGCGTTTCGAAGTCGCCGAAACTCGGACGCACATTGGAGGGCAGCGTCTTGCGCGCGAATTCCAGCGCAATCTTCGGGTTGTAGCCGCGCAGGCAGGCCAGCAGCGCGGTCTTGACCGCTTCGTAAATGCGCCCGTCCTGATCGGCACGCGCTTCCATCGCTGCCGCCAACGGCGCCACGAAGCCATAGGCCAGCAGGATGCCGAGGAAGGTGCCGACCAGTGCGGCGCCGACGTGGTGGCCGATCTCCTCGATCGGCCCACCGATCGAGCCCATGGTGATCACGATGCCGAGCACGGCGGCCACGATGCCAAAGCCTGGCAGGCCGTCGGAGACCTTGCTCAACGCATGCGATGGCGCCATCGCCTCGTGGTGGTGCTTTTCCAGTTCCAGTTCGAGCAGCGGCTCCAGCTCGTGCGGCTCGATGTTGCTGCCGATCATCAGGCGCAGACAGTCGGTGATGAAGTCCAGCAGATGATGGTCGGCCACCACCTTGGGATAGTTGCCGAAGATGGTGCTGTCCTGCGGTTTTTCGACGTGATCTTCCAAGGCCATGAAGCCGTCGCGGCGCGCCTTGTTCAACAGTTCGTAGACCAGGCTCAGGGTGTCCTTGTAGTCCTCGGACTTATACTGCGGGCCCTTGAACACGCCCAGGACGCTGCTGACGGTTTCCTTGACGATCTTGCCCGGCGTGCTCACCAGAAACGCGCCCAACGCCGCGCCGCCGATGATCAACAGCTCGTACGGCTGCCACAACGCACCCAGCTTTCCGTGCGACAGCACATAGCCGCCGAGCACACTGACGATGACGACGATGAAGCCGATGATGATGAGCATGGCGCAGCCAAAAGCAAACAGGGTTGCTGTTGTTTCGGCTTACGCAGCGGATTCTTGAAGCGCACGGCGTGAAGGTGTGCGTTGTAACTGAACGATCGGGCGGTGCGGTGACGTCTTCACGCATGGCGGTCAGCGGCATTGCGCTGATCGCTGCAAGGCAATCAATGCAGTGTGGCTCGCTGTGCGACCAGGTGGACTTCGTTGCTTGTCATCGGCATCGACTGCTGTGCGCGCCGAGACAGCGCATCGCAGAAAGCGGCCTCTGCATTGGTGAGATGCGGAAGTGCCAGTGGATGGCCGGGAGTGAAGCATCGTGTTGCGTGAGCTGCCGCATCGAATCTAGAGCGATGGTGTACCGCCACCGTGCATCGGGCGCGGCGGCGGTGGCACTAGCGACCGCGTGCCTGATGCGCAAGTGGGGCAAGCCTGCAAGCGTTAGCGTCTTTGCCACGCTGGGTGGCCGTGCCAGCTCAGGCCGGTTGGGTCTCAGCGCCGTCGCGGTGCAGCGGGTTCGGCAGTGCCTTGCCATTTTCGGTAAAGCCCAGCGAGATCGAATTCAGGCAATGGCGTTCGCCGGTCGGCGGCGGGCCGTCGGGGAACACATGGCCCAGGTGGCTGTCGCAACGCGCGCAGACGATTTCGGTGCGAATCATGCCGTAGCTGACGTCGCGGATTTCGCGCACGTGGGCGGTGTCATACGGGGCGAAGAAGCTCGGCCAGCCAGTGCCGGATTCGAACTTGGTACTGGAACGGAACAGCGGCAATCCGCACAGGCGACAGGTGTAGACGCCCTCCAGCTTGTTGTCCAGGAACACCCCGCAGAACGGCGCCTCGGTGCCGTGCTGCAGCAGCACCCGTTGTTCCTCGCCGCTGAGCCCGGCGATCAGGGCATCGCGTTGGGCGGCGGAGGGAGGTGTCAGATCGAACTGGCTCATGGTGCTCTCGCATGCGCGCGCTGGCAGGGTGCCGCGTCTGCACTTGTGTTGTGGGCATTGGCGGTGTGGTTCAACCTTGTGCGCTTTGCTAAGCCCCTCTCCTTGGGCGGGCAGGCACTGTTTGCGCGCCACTGCGCGCGTGCCGGGGCGCAAGCGGGGGGTGGGGGCGAGGGCACGGGGCCAAGCCACTGCTGGTAGGTGGGGACGAAACGTTGGGAACTTGCTGCATTGCTGGCAGCGGCCTTGCAAGCGGCGACGTTGCCACAGAGCTAGCCGACCCGCAGAACCCCGCTGCTATCAGTCGGCAGATCGCTCCGCCTCCAGCGCGCGGTCTCGGCTCGGCATCAGTCGATGCCCGATCAGCAGCGATCAGATCAATCTCCATCCAACCGCCGCGCCAAGCTTCCCCGCGTCGCCGGCCACGAATCCCTGATCCCCAATCCCAGCCCTCAATCGGCAATCGGCAACGCCAAGGTCTCCTTGACCTCTTCCATCACGATGTAGCTCTTGGACTCGCGGACATGCGGCAAGGTCAACAAGGCGCCGCCGAGCAGCTTGCGATAGGACGCCATTTCGTTGATGCGCGCCTTGAGCAGGTAGTCGAAATCGCCCGAGACCAGATGGCATTCCAGCACGTTGGGGAGCTTGAGCGCGGCGCGGCGGAACTCTTCGAAGATGTCGCCTGACTTGTAGGCCAGGCTGATCTCCACGAACACCAGCAGGCTTGCCTTGAGTATGTGCGGATCCAGCCGCGCGTAGTAGCCGCTAATGGCGCCATCGCGCTCCAGCCGGCGCACACGCTCGGTGCAGGGCGTGGTCGACAAGCCCACCCGTTCGCCCAAGTCGGTGAAAGAAATCCGCCCTTCCTGTTGCAGGATGCGCAGAATCTTTCGGTCGATCTTGTCCAGCTCGCGCACACGGGTGGTCATCAGGTCTGTCTCCCTACAGATTTGGCAGGAATTTTCACTGCGAAGTAGTGCCGATTCCAGAGATGGAACTGCCTGGCTCGCAATATACTGCGTCTAACTGTCTCCCTCGGCGCTTGGTTGTGGGGGAATACCCTTTCCAGGAGAACGACATGCGGGTGCTCATTCTCGGTAGCGGCGTCATCGGTACCACCACGGCCTGGTATCTGGCGCAGGCCGGTTGCGAGGTCACCGTGGTGGACCGCCAGCCGGCTTCGGCGCTGGAAACCAGCTACGGCAACGCGGGCCAGTTGTCGTTCGGCTACACCTCGCCTTGGGCCGCCCCCGGCGTGCCCGGCAAGGCGATGAAGTGGTTGTTCGCCCAGCACGCGCCGTTGTCGATCCGGCCCACCCGCGATCTGCGCCAGCTGGCCTGGCTGACCCAGATGCTGCGCAATTGCACCGCCGAGCGCTATGCGGTGAACAAAGCGCGCATGGTGCGGCTGTCCGACTACAGCCGCGATTGCCTCAATGCGTTGCGCGCCAGCACCGGGCTGGAATTCGAAGACCGCCAGCTCGGCACCACCCAGCTGTTCCGCACCCAGCAACAGCTGGACGCCGCCGCGCAGGACATCGAAGTGCTGGCCCAGTACGGTGTGCCGTACGAATTGCTGACCCCGGCGCAGATCGCCCAATTCGAACCCGGCCTGGCCGGCGGCGGTGCGCAGATGGCCGGTGCGTTGCGCCTGCCCGAAGACCAGACCGGCGACTGCCGGCTGTTCACCCAGCGCCTGGCTGCGCTGGCCGCGCAGTCCGGTGTGCAATTCCGCTATGGGCAGCAGATCGAGCATCTGGAGCACGATGGCCGCACGGTCACCGGCGTGCAGATCGAGGGCCGTATCGAAACCGCCGACCGCTACGTGCTGGCGCTGGGCAGCTATTCGGCCGACCTGCTGCTCTCGCTTGGCATGCATTTGCCGGTGTACCCGCTCAAGGGCTACTCGCTGACCATCCCGATCGTCGATGCGCAGCGCGCGCCGACCTCCACGGTGCTGGACGAGAGCTACAAGATCGCCATCACCCGTTTCGACGAGCGTATCCGCGTCGGTGGCATGGCCGAGGTGGCCGGGTTCGATCTGTCGTTGAATCCGCGTCGCCGCGCCACCCTGGAAATGGTGGTCAACGACCTGTTCCCCGGCGGGGGCGATCTGGCCAGGGCCGAGTTCTGGACCGGCCTGCGCCCGGCCACCCCGGATGGCACCCCGGTGGTCGGGGCCACGCCGTATTCCAACCTGTTCCTTAACACCGGCCACGGCACCCTGGGCTGGACCATGGCCTGCGGCTCGGGCCGCTATCTGGCCGACCTAATGCAGGGCCGCCGCCCCGACATCGACACCGAGGGCCTGGACGTGTTCCGTTACCTCTCGCCACGCAGCGCCCGCGCACAGCAGGAGGCTGCGTAGTGCGTCCTGCGCAAGCGTTGATCGATCTGGATGCCTTGCGTCACAACTACCGCCTGGCCCGTCAATTGGGTGGCAGCAAGGCCTTGGCGGTCGTCAAGGCCGATGCCTACGGGCACGGTGCAGTGCGGTGCGCGCAGGCGCTGGACGCGGAAGCCGACGGCTTTGCAGTGGCCTGTATCGAAGAGGCTCTGGAGCTGCGCCAGGCCGGCATCCGCGCACCGATCCTGCTGTTGGAAGGTTTTTTCGAACACGACGAGCTCCGCCTGATCGCCGAACACGATCTGTGGACGGTGGCTGCCACGCCGCAACAGGTGCGCGCGTTGGCCGAATTGCAGAGCCCGCGTCCATTGCGGGTGTGGTTGAAGCTGGACAGCGGCATGCACCGGCTCGGTCTGTCGCCGGAGGATTTTCGTGCCGCGTGGCTGCGTCTGCGCGGCCTGCCGCAGATCGCCTCGCTGGTGCTGATGACCCATCTGGCGTGCGCCGACGAGTTGGAGTGCCGCCGCACCGACGAACAGGCGTTGGCATTCGCGCTCACCGTTGGCGGCATGCGTGCGGAAACCAGTCTGCGCAATTCGCCAGGTCTGCTCGGCTGGCCGGCGCTGCGCAACGATTGGTCGCGTCCGGGGCTGATGTTGTACGGCGCAAACCCGTTCCCGCAGGAGACCGAGACCACCGCACAACTGCGCCCGGTGATGACGCTGCGTTCGCGCATCATCTCCGTGCGCGATTTACCCGCCGGCGAGCCGGTGGGCTACGGCGCCCGCTTCGTCGCCGAACGGCCCACGCGGGTCGGCGTGGTGGCGATGGGGTATGCCGATGGCTATCCGCAGTTCGCGCCCAACGGCACACCGGTGCTGGTGGATGACCAGGTCTGCCCACTGATCGGCCGCGTCTCGATGGACATGTTGACGGTGGATCTCACCGAGCATCCGCAGGCGGAGATTGGCGCCACGGTGCAGCTCTGGGGCGATGCGCCGCGCGTTGGCCCGTTGGCTAGGCAGTGCAATGTCAGCGCGTATCAACTGTTGTGCGGGCTTAAACGCGTGCCGCGGGTGTCTGTGGGCGACGCGGCTGTGGACGAGGGAGTGAAGCGCTAACCTGTGTTCCCTTCTCCCACCGGGAGAAGGTGGCGCGAAGGGGCAGATGAGGGTGCGAGCGAACCCTCATGCGGTTGGAACGACACGAGGGCTTCGCCCTCGTGCTCTCACTCACCCCAACCCCTTATCTGCAGGAGAGCGGCTTGAAGCGGTCACCGTACGCTGTGAGTGCGCTAGTAACTCTCATCGCGCTGTTAACTCTCATGGCACAGCGGGTCGCTGTCGGTCAGGTGCGGACCGCGTATCAAAAATGCCGAATCCACCAGCTTGCGTTCGCCCCGATCGATCACTTCACCGTTGGCACCGGTCAGTGTGTAGCTGAAGCTCAATCGCGGCGGATAGAGGTCCTTGACGATGCGCACGTCCTGCATGCGCGGGCCGTGCCAGGGCTCGTACTGGCCGGCGCGGCGGATGTCGGTGATGGTCACGCTCAAATGCTGGCCGTCGGGGAGCTTGCGGGCAGCGCTCTGCTGTAAATGGGTCGCCAGCTGGGTTACCCAGTCGCCGCGTTGCGCTTCCCAGCGGTTGCTGCTGACGCGCATTTCGGCAAATTGCGCCGGGTCGGTCCAGCGCACATCCACCTTGCCATCGCTGCTCAGCGCACGTGGCGCTTCCGGGTCAGCGACATGACGCACGCGGGCCTGCACACCGGTCGCCGCGAGCAGTCCTGCCAGCAACAGGCTGGCGCAGTAAAGGCTGGAACGTTTCATGGCAAGTCTCCAGGCGGAAGGTACATGGCGTACCGAGTGTTCTAGCAGTGTGAGGTGCGCCTGATGGCCCGCAACGCAGCAGCAGCCGGCACGCATCGGTGTTGCCACGCGGTTAATCCACCACCGCGACGCCATGACGGCGGGTTTACTGCGCCTGCGCCTGCGCTTCACGGTGCAGCCCGGAGGATCGCCAACATGGACACCCACTCTTTCCGCTCCAAGTCAGCTTATTCGGCGGCGGCACACATGCCGTCGGACGTGCGCCTGCAGTTCATCGACTGGGCAAAGCAGCATGGCCACAGCCCGGCAACCGGTGCCGCCGCGTTCGTCGCCCTGCAAAGCGATGTGGATCTGGATCTGGCAACCCGCGCGATGCGCCTGGAGCCGGGCGCCGACCCGCGTCATGCCCTGCGCGAGCACTTGGCAGCGTTGGCGCGGCAGGGCGATGTGGCAGTGCAGTTCCCGCCGGTCTACGCCTACACCGCCGCTAACGGGCTCGATTACCGTTACTCGTTGATGCTGGTGATTGCCGAGGATTGCGTTCAATGGACAGGGCGGGTCTGGCAGGGCCTGGATTATCAGGGGATGCTCACCGGCTGCGGCCAGGGCCCGCGTGCCAACTACACCCAACTGGCACGGATGGCGCTGGAACACGAACTGGATCAAGAGCGTCCCCGTTATGTCCAGGCCTGAACTCGAATTGCAGCGGCCACTCGGCGCCCAGGGTGCGACCGGCATGGATGGTTTCAGCCTGCGCTGCCGCAGCCAATGCGCCGAGTCGGGGTGTCGCGCGTGCGCCTGCTGTTGCTGCACGCCGATGACGCGCGCTCCACCGCCTGGCGCGAACAAGCCCAACGCTGGATGTATGAGCAACTGCGGCGCGAAGGCCCGTGGGTCTTGCTCGGCGTGATTGCCTGGATCGTGCTGCTGGCGGCCGATGTCGCGCTGTATGCCGTCCTGTTGTGGTGAGGCGATTCGGGAGCGCGGGCGAATCGTGAATCCGGTCAGGTGCCCGTGCACCTGCTGACGACATCGGGCGTGCTTTCATCTGCTCGTCATCCGCATTGGCACCACCCGTGGACCCCGATTTGAGCACTTCCACTCCCAGCCCCGAATTGGCCGCCAGCCTGCCTGCCGCTATCGCCGAGCCCTTCCTGGACCCGGGGATGTACCACGAGATCTTCCACAACGTGGACGCGGGGTTTTGCGTTATCGACATGGTGTTCGAGGGCGACAAAGCAGTCGATTACGTGATCCGCTCGACCAATGGCGCGTTCGAGCGCTACACCGGGCTAACCAATGCGGTGAACGTGTCCGTGCGCGACATGCTCGCCGAGCATGAGCAGGAATGGTTCGACCGCTACGGGCACGTTGCCCGCACCGGCAACCGCATCCACTTCGAAATGCAGGCCAAGGCGCTGCGGCGCTGGTATTCGGTGGATGCGTTCCGGGTCGGGCAACCGGAGCAGGTGCGGGTTGCGGTGTTGTTCATGGACATCACCGAGCGCAAGCGCGTCGAGCGTGAGCTGGCCGAGAGCGAGGCGCGCTTCAGCGCATTGGCCGACGGCCTGCCGATGCCGGTCTGGGTGCTGGACGCGAAAGGCGTGGTGCGCTTCGTCAACAGTGCCTATGGCGAATTCTTCGGCATCGATAGTTCAAGCGGCACGGTATCGGCATGGAGCGAATTGCTGCATCCGAATGATCTGTCGATTTTCCAGTTCGAACTTGCCGCCTCCCTGGAAGAGCAGCGCGCGCTGCGCGCGTTGGTGCGTGCGCGCCGTCACGATGGCCAATGGCGCTGGATCGAAATGACCGCCACTCCGCGGTATTCGGCCGATGGTCGTTTCATTGGTCTTGCTGGCAGCAGCCCGGATGTGACCGAACAGCGCGAGATCGAAGTTGCGCGCGAGCAGTTACTCGAATCGGAGCGCAGCGCGCGTAACGAAGCAGAAAGCATGGCGCGGCTCAAGGACGAGTTTCTGGCCACGCTGTCGCACGAATTGCGCACGCCATTGACCACGATCCTGGGCTGGAGCGAATTGCTGCTGCAGCGGGTCGAAGAAGGCCAGCCTAACTACAAGGGATTGTCGGTGATCGCCAGCAGCGCACGCGCGCAGAAACGGCTGATCTCGGACATGCTCGATCTCAGCAGCATGCTGCTGGGCAAGGTGCAGCTGGAGGTCGAATCGCTGGATCTGGCCGAGCAAGTGCGCGAAGCCTTGAACACCCAGGAACTGGCTGCCGAAGGCAAGGACCAGATTCTGGAAGTGCATGTGCCGGCCACGCCGTGCCTGGTGCTTGGCGATGCTACGCGGCTTCAGCAGGTGTTGTGGAATCTGCTCTCCAACGCGATCAAATTCACTCCCGCACACGGCCGTATCGACGTTACCATCGAGCGCAACGACGGCCATCTGCTGGTGTCGGTACGCGACTCCGGCGACGGTATCGCCGCCGAATTCCTGCCGCATCTGTTCGGCCGTTTTCGCCAGGCAGACGGCACCACCACGCGTGAGCACGGCGGTCTGGGCCTGGGCCTGGCGATCGTGCAGCAATTGGTGGAAATGCATGGTGGCCAGGTTGGCGCCACCAGTGGCGGTCGCGGTAGAGGTGCTACGTTTACCGTGCGTCTGCCCGAGCACATTCCCGATCAGGCCAAGCGGCCGCGGCGCGAGCTGCGTCGGCGGCTGATGTCCGAGCAGATCATCGAGGCGCGCGCGCTCAATGGCTTGCGTTTGCTGGCAGTGGAAGACCAGCCGGACATGCTCGATTACCTGCGCCGCCTGCTGGAAGAACAGGGCGCCGAAGTGGTCACCGCCGGCAGCGCCACCGATGCGCTGGCCTTGATCGATCATCGCGGTTATGCACGCTTTGACCTGATGCTTACCGACATCGGCATGCCCGGCATGGATGGCTACGGGCTGATCCGCGCCGTGCGCGAAAACATGGGTCTGGACCTGAGGTTTCCCCACGTTTTCCCGAGATAGATCAGNNTGGACGCCATTGCACTGCCGGCAGTGGCAGTGACCGCACTGGCACGCGACGACGATCGCAAGCGCGCGCTGGACTCCGGTTTTCAAGAACATCTGGCCAAGCCGTACAGCGTTGCGCAACTGGTGACTGCTGTGCGCGCGGCGCGCGAATCGGTGGAGTGATCCACGCGCGGGGCTCATCCCGCGCGATCGCGCTTGCTTGCAAGATTGCACAGTGGAAGACGCTGTTTTGTGCGTCTTTCACGGCTGATGGCCTAGCGTGGGTGACTCCTTCCTCGGAGATGCCGCGATGTCCAGATACGCCCCGCACGTTTACTGCGAACAGGTACAGATCGCCACGCTCGCGCATTGGGTATCGCTGCTCGGTGGTCAGGAACGTGTGCGCGTGGAACTGGACGATGGCAGCATTATCAGCGGCACGGTCGCCGTGCGCCCGACCATCCAGACCTATCTGGACGACCAGCAGCGCGAGGGCGTCAATGGTCAGCTGCGTATCGATCACCTGGATGCCTCGCAAGAACCGCAGTGGATCTGGATGGATCGTATCGTGGCGGTGCAGCCGCTGCCCGTGGGCGCTCCGCGCGACACGTGAGCTGACACGCACGCATTGACGGTGTGTTTACTTCTCAGCATGGTCTTGGCGGCATGATGACCGATTGCCGCAACTGTTCAGGATTGCCCACGCAATGAATGTTCCCTCGTTGAAGCTCGCTCGCTGGCCGCTGTCGTTACTGACTGTGGGCGTTCTCGCCGCTTGCGGCGATACCGCCACGCTTGCCATCGAACAGGGGACCGGGCCGAACCCGCAATTGCCCGAGCCGGTCAAACGCCTGATCCCCACCGTCAAGGTGGCGCCGGTCAAACGCTGGACCGAAAACGCCAAGCCGATGGCTGCCGACGATCTGCAGGTTGCCGCGTTCGCGCGCGATCTGGATCACCCGCGTTGGGTCTATGTGCTGCCAAATGGCGACGTGCTGGTGGCCGAAACCGCAGAACCGCCCAAGCCGGACGATGCCGAAGGCGGTGGCGGGATCCGCAAGAAAGTGCAGGGCGCGATGATGAAAAAGGCCGGTGCCGTGGTGCCAAGCGCCAATCGCATTACGCTGCTACGCGACGTCGATGGCGACGGCGTGGCTGAGGTGCGCACGCAGTTCATCAGTGGCCTGTTTTCGCCATTTGGAATGGCATTGGTCGGCGATCGTTTCTATGTCGCCAATGCCGATGCGCTGGTGAGCTTCCCGTACAAGGCCGGCGATACGCATATCACTGCCAAGCCGACGTTCGTGGCCAATCTGCCCGGCGGGCTGAATCATCATTGGACCAAGTCGCTGCTTGCCAGCGCCGATGGCAGCAAGCTGTATGTAGGCGTCGGCTCCAACAGCAATGTGGCCGAAAACGGCATGGAAGCCGAGCTCAACCGCGCGGCGATTCTGGAAATCGACTCGGCCACCGGCAGCAGCCGGGTATTTGCCAGCGGTCTGCGCAATCCGGTCGGCACCGCATGGGAGCCGCAGAGCAAATCGCTATGGGTGGTGGTCAATGAGCGCGACGAAATCGGCAGCGATCTGGTGCCCGACTACCTGACCTCGGTGCGCGATGGCGGCTTTTACGGCTGGCCTTACAGCTATTACGGCCAGCACGTGGACGAGCGGGTCAAACCGCAGAATGCCGAACTGGTGGCCAAGGCGATCAAGCCCGATTACGCGCTCGGCCCGCATACCGCCTCGCTCGGTCTGACCTTTGCCAGCGGTACCTTGCTGCCGGAGCGCTTCCGTCAGGGCGCTTTCATCGGCCAGCATGGCTCGTGGAATCGCGATCCGCCCAGCGGCTACAAGGTAGTGTTCGTTCCGTTTGTCAACGGCAAGCCCAGCGGCCCGCCGATCACCGTGCTGGACGGCTTCCTGGATGCCGAAGGCAATGCGCAGGGCCGCCCGGTCGGTGTGGCGCTCGACAACCGTGGGGCGCTGCTGGTGGCCGACGATGTGGGTAATGTCATCTGGCGCGTGACTCCGAAGGAACGCTGATTCGGACGTTTGAAATGATCCAAGCACTCAAACAACCATAAGCGTTAAATCGAGAAAAACCGGGCCCAGGCCCTGAGGTATCCCCACGTTTTTCAGCCCATGACCATCTGGTTGTAGACGTGTTCGGGCAGTGTGCGTAATCGCT
>NZ_MDEJ01000071.1 GCF_002940065.1 Xanthomonas populi
CATGCGCGCACTTGTTTCTACACGATCCGGGTGCAACCAGCTGATCTATCTCGGGAAAACGTGGGGAAACCTCAGATGCAGGCACGCTTTTTTGGAACGATACATGAAACGTCAGCGTGCCCAGAAATGGTTTTTATATAGCTGATTTATAGTGGATTTAAGCGATTCTTCGAGCCATCTGGATGCTGAGTCGTGACACGATCCTCTCAGGGGGGCGGCATCGAGAGCGCTTGCCGAAACACGAGTGCCGTGCTGGTTTCACAGTCTTTGCTCGCGGGGATCGTTCGACACCAGATTGGCCCGGTCGAGAGCGGAGCGGAGGCTTGCGAAAAGGGTGTCTAGCTGCATCGAGCGCAGCCGCATCGGTGGCGTGTTCGGCATGCTGAGCGTGCAAGTCGCAGCGAATTGCATGCATCGCAGGCCGATGCAAATCGCAGCAACGTCAACAGGTTCACGCAGCCTGCGGTGTTGCGTTTGGGGCGATCCATTTGCGTTTAAGCGGTCAGCTCGGGTTTAACAGAAGCTGGCAGGCCTGTGCCCAAGGACATCGCTGCAACGTTCTGTTGCCGATGAAACAGTGGCAACAGCGAAATGTGCGTGGTATCAATGCATGCAATGAACGCACCCAGAAGCCATTTTTATTTTTGGTACTACGGTTTTCCGATGCCGCTGGCGGAGGACGGATTGCGCTCACCCTGAAGAAATCTTCAGCAGCATTCCCGAAAAGCCGCCAGCGCACACTGGCGGCTTTTTTGTTGCCGCCTCGCCTGGCATCCCTGATGCAACCGCCGACCCGAGACACTGTTATGCCGCCTGTGACCGATGACCTGCGTATCCGCAAGATCGAAGCCCTCGCCCCGCCCTCGCAGCTGCTCGCGCTGCTGCCTTGCGACGACCGTGCCTCCGAGACCGTGACCAATTCGCGCGCCGCCCTGCACGAGATTCTGCATGGCCGCGACGACCGCCTGGCGGTGGTGATCGGGCCCTGCTCGATCCACGATCCGATTGCCGCGATGGACTACGCGCACCGCCTGCGCCCGCTGCGCGAGCAGTTCGGCGACGCGCTGGAGATCGTGATGCGGGTGTACTTCGAAAAGCCGCGCACCACCATCGGCTGGAAGGGCCTGATCAACGATCCGGATCTGGATGGTAGCTTCCAGATCAACAAGGGACTGCGGGTGGCGCGTGGCCTGCTGCGCGATATCAACAACCTCGGCCTGCCGGCCGGCGTGGAATTTCTCGACATCATCTCGCCGCAGTACATCGCCGATCTGGTGGCCTGGGGTGCGATTGGTGCGCGCACCACCGAAAGCCAGGTGCATCGCGAAATGGCTTCGGGGTTGTCGTGCCCGGTGGGCTTCAAGAACGGCACCGGTGGCGATGTCAAGATTGCGGTGGACGCGGTGGGCGCGGCCTCGCATCCGCATCATTTTCTTGCCGTGACCAAGGACGGCCACACTGCGGTGGCGGCCACGGCCGGCAATCCGGATTGCCATGTGATTCTGCGCGGCGGCAAGCAGCCCAACTTCGACGCAGCCAATGTGGAAGCGGCCAGTCAGGCGCTCACTAAATCCGGTTTGCCGGCGTGCCTGATGATCGACGCCAGCCACGCCAATAGCGGCAAGAATCCCGACAACCAACCCAAGGTCATCGACGACATCGCCAAGCAGCTGGAAGGTGGGCAGAGGCGCATCGTCGGTGTCATGGTGGAGAGTCACCTTGTCGGTGGACGCCAGGAATTGGTGCCGGGCTGCGCACTGACCTACGGCCAGAGCATCACCGATGGCTGCCTGGATTGGGACACCTCGGTGCAGGTGCTGGAGCGCTTGGCGACGGCGGTGCGTGCACGTCGTGCAACGCGGGTTGCCGAAGCGGCGTGAGCCCCGAAAGCCTGTCTCCCGCCGGGGCGCGGAGCGGGGGTTGGGGTGAGGGTGCAGCGCGAAGACAGCCATCCAAGATTCGCATGCCTGCAAACGAAGCGGCGCACTCGCAAGCGCGCAAGGACAACAGATTCAAAGCCCAGACCATTCGAAATGGCAGCACATCAAAGTGCAACACACTCAATGCTTGGCGTATTCAGAGCGCAGCACATCCAAAACAGCGCGTACCCGTCGGCATGAGCGGCTAACAAAAGTATTGAGCAGCCTCGCAGTGAGCGCAGTAGTGTTGATTGATGGCGCTTTAAAACAACAACGCCTGGCCGGCGCAGTGAGCCGGCCCGGCGGATTGGGCACCACCCCCAGCGGTGACCCGTCGCGCCCAGCGGCAGGAGGGGAAGAGAGCCCTCCTGCCGCCGAATGCGAGCGGGCAGGAACGTTATCGGCTATGTCCGTGCCGATGCGATGTCGCCGCATGTCGGCGCCAGCAATGAAGTTCGCGTTGCGTTAACTGCGTTCGCTGCGCACAGACTACCCGGCACGACGATCAGGTTCACCGAGCGCGGCGTGATCGGGCAGCTACAACGTTCCCGATTCACCCCAACATCTCCCCCGTTTCCAACCACCGCTGATGCCACGACAGCGCCTCGGTCAACAGATGCGGGGTGTGCTTGCCGTAACTATCGCGATTGGCGCGCGCCACATAATCTTCCAGCGCAGCGCGATAACGCGGATGTACGCAGTGATCGAGCAACTGGCGTGCGCGTTGCTTGGGCGTGAGTCCGCGTAGATCGGCCAGGCCTTGTTCGGTGACGATCACCGAAACGTCGTGTTCGGTGTGATCGGCATGGCTGACCATCGGCACGATCGACGAAATGCTGCCGGCCTTGGCGATACTCAGGCTCAGGAAAATCGACAGGAATCCGTTGCGCGCAAAATCGCCGGAGCCGCCGATGCCATTCATGATGCGGCTGCCCATCACATGGGTGGAATTGACGTTGCCGTACAGGTCGGCTTCGATCATGCCGTTCATGCCGATGCAGCCCAGCCTGCGCACCAGCTCCGGGTGATTGGAGATCTCCTGCGTGCGCATAACGATGCGCTGCCGATAGAAATCGATATTGCGTTTGAACTCCTCGTTGCCCTCCGGGCTGAGTGCAAAGCCGGTGCAGGAGGCGTAGCGCAGCACGCCATCGCTTAGCAGCGCGAGCATGCCGTCCTGGATTACTTCGGTGAAGGCTTCCAGGTCGCGGAAGCCGCTGCGCGCGAGCCCCGCCAGCACCGCATTGGGAATATTGCCCACGCCCGATTGCAGCGGCAGCAGACTGGCCGGCAGCCGGTGCTTGCTCACTTCATGGCGCAGGAACTCGATCAAGTGGTCGGCGATGCGGTCGCTGCTGTCATCGGCAGCCGCAAACGGGCTGTTGCGGTCCGGGCCATGCGTGCGCACTACCGCCACGATCTTGTCCGGGTCGCAGCGCAGGCTGGGCTCGCCGATACGGTCGTCGCCATGCAGCAGCGGGATCGGTTTGCGATGCGGCGGCAGCGCGGTGCCGTAGTAGACGTCGTGCATGCCGTCCAGACCGGCCGGCTGCCACTCGTTGACCTCGATGATCACTTTCCTGGCCAGGTCCAGCCAGGTCTTGTTATTGCCGATCGAGGTCGACGGCACCAGGCTGCCATCGGCGCGGATCGCCGAGACTTCCACCACCGCGGTGTCGATCTGCCCATAGAAACCGAACCACACGTGCTGGGCGACGTGGCTGAGATGGATGTCGATATAGTCCAGCGTGCCGGCGTTGATGCGCTGGCGCGCGTCCGGGTCGGACTGGAACGGCATGCGCATGGCGATGCCGTCGGCCTTGGCCAGCGCGCCATCCAGTTCCGGCGCCGTAGAGGCGCCGGTCATCAGCTTGATCTGGAACGGCTGGCCCTGCAGATGCGCCGCTTCGATGCGTTGCGCCAGCGCCATCGGCACCGCCTTGGGGTAACCGGAGCCGGTGAAGCCGCTCATCGCCACGGTCTCGCCGGGCTGGATCAAGGCGGCAGCGGCCTCGGCAGAAACCAGGCGCTCGCGCAGCGGCGCGTGCAGGATGCGGTCGTCGGACATGGGCAGCACAGCGGAAACGGGGGAAGCGCAATTATCGTCTTTGCACGTGCTGGCCGGGGCGCGACCTTGGTGCAATAACCGAGCGCGACACGTGCCACGGGCATGTGCACGCCTCGCCGCCAGGGCAACGGCGGTAGTGACGGCAGACGCATCACTGCCTGCGCCCATGCCCACACTTCGCGATCGCTTCCAGCGCTGGCCTCGGCCGTGGCGTATTGCAGTGGTCGTGCTGGCGGTGCTGTATGCGCTGTATCTGCTGGCGGGCAACATTTTTCTCAACACGCCACGGTTCGATGACGCCACCAACCGGCAGCCGCATACCTTCACCATGCAGACCGGCCCGGCACTCACGGTGTTTCCGGGGCAAGTGATGGCCTGGAATGTGTGCATGCGCGGGCAGGCCGACCGCACCGTGTACGTGCTGAGTGCCGATCGCGCCCATGCGCGCGTCGCGCTGTTGCCGCTGTTCCGGCGCGAGGTGCGCTTGCCGTGGCTGCATGCCACCGGCTTGAGCGCGGAAGTGGAAACCTCCGACACACCCATTCCGCCACCGCCACGCGGCGATCAGGGCTGGACGCTGCGCTTGGATGCGATCGCCAGCAAAAGCATCCGCAGTGCGCGTCTGGGCAAGTTGCTGATTGCCGGACAAGGCCACGGCAGCGTCGGCTTTCTCAAGCAGCTCAAGGGTGGGCCGTCGGAGTTGTTTCCGTCGAAGCGGGTTTCGGCGATGCGGTGGTCAGCTACGACGGTGTGCAGGTGTTCAATGGCGCGCAGGTGGATGCGCAATTTCAGTTTCCGCGGCACTCCCGCGATGAGGCGCCGGGCTTGCGCAAGTTCAGCATCACTCACGCGCGCCTGCAGCTGAAGGCCGGCACGGTGGCGTTGAAGATCGACACCGGCGCGCCGCACGTGGACATCCGCAGCGGGCCGTCGGCGGCGCGGGTGGAGGCGGATATAACGTTGGATCGCGGCGCCTTGCAGGAGGGCAGTCATGCGGTCTGGCGATTGCCGTTGACGGCCGGCGTCGGTGCGACCGATCGCGGCATGTTGGCGTTGCAACTGGATGTGGCGCGCGATATCCGCGTGCAGGCGCGGCTGCCGCGCGATGAAAAGACCGGCAGCGAGTTGCATGCCGACCTGCGCATCGCCGGCCGCAGCATTCCCTTTCATGACCCGGCGCAGGTGTTGCCGCGCCTGTCCGGGCAGGTGCGTGGGCGGTGGCAGTTCGAATCCTTGAACTGGATTGCCGAGTTGTTCGTGCACAAGCCTCGGTTCCAGCTCGAAGGCGGCGGTTTGGTCGAGGATGACCTGCGCCTGGCGCAAGGCCGGCTCGCCAGCGGCAGCAGCCTGGAGATTGCGCGTGTCGAAGCAGTGGCACAGGTGTTCGACACACGTTTGGCCGGTGTCGCCACCGCACACGGACGCATCGCCAATGCCGCCACGCCGCAGGCGCATCTGGAGGTGAGCATCCCCACGTTCAAGGCTGCGCCACGCGATGCGCCCAAGCAGTTCCTGCTAGACGGCTGCGATCTGCAGCTGGCCATGCACGGCGATGCGGAACTAGCGCGCCGGCGCGAGACGCTCAAGGCGCAGCTGCGTTTCAGCGATGCGCGCGTGCCCGATCTCACGGTCTACAACCGCTATCTGCCAGGCAACAACTTACGCCTGCTCGGCGGCAGCGGCAGCCTGACCGGCGATGTGGCGCTCAATGCCTCCGGCGAGGTCGGCAGCGGCCACGCAAACCTGCGCGGGCAGGGCGCGCAGGTTTGCGTGGCCGGCGTGCAGATGCGCGGCGATGCCGAGTTGCAGGCGCAGCTGCAGGGTGCCGATGTCAAGAACAAGTTCTTCGACCTCAGCCGCACGCGCGTGCGCTTGCGCCTGCGCAATATGCGCATGGGCGACGACGGCACGGACGCCACCTGGTGGGGCGAGATGCAGGTCGGCGCCGGCACCATCCAGGCCAGTGCACCGTTTCAGGTGGATGCGGATGCAGCCTTGCGCATGCGCGATGTCGCGCCGCTGCTGTCGGTGTTTGCGCAATGCGCCGATTATCCGCGTTGGGTGTTGGGGCTGCCGGATTCGGGCGAACTTGATGCCACCGGCCGGGTACGCTGGCGCAAGCAGCAGGTGCTGATTGACGATCTGCATGCAGAGAATGTGCGGCTCTCGCTACGTGCGCGCCTGGCCTTGAACGATGCGCAACGGCGCGGCGATCTGTATCTACGCTGGGGCCTGCTCGGCGCCGGTATCTAACTCGATGGCAAGCAACGCCAGTGGCATCTGGCTGGCGCACGCGAGTGGTACGACGCGCAGCCGCGACGATTGCCGGCGGTGTCGAAGGCGAAGTGACGCGGTTGGTTGTGTGAGGCCTTGCGCAACGCGCTCCCGCAGCATGTTGTGTGGATCACCGCTGCGCGCCGCACTCACGGCCCGCTTGGCACACTGCGCCATGCCGCGCGCGCGGTCTTCAGGAGCCTGCTGTCATGACGATGCCTGTTCGCGCCCGCTGGCGTGGGTTGCCCCGCGCGGTGCGTTGGCCTGCGCTGGCGCTGATCGCGCTCTACGCGAGCTATTTGCTGCTCGGCAATCTGTTGCTCAACACGCCGCTTGGGCCGGCAGCGCTCAACCGCAAGCCGGACAAGTTCACCATGCACTGGGGCCCCGGAGTAACTTGGTGGCCGGGTCGTCTGGTGCTGTGTAATGTAAATCTGCAAGGCCGCTCGACGCATAACAGCTGGAACGTCAGCGCGCAGCGCATGAGCGGGCAGGTGCGGCTAGTGCCGTTGTTGCATCGGCAGCTGCTGGTGCCTGAGTTGCATGCATCCGGCGTGCGCGGTGGGATGCAGGCTTCCGTGCCGACAACCGGTGCTGCAGGGACGCAAGCGCCGACGATAGCGCCGAGCACACAGGTTGCAGCCGCTCCGGTGACTGACGCAGCCGGCACGACTGCGCCAATGCCAACGCCAACGCCAACGCAAGACAAAACACCTACACCAACAATCAAAGCAGAAGTCTCAGCCAGCACGCAGCCGCCCACGCAGAGGACTGGCGCGCCCACCAGTACGCCGCAATCGCCGCAGGTCGCCGAGGTTGCCCAGATCGCCCAGATCGCTGGAGCCCCTGACAGCACCCCATCGACCGCTCCCGCCTGGACCCTGCAATTCGACCGCATCGTCGCCGACAACGTGCAGGCAGTGACGCTGCGCCAGCTGCAGATCGAAGGCGATGGCCAACTGCAGCTCGGCGTGTTCAAACAGCTGCGCGGCGGGCCGATGGAAATTTTCCCCTCGCATGCGACCTTCGACAATGCGCGTCTGCGCTGGGATAAAAGCGAAGTGCTGCGCAACGGCACGCTGCGCATCGCAGCCAGCATCGCGCGCCATGCGCCGGAGCAGGCGCGCGGGTTGGCAGTGCTGCAGCTCGCCGACGCGCTGGTGGCGGTGCATGGCGACAGTGCGGCGTTGGAGGCGCCACGCACTGCGCAGGGCCGCCACACGCTCGCCACGCGCGCCGGCAAAGGGCGCGTAGATGGGGAGCTGCGCTGGACGCGTGGTGCGTTGCAGCCCGGTAGTCAGCTGCAATGGCGCGCGCCGTTGCACGACAGCACGCGTACGCCGGCTGCCCTGCTTGGCGAACTGACAGCGCAACTGCAAGTGGATCATGACATGCGCGTGAAAGTCAGCATGCCGGAGCCGGCCGATGCCGGGTTGACGCTGGATGCGGATTTGCGCGTGCAAGGCCGGCAACTGCCGCTGCAATCGCTGCGCAGCCTGTTGCCGCGCAGCTCCGGGCATGCGCGCGTGCATTGGCAACTGTCCTCGCTGGGCTGGATTCCTGCGCTGTTTCCAGATGTGGACTGGCTGACGCTGGAAGGCGACGGCCTGGTGGATGCCGACCTGCGGATCGATCGCGGTCAGCTGGGCGCCGGCAGTCGTCTGCAGGTACCGCATGTGCGTGCGCATGTCGGCGTGATGGGACATGCGATCGATGGGCAGGCCAGCGCCGATCTGCGTGTGAGCGCCGATGCGAACGGACAGCTGCTGCCGGTACTCTTATTGCAGATGCAGCAGTTCTCGATTTCGCACAGCGATGCGCCCACGCGCCCGTTCGTGCAGGGCCGCGATCTGCGTCTGGATCTGAAGACGCGCGCCGATGCGCGCAATCTGACCACGCTGCGCGATGCCACACGCGCGCATCTGGTGTTTGCCAATGCACGCGTGCCGGATCTGCGTGCCTACAACCGCTATCTGCCGCAGCAGCAATTGCGCGTCGATGGCGGTAACGGCGTGCTCAGCGGCGATCTGCAGATCGAACCCGGCGGGCGTATCGGCAAGGGTGGTCTGCGCCTCGGTGCACGTGCGGCACGGCTGCAGTTTGCCGGCCTCGCACTGCGTGGCGATGTGGATGCGGATCTGCGTTTGCAACGCGGCGACCTGCGTGCAGAAAATTTCTGCCTCGATGCCAGCACCATCCAGCTACGCAAGATCGGATTCACCGGCCCGGATGGACAACGCCGCGATGGGTGGTGGGCGCGCATCGTGCTGGAAGATACGCAGATGCAATGGCGCCAGCCGATCGGTGTGGATGGACGCGTGCGCATCCAGGTGCGCGATCTGGCGTTTCTGATGTCGCTGTATGCACGCGATCGCTCGATCCCGAACTGGATGTTGCGGCTGGTGGATGCCGGCCAGGCGCAAGTGACCGCTCGCGTGCAGTGGCAGGACGACACCGTTGTTGTCGATCGGTTGCAGGCGCGCAACGAACGTTTCCAGGTAGATGCACGATTGCGGTTGCAGGGCACCCAACGCAGCGGCAGTCTGCTTGCACGCTGGGGTGTGTTGAGCGCGGCAACGCGGTGTGAAGAAAACAACACCAGTTCTGTACCGCCTGGTGTTGTTTTGCAGTGCAGCGTGCAAGTGGCATTCGGGGCGCGCACTATGATCCTGCATCCTGACGTGGGGGAGGGAGCAAGGCCCGCTGGCAGTTCGCTGCAAGCGGGTTTTTTATTGCCTGTCGCTAGGCAAGTCAAGCCAATGCAAGTCCGCTCACCGAGCAGAACGCCCATCAGTTGCGGGGTTGGACCAAGCCAACCGTGCGTCGCGATGGGCGTCATCGCCTGCAAGCCGGTTGCCAGCGCGATGGAAAGACCCGGCGCTCACGCCTGTACGCGCCGCCGGCTTCCGCTTGAACGAGATAAATTCTCATTTATCGCCAGACGCTGCGTTGTCCGGGCTCAGCCGTTCAGGAGCTCATCGTGTCGGTCACGCAAGGCGCGCTTCATCAACAGGTGGAGCGCCTGTACACCGACCAGCATGGCTGGCTGCAGGGCTGGCTGCGGCGCGAGTTGGGCGATGCGTGCGTGGCCGTCGACCTGGCGCAGGACACCTTCAGCAGTGTGATCAGCGCGGGGCGGCCGATGAGATCCGTGAGCCCCGGCCGTTCCTGGCCACCATCTCGCGCCGGCTGATGGCGCACCGGCAGCGCCGCAAGCTGCGGGAAACCAGTTGCCTGGAACTGCTGGCCGCGCTGCCGGAAGAAGTGGCGCCGTCGCCGCAGATGCAATGACTGGCGCTGCACGGGGTGCAGCCGGTGGATCAGGCGCTGAACGGACTGCCTCCCAACGTGAAGGAAGCCTTCATGCTGGCCCATCTGCAGGAACTGAGCTACGCGCAGATCGCGCAGCGGCTGGGGGTGTCCAGCAGCTCGGTCAGGCAATCTCTCACGCGTGCCAACCGGCATTGCCTGTTCGCACTGTCGGCGTGCGCTGCACAGATGGCTGATGCAGCGTCGCGTAATGCCCAGTCCCGTGGCGGCCAGCGGCCACTGCTCGCTGGCGGGCAACCGATCAGTCGCAGGTCGCCGATCAGGCGGCGAAGTGGCTGACGCTGCTGATGTCCGGCAGCGCGCGCGAGGCGCAGTTGAAACAGTGGCAACAGTGGCGCGACGCGCATCCGGACAATGCGCGGGCGTGGGCGCATATCGAATCGGTGACCTGGCGGCTGAAGGCGCTGACGCCGTAGGCGGCGTATCGCAGGCTGTCGCCGTCTGCCGGCAACAACGGCCAGGCATCGCCGGGGCGGTGCAAGGCGCTGAATCTGCTGCGATGGGGCGGTGTGGCCGGTGCCACCGGCGTGCTGACCTCGCGCCACCGCCGATGACGCCACCGCGACGGGGCAGCGCCGCGCATTGCAGCTGCAGGACGTTAGCCGCATGACGCTCAATACGCGCAGCGCCATCGACGTGGGTTTCGATGCGCAACAACGGCTGCTGCAGTTGCCGGCCGGCGACATCATGGTGACGACCGGGCATGCGCTGGGCGCGGGTCACGATGCGCGGCCGTTCGTGGTGCGCACCGCGCAGGGCGATCTCGGTGCGCTGGGCACGCGCTTTTGCGTACGCCAGGACGAGGGCGACACGCAGGTAAGCGTGCTGGAAAGCGCGGTGGAGGTGCGGCTGCTTGCGGCGCCACAGGCGCTCGGGCGCGTAAAGGAACTACTTGCGGCGTGTCCTGCGACGGTGGGCGGGCAAGGGCCCTGCAGCCAAGCCGCAGATCATCCGCTCTAGAACCGACGCATCCACACCGTTCGATGACCTTTCAAGGCGACCGAGAGCTTGAGCTTGAGCATCATCGCCGTTTGGATATTCCCAAGCCGAGCCAGTCGAGGGCGCGATGAAGACATCGGACCTGCCAACGTGGTCGTGCGCTGGTGCGAAACCGCAACGCCGGCGGTGCCTACCTGGCGCTGAGCGGAGCGGTTTTGTTGGCCGTTCTGCACACAGCTGGATCAACCACAGACACGTGCCGCCATCGCGCAGGGATGCCAGAATCCGCGCATGTCGCTGCCTATCGTCGCTGTGTCTGCTGCGCTCACCGCCCTGATCGAGCGGGCCGTGGCGCGTGTCCGTCATGCCCTCCCTGGTGACCCGCTCTGGCCGGGCAACGACGTCGATCAGCGGCTCGAACAGGTCGCGCTCGCCAGCGAGTTTGCGCTCGACACCCTGGCGCGACAGCCGGCGTTGCTGCAGCACCTGGCGCAGGCCGATCCACCACCATTGCCGTTGCCGGTACTCGATCCCGCGCAGCCACAAGACTGGCCGGCACAATTGCGGCACTACCGCAGCGCAGAATCCACACGGCTGGTGTGGCGCGATGTGCTCGATCTGGACAGCGTGGATGCCACCCTGGCCGGTGCAACCCGCCTGGCCGAAACCTGTCTGCAATGTGGGTTGCAAGCGCTGGAGCAGCAATTGCGCGATCGCCACGGCCAGGTGATCGCCGAAGACGGCAGCGTGCAGCGGCTGGTGGTGTTCGGGTTGGGCAAGCTCGGTGGTGGCGAGCTGAATTTTTCTTCGGATGTGGATCTGGTCTATGCGTATCCGCAGGGCGGCCAGTCCGATGGTGCCCGCCCACTGGTGGCCGAGGAATATTTCGCGCGCCTGGGCCGGCAGCTGGCCAAGCTGCTCGACGAAACCACCGCCGATGGCTTCAGTCATCGGGTGGATTTGCGTCTGCGTCCGTTCGGCACTGCGGGGCGTGTGGCCTTGTCGTTCACCGGCATGGACCAGTACTTCCAGCGCGAAGGGCGTGACTGGGAGCGTTACGCCTGGCTGAAGGCGCGCGCGGTGGCCGGCGATATCGACGCGGGCGAAGCCTGGCTGGAAACGCTGCGCCCCTTCGTCTACCGGCGTTATCTGGACTTCACCGCACTGGACGGCTTGCGCCACATGAAGGCAGCGATCACTGCCGAAGTCGCGCGGCGCGATCGTCTAGACGACATCAAGCGCGGGCCGGGCGGCATTCGCGAGATCGAGTTTCTGGTGCAATCGCTGCAACTGATTCGCGGGGGGCGCGAACCGAGCCTGCGTGAGCGTCGCCTGCTGCCCGCATTGCAGGCATTGGTGGACGCAGGCCAGATCGATGCAGACAACGGTCAAGCGCTGACCGAGGCGTATCGCTTCCTGCGCCGGCTCGAAAATCGCCTGCAGATGGTGCGCGATGCACAGACGCATGCCTTGCCGCATGCACCACTGGACCGCGAACGCGTCGCGTTGGGCCTGGGCTATGCGGATTGGCCGGCACTGCTGCAGGCGCTGATGCCGCAACGCGCGCGCGTTGCCGCCGAATTTGCCGAGCTGCTGGCACCACGCGTCCGCGCCACCGCGCCCGACGCGCTTGCCGACTACTGGCGCGCGTTGCCGGAAGGCGATGCCGCGCCGTTGGCCGGCATTGGATTGCGCGATCCAGACGACGCGCATCAGGTGCTGGCCGATTTTGCGCAGTCCTCCGGCGTGCGTGCGCTCTCCGATACTGCAAGCGCGCGGCTGGACCGTGTCATGCCGGCGCTACTGCATGCGGCCACCGGCGCCAGCCAATCCGATGCCGCTGTGCGCCGCATGCTCGGCCTGTTGCGATCCACATTGCGCCGCACCAGCTATCTGGCCTTGCTGGACGAGCAACCCAGCGCACTCGCACGCCTGGTCGATGTGCTCTCACGCAGCGCCTTGCTGGCAGAGCGCCTTGCTGCGCATCCGCTATTGCTGGACGAATTGCTCGACACCCGCATCAGCGGTCCGTTGCCCGACCGTCACGCGTTGCACGCTGCGTGCGTAGACACCTTGCAGATCGAGGACACCGAAGCGGCCCTACGCGAACTCAACGAGCATCGGCTCGCCTTTAGCTTTCGCATTGCGCTGGCCACGCTCGATGGCCGTCAGCAGGCCGTGGACAGCACGCAGCAACTGGCCTGGCTGGCCGAAGCGGTGGTGCAGACGGTGCTGCAACTGGCACGCCGCGAATTGATCGCAGCGCATGGGCAGGTGCCGGGCGGCGCATTCGCCATCGTCGGCTACGGCAGCCTGGGCGGCCTGGAGCTGGGCTTCGGCTCGGATCTGGATCTGGTGTTTCTCTACGATCACCCACGCGAGGTGGAGGCCTCCGATGGCACGCGCGCGTTGGACGCCGGGCGCTGGTTTGCGCGGCTTGCGCAGAAGGTGATGACCTTGCTGGCTGCCGAAACCGGCGCCGGCCGTCTTTACGACATCGATGTGCGGCTACGCCCGGATGGTGGCAAGGGCGCGTTGGTGTCCTCGCTGGCCAGTTACCGCGATTACCAGCGCGATCGTGCCTGGACCTGGGAGCATCAGGCGCTGGTGCGCGCGCGTGCAGTGGCCGGCGATGCAGCGTTGTGCGATGCATTCGTGCAGGTGCGCCGCGATACGCTGACACGCGTGCGCGACCCCGCGCTGTTGCATGAGGACGTGCGCAAGATGCGCGCGCGCATGCGCAGCGAACTCGATCGCAGCGATGCCGGGCGACTGGATCTCAAGCAAGGCGCCGGCGGCCTGGTCGATCTGGAATTCGTGCTGCAGACCGGCGTACTCGGCCAGGCCGCACAGCATCCGGCGTTGCTGCTGGCCTGCGCCACGCCCGCGTTGATCGACGCGCTGGTGCAGGCGCAATGGCTACCGGCCAACAGCGCCGCGCCGCTGCATCACGCCCACGCTACACTGGTGGAAGCGGGCCTGAGTTGCACCCTGGATCGCCGGCCACGCTTGATCGCGCCGACATCGGCGATCGGCGATGCGTGCCGCACCGTTGCAGCGATTGCAGATGCGCAGAAGTTACGATTTCCACCAGGAAAAGGCGCCTGAGAACATCGGCGGAGCCAGCCGTTTCTTTGCGGTGCGGCACGTCCAGCAGTCCTATGTGCGCTACGCATCATCACTCGCCTGGGTCTAGTCGTTACTGATCATGGACCTTCCTGCATAGAACGCCTGTGCAGCATCCTTGCAGACATTCTCGTAAAACACATCGGCGTCCTCGGTGGTGTATCCGGCCCCGACGAAGCATCCGCGGGCGATTTCATGCAACGAATGCCTGATGCTGCTCGCATCGTCGTTCACAGCATTGAGGCAGGCCACCAAGACCCCTACATCCTGTTTGGAAAGGAGAGGCTCACCGCTCATCAAGCGTGCGTGGTTGATGCATGCAACGGCATTTGCGCTGGTGAACGAATCGCCCAACCCGGAACAGTCTTCGAAACCGTTGCCTTGTGCGTTGAGCTTGAAGTGCATGATCGGCAGGCCTTCCATATTCTTCTGTTTCGCCATCTGCATGAAGTCTGCAAGAGCTTCGGGTCGATTCTGCAGACGCCTTGACTGGAACTTCGTTTCCAGCTGTTGCAATAACGGCCCGGCGACACTGGTGTTTCTCTTTAACACGCTGATGGATGGGTCTTCGAACATCAGGGTCGCATCGATCCTGTCTGTTTGCTCCTGCGAAAGCAGCCCGTTGGCGATCAGCGTTTTCATGATACACCTGACGGAAGTTCAGGAGTGCCTGGCCGGCGGCGTGTTGTGCCTGCTTGCCAAGGTTGTCGTCGCTCTCCAGTGCACGTTCAAGCAATTCCATGCATTGTTTGAGCGACAACCCGCTGTCGCTCTGGCAAGCCTGCTTGAAATGCTGCATGCCGCGATTGATGAAGGGCTGGGTGATCGAGCGCGAGGTATATCCGCTTGCACCGGTTTGAGCATTGGGTACGCCGGTCAGAGCGTATTTGTTCTTGGTTTCGTAGAGCGGGCTTCTACTCAGGTCCGGATTGGCCGGCACGTGCGTAGGCGCGTACTTGGCGATGCACTCGTCCCTGAGGCGCTCGCCCTTGAGGCAGGCAAGGTTGGTGAGCAGCTATTGCCGTGCTTGCTGGCTGTCGAAGAGGTGCCCGATATGAACCTTGGTCGCTGCACGGTAGTCGCTCATGGTGGCGAACTGGTTGGACCCGCACGTTCTGATCGGTACGAAGGCACGGCTGTGCGATGCGCGTTCTTCTTTGGTAGCGCTGCGATACCGCGCGTGATAGCTCTCCGCTTTCACGCATGCGTTGTCCAGCCGATCATTGCTGGTAAATCCGGCCTTGCCGTCGCGGAGCGAGGTCGTTGAAAGAAAAAAATTGTCTGCCACATAGCAGGCACCGGCGATGCCAAGCGCGTCCTTGGCAGCTCGTGTTGCCCACTGTCCACCATGGTCGCTGCCATTCGTTGGTGTGCCGTCCTGCGGATTGGGTGGACGTTGGCTTTGCTGTCTTGGCTTGTTCTTTCGAGTTGTCAAGGCACCCAGTAAGCCGGCCGTCTCTTTTGCACAGGCAGTGGCTGACGCCGACGCAGATGCGGGCGTGGACGACCCGGACAGGTGCCCGGGGTCGGGAGTCGCTGGAAGGTGGCAACGGCAGTGAGGTTTTTGTGCGCATGGCGTGTCTTCTCGAGTGCAGGACGGAAATCAGCGATGCCGGTTGAGTCGATGCCGGGTGTGCCTATGAACGAACCTAATGGACAGAGCGTACGGGCTAGAGCATTGAGGGGCGTAGCGCAACGTTGCGGGTGCCGTCCGATGCTTTCATCCATCATCGGTCCAGCGTCTGTGATTGAAGATGCAGACCGCACAATCAATTCGGCGTACGCAACGTCTGGTCCCGCTACCTGATAATGCGTGCGCTCTGCTGCGATGGAGTCACCTGGATTTGCCAGTAAGCGTGACGTGGCTGACCAATCGCTATGCCGGTGCTCTCGATGGTGCGTGCAACCCGTGTGGCCGCGTCAACCATAGTCGACCTGTAGACCAAGCGTGTTTGCTCTCATTCACATCACCAGACGACTGTGCCGCGGATCTGCGCGCGCCTCCATGTCGAATGCGAAGATGTGATGCCATGAGCGAGCAGGCACGCTGTTGCTCGTCTTGGGAGCATGTGCGATCGATGCACTGCAGTTCGATACAGGGCGTACCCGCGTCATGTCGATCAAGGCGTGACACATCGCCGATGCGGGTATACAGCGTTCTCGCCGGCGGGGCGACCAGCACACTGACGAGCACGCTGCTGCCAGGCATCGCTGCGCGACGTGTCTGTAGCTGCACGCGGCCATACGCGTCAGTGACGATCAGTAAACCTTCGCGCGCAGTACGTACCACTGTGTCGCCATTTTCCACGCCACGCAGTGCGGTCATATGCGCAGACATCCAGGCATCGCGATAGGCGAGGTCCCAGGCCGGCACCAGCATCAGCGCCGCGTTGCGTTCGCCATTGGCGCGCCAGCCGCGCAAACAGCATGTCCTTGCAGATCGCCAGCCCCCAGCGCATGTCATCGACGTGATGGATGGCGTAGTCCTGCCCGCGCGCGTCGTGCTGCCCGTGCTCGGGCGGTGCGAGAAACTGCTTTTCGTCGTTCTCCACGCGGATGCCTTGCGGATCGAACAACCAGGCGAGGTTGCGCGGCTGCCGTGTTCGGCAATCCCTACCAGCAGCCACAGCCGGTGCTGCTGGGCGAGCGCGCTGTAGTGCTGGTGCTACTGCGCCAGCTGCTGCGGTGGCAGCACTGCGACGTTTTCCGGCAACACCACCAGCTGTGCAGCTGGCGCCGCCAACGTGCCGATCAAGACGTCGTAGCGATTGCGGATCGGCGGCCAGTACACCGGTGGGGCCGCTCATCGAGATCGGCTCGCATAGCGATGATTTGCCGGGCCGATTGCATCGTCGATGGCGGACAGACCGATGCGCAGTGGCGTGCCGGCGACCGGCGTCTGCAGGCGCCACATGCCCTGGCCGGTGCGTGCGGCCAAGGTGACTGCCACGGCGGTGACGATCAGCAGCGGACGGCGCACATCGTTGCCACGCCACATCAACAATGCCAGCGCCCAAGGCGCCAGACACAAAACAGAGCAGGAGTCCAGACACGCCAGTCAGTGCGGTCAACTGCAGCAGAGGCCGCACATCGGCTTGCGAGTCAGCAGGGCTGCCCCGGTTGCCGGCCTGCCGCAACCGCGCCATCAACCGATCGGCGCTCACCCCTAGCAGCGGATACGCCAACACGCTCCAGCCGCTGCGCAGGCGCAGCACGATCCGGCGTGCGCCCATCACCACCGCATACCACAGTAACGCGATTGCGCAGGTGGCCATCACCACCGCCGGCAACGGCATCGCAAGACGGAAATACCGCAGGTCGTGCGTGGCGGCCACGGTGGTGGCGATCAGCACCCCGACGCGCAGATCGGCGTTGAGTGCACTTTCGCCGATGAAGTTGCTCAGGCCTTCGTGATACAGCTCGCAGATGTCCGACTTGCAGTGATTGAGCAGGTGCTTCACCCGCTAGGTGCCGTCGTCCTCGTGCAGCTCCTGGCCACCACGGGCCAGCAACACCGCCTGCGCACCGTCCAATGCAGCCAGCGCTTGCCGGGTTGACTTGGCCATATCGAACATCGCCGCCAGCGTGGCCGATGTCGGGTCATGCGGGGCGCACACCGGCGCGGCAACAGCGGGCAGTGCGACAGTCAAGGACATCAGCAATAGCGCTGCTGCAGGCCAGCTGTGTGGTTTGTGTTTCATTCGCATGGGCGTGCATCGTCCTGGTGTCTGCCCCGTGCCACTCACGGCCGCACCATCATACGTGCAGCCGCTCATGCACCAGTGCGGCCACGCGTTGAGTTTCGCGCAGTGGATGAAGGTTCGGCTGCGTTGCGAAAATAGCGCTTGCATCGCATAGACGGCCATGCTCTTGCAGTGCACGAATAAACGTTTCAACGCGTCCTTGCGCCTGTTCGGCAAATGCTGCGGCTACCGGCACGCGCGTGGCGCAGGCTTCGGAGAGCAGGTTGACCGAGTCGGCGCTGGCCACGATCGCATCGGCCCAGCCCAGCAGGCCGGTATACGGATTTGGCCCATCGCGCGTGTCGCACCACAGCAGGCTTGGCAGGCCTGCGCACGCCTCGCGCAGCGTTGCGATTGCGTCTGGCGGGGTGCGTCGCGACGTGGTCACCAGCAGGCTGCCGCCGACCGCTTGCAGCTGTTCGCGCAGTTGCCTACATAGCGCGGCCAACGCCTGGCTCGTCCACCGCACGTGTGCAGTTGGGCCGCCGATCAGCAGCGCCACGCGCGGTCCGGGCAGTGTGCCGGGCGCGCGGAATGCGGCGCGCCCGGCGGCCAGCCAGGCATCGTCCACCGGGTGCAGGCTGCCGAGTAATGTGATCACGTTCGCGCCACGCAGCGCATCGTGCTCGGGCACGATCAGCAGATCCCAATGGCGCGAGCACAGGCGCGGGTCCAGGACTTGCACCACGCGGCTACCGCGCGCGCGCAGCAGGCGGGTGGCCAGCGCGGCCTGGCGTCCGCAGCCGACGACCAGCGCCGGTGGTTGCTGCAAGTGCTTGGCGAAACTGGGTCCGAAAGCGGCCTGGGCGCCCGGTAAACGGTGCGGTGCGGCCCAGCGCCACGGCGCGCGGGCCTGCAGATGCAGCGCTGTGATCGGCGCCGGCTGCAGCGCACGCGCCAGCGCCTCGGCCTGGCGTGCATTGCCGGCGCGACCATCGCTCACCGCCCAGGTCAGTGCCATCTTTTCGGATCCGACATAGATTTTTTTCAGATGGAGCGTGGGTTGCAACAATCGCGTCACTCTACACTGCGGGTCTTCACGCTGGCACCACCGCCGCACTCTACTGTCGCTCATTGCTTTGCCTCCCGGAGTCTCCATGTCCGACCCGCTCGACGCTGCCGTGCTGGATCAGCTGTTCCGCACAGCCCGCACGCAAAACGCCTTTCTCGACAGGCCCGTCAGCGAAGAACAGCTGCGCCTGCTTTACGATCTGGCGAAGTGGGGCCCCACCGCCGCCAATGGTTCGCCGGCGCGCTTCGTGTTCGTGACCACGCCGGAAGGCAAGCAGAAGCTCAAGCCTGCGCTGTCCGAAGGCAATGCGACCAAGACGCTGGCCGCGCCGGTCACGGTGATCGTCGGTTTTGACGAAGAGTTCCACGAGAAACTGCCGTATCTGTTTCCGAATGCCGACGCCAAGAGCTGGTTCGAAGGCTCGCGCGACATGCGCGTGGCCGGCGCGTTCCGTAACAGCTCGCTGCAGGGCGCCTATCTGATCCTGGCCGCACGTGCGCTGGGTCTGGATGCCGGCCCGATGTCCGGCTTCGACAATGCCAAGGTGGATGCGGCGTTCTTTGCCGGCACGCCGATCAAATCCAACTTCCTGGTCAATCTCGGGTACGGGGACCCGGCCGCGCTGTTCCCGCGGCTGCCGCGCCTGAGTTTCGACGAAGCTGCACGCATCGAGTAAGCGCGCGTCCCCCTTTCCTGCAGTCCTCGTCCGTCTGCGTTATGTCCCATCCGCGTTGATCCAACGCGTCTCTTGTCACATGGAGTTTCAATGAAGACCACCCACCAACTGCTGCTGCCGCTCGCCCTGACCCTGGCCATCGCCGCCTGCTCCAAGCCGGCCGACAACGCCGCCGCTCCTGCTGCGCAAACCCCGGCTGCCACCGCACCGGCTGCCACCGCACCGGCCGACGCCGCTGCTGCCCCGGCGCCTGCTGCCGCCGAGCCTGCTGCCGCCACCGCGCCGGCCGTGGAAGTGGCCTCGGGCACCTACACGCTGGACCCAAACCACACCGACGTGCTGGCGCAGTGGAGCCATTTCGGCTTCTCCAACCCCACCGCGCACTTTGGCAATGTCGACGGCACCCTGGTGTACGACGCGGCCGACGTGACCAAGTCGACCGTGCAGGTCACCCTGCCGCTGTCCGGCTTGAACAGCTTCACCGCCAAGTTCGACGAACACCTAAAAAGCAGTGACTTCTTCGACGCAGCCAAGTTCCCGACCGCCACCTTCAAGAGCACCAAGGTCGAAGCGGCCGGCACCAATAAGCTGACCGTCACTGGCGATCTGACCATCAAGGATCAGACCAAGCCGGTCGTGTTGGACGTCACCCTCAACGGTGCCGGCGAGCACCCGATGAAGAAGGTCGCGGCCGCTGGTTTCGACGCCACCACCACCATCAAGCGCACCGACTTCGGCGTGGGCCAGTACGCCCCGAACGTCAGCGACGAAGTGAAGATCCGCATCACCACCGAAGCCCTACAGGCCAAGGCGGGTGATGGCGCTGCTGCGAAGTAAGAGCAGCGAACAAAACCGCTGCGCTCACCGCCAGGCGGGCGCGGCCGCTGCTCAGAATCGGCATGTACCACGCGTACACGGCGGTTCCTCCGCCGTCAGCACTCACCTGACGACTGCTCGCTACGTTTTGTTAGCCACTTTAATTCGCTGCGCAGTGGATGCATCGGTGCGCGTGATCGCACCGCTGTGTGGAATGCAAAAGCCCGACGATTGGCGGGCTTTTGTTTGTGCGCTGAACTGCAAGGTAGCGTTCGGCTGTCGCATGCGCAGGCAACAACTTGTGCGCAAACACGCGCCAATCAGTGCGACAGCCACGCGGCGGGTCATCCGTCCTGCATCGTCCCGTGCGGACACGCTCCTGCACGCCCACGGACATGTGTGCTTCGCTGCAGCACAGAGCGCCACAGACGTTTGTCTGTAGGAACGGTCCTGACCGCGAAGGCCTTACCAGCAGGTCCCGCTGCACGCCATCGCTGACCATGGGCGCGCAGTGCGACGCCCACGTGTTCCTACCTGGACATGTGCCGCTGGTGATCACCCGTATCACTGCGCAGCCGGGTCCGCTTTCCAATACCCCTTGGCGCGCACCGAGTTCTTGTCCACACCATGGTGCTCTTCAAGAAACTTGCGCATCGCACGCGCGCGCATCGATTCGGTACCGATCCAGTAAAAGGTGTCGCCGTCGTGCGGCTCGTAATCGCGCAGGCTGTCTTCCAGCAAGCTGCTGCTGGCCCCACCGAAGCCGTTGCGTTCCAGCCAGTACACGTCCACGTCGGCAGCGCTGAGCAGCTCATGGCGCTCGGCGGCATCGGCAATTTCGATAAACACGTCGGCATGCATGTCGGCGGGCATCGCTTCCAGCCAGCGGCCGATTGCGGGGAGTGCGGTTTCATCGCCGATCAGCACGTAGTGGTCGTAGTCGTCAGCGACCAGGAAAGAGCCCCGCGGCCCGCCGAGTTTCAGCGTGTCGCCGGGCTGCGCCTGCGCCGCCCAGCTGGAGGCCACGCCATCGCCGTGAAGCACGAAGTCGATGCTCAGCTCGCCGCTCTGCGGGTCGAATGCGCGCGGTGTGAAATCGCGGCCTGGCGAGGGCAATGCGCCTTCGGCGTAGCACGGGCCTTCCGGCGTCATCGTCGGCAGCACGAAGGCGCCGTCCGCATTGGGGAAGAACAATTTGAAGGAGCCTCTAAAAACCCCAGCAATCTGCCATCATTGACTTGACGCCCTGCCAGCGGAGAACGACAGACATGATCA
>NZ_MDEJ01000072.1 GCF_002940065.1 Xanthomonas populi
ATGCGCGCACTTGTTTCTACACGATCCGGGTGCAACCAGCTGATCTATCTCGGGAAAACGTGGGGAAACCTCAGGGTCGGGACGCATGTGCGATTGCGGCCTCGGCGGGCACTGTCGGCCAGGCAATTCGTGCAGTTGTTCGCAGTGTTGGCGGGAACGATGTGGTTATTTGCAGGCTTGGGGTGGTGGACCGGCAATGCGTTCGCGCCGGTGTTCGCCCTGTTGCACAGTGGCGTGGTAGCGCTGGCGCTACGGCAGTTATGGCGAAGTGGCGAGCGTGAAGAAGCGATCCGTGTGGGGGACACCATTGTTGAGGTGTTTCCGTCTGAGAATGCGCCACCAGCGTTTCAGGCACATCCGCACTGGGTGCGGTTACGTGTGGAACGCGACGACAGAGTGTTGCTGATAAGCAGCGGCAGGCAGATCGAGATCGGAATTTTTCTCGGGCCGGCCGAACGTGTGGAGCTGGCAATTACGCTGAAACGCTTGCTCGCGGCCGCCAATGGCCGTCACCGATGACGTAAGGGTCTAGGCAATGACGCAACGCAGCAGCCGGAAGGCGACGTACACGAAGTTGGGTCTGGCAATAGTAGCGCTACTGAGCGCGCCGGCCGCCTGGGCGCAATCGGCCGACCCGAAGGAATGGCAGCTCAACATGGGCCGCGGGGTCACGCAGACCGCGCGAATGGCCTACGAGGCGCACATGGTGGCGCTGTGGGTCTGCGTGGTGATCGGCGCGCTGGTGTTCGGCGCGCTGGGCTATGCGATCTTCAAGTTCCGCAAGTCCAAGGGCGCGGTGACTGCGCAATTCAGTCACAACACCACAGTAGAAGTATTGTGGACGGTGATTCCAGTCTTGGTGCTGATCGCGATGGCCTGGCCGGCGACGGCCAAGCTGATTGCGATGTACGACACCCGTGAGTCGGAAATGACCGTCAAGGTGACCGGCTACCAGTGGATGTGGAAATACGAGTATCTGGGCCAGGGCGTGGAATTCACCAGCCGGCTGGCGCGCGAATCCGATCGCATTCGCCAGAGTGGCGAGCGCCCGACCGCTACATCTCAGCCGCATTATCTATTGGATGTGGACAACCGCCTTGTGCTGCCGGTCGGCACCAAGATCCGCTTTGTGATCACGGCCGACGACGTCATTCACGCGTGGTGGGTGCCGGCACTTGGCTGGAAGCAGGACGCGATCCCCGGCATCGTCAACGAGGCATGGACCAATATCGAGCAGCCGGGCGTGTATCGCGGGCAGTGCGCCGAGTTGTGCGGCAAAGATCATGGCTTCATGCCGATCGTGGTGGAGGCATTGCCCAAGGCCGAATTCCAGCGCTGGTTGGCGGCGCGGCGCAGTGCCGGCGCAACGCCCGCTGCACCGGCAGGCACGCCGGCACCGGCGCCGGCTTACACACCTGCAGCAGCGCCTGCTGGCGAGGCCGCTCCAGCCGCCGCGCCTGCTCCAGCTGCCGCACCGACCGCCGCTCTTTAATCGCTCGCAACCGCACCGTTTTATAGAGGTCGTTCCGTCATGGCGCATACCGCAGTCGATCACCACGGACACCACCAGCCCGGTTTCGTCGAGCGCTGGTTCTTCTCGACCAATCACAAGGATATCGGCACGCTGTATCTGCTGTTTTCTTTCGTGATGTTCATCATCGGCGCGGCGATGAGCGTGGTGATCCGCGCTGAATTGATGCAGCCCGGGTTGCAGTTCGTCAAACCCGAATTCTTCAACCAAATGACCACCGTGCATGCATTGGTGATGATCTTTGGCGGCGTGATGCCGGCGTTCGTTGGTCTGGCCAACTGGATGATTCCGCTGCAGATCGGCGCGCCGGATATGGCGCTGCCGCGCATGAACAACTGGTCGTTCTGGTTGCTGCCGGTGGCATTCACCTTGTTGTTGCTGACTCTGTTCCTGCCCGGTGGCGCGCCTGCCGGTGGCTGGACGCTGTACCCGCCGCTGTCGCTGCAAGGCGGCTATAACGTGGCTTTCAGCGTGTTTGCGATCCATGTTGCCGGCGTCAGTTCGATCATGGGGGCGATCAACATCATCGCCACCGTGCTCAACATGCGCGCGCCCGGCATCGATCTGTTGAAGATGCCGATCTTCTGCTGGGCCTGGCTGATTACCGCCTTCCTGCTGATCGCGGTGATGCCGGTGCTGGCCGGCGCGGTAACCATGTTGCTGACCGACAAGTTCTTCGGCACCAGTTTCTTCAATGCGGCCGGCGGCGGCGACCCGGTGATGTACCAGCACATTTTCTGGTTCTTCGGGCACCCCGAGGTCTACATCATGATCCTGCCGGCGTTCGGCGTGGTCAGCGAAATCATCCCGACCTTCAGCCGCAAGCCGCTGTTCGGGTATCAGGCGATGGTCTATGCGATCGCGGCGATCGCATTTTTGAGTTTCATCGTGTGGGCGCACCACATGTTCACCGTGGGCATGCCGCTCGGTGGCGAAATCTACTTCATGTTCGCCACGATGCTGATCTCCATCCCGACCGGGGTGAAGGTGTTCAACTGGGTCAGCACGATGTGGAAGGGGGCGCTGACGTTCGACTCGCCGATGTTGTGGGCAGTGGCATTCGTGATTCTCTTCAGCATTGGTGGGTTCTCGGGCCTGATGCTGGCGATCGTGCCGGCAGATTTCCAATATCACGACACCTATTTTGTGGTCGCGCATTTCCATTATGTGTTGGTCACCGGTGCGGTGTTCGCGCTGATTGCGGCGGTGTATTACTGGTGGCCAAAGTGGACCGGGTGCATGTACAACGAGACTTGGGCCAAGTTCCACTTCTGGTGGACGATGGTGTTCGTCAATCTGTTGTTCTTCCCGCAGCATTTTCTCGGGCTGGCCGGCATGCCGCGGCGTATTCCCGATTACAACGTGGTGTTTGCCGACTGGAATCTGATCAGCTCGATCGGTGCGTTCGGCATGTTCGCCACCCCGTTCCTGATGGCAGGCATTCTGTTTTCCTCGCTGCGCAATGGTGCGAAGGCCGAAGCGCGTGCGTGGGAAGGCGCAAAGGGACTGGAGTGGACGGTGCCGTCGCCTGCGCCGGCGCATACCTTCACCGTGCCGCCGGTGATCAAGCCTGGAGATCTTGCGCATGAAGACATCGGTCACTGAGTCCGCGCCGCTGCCGGCTGTAGCACGTTTACTCTCCGCTGCAGAACGGCATGCGCAACAGCGCCGTGCCGTGCGCCGCACCGCGATCACTGTCGGCATCGTCGCGCTGCTGATTTACGCAGGTTTCATTGCTTCAGGAGTCATCGGGCGATGAACGCCCGCGCACCTGCACCGACCGCCGGCTTGTTCAAGCTGCTGGGTGTGGTATTGGGCGTGTTCGTGCTGACCTTTTCGCTGGTGCCGCTGTACCGCATCGCTTGCGAAAAAGTCTTCGGAATTCGCATGGAGCGCGCACCTGGCAGCACCCGTGCGAGTGCTGCTTCGATTTCAGGGGCGGGCAAGCGCACGGTGCGGGTGGAGTTCGATGCCGGGGTCAATTCGAAGCTACCGTGGACCTTCCATCCCGAGCAGATGACGATGGACGTGGTGCCGGGCGAACTCAACGAGGCGCTGTATTTTGCGCGCAACGATAGTGTGCGTGCGGTGGTCGGCAGCGCGGTGCCATCGGTCGCGCCAGCGCGTGCCTCCGGGTATTTCAACAAGACCGAATGTTTCTGTTTTACCGCGCAGACCTTGCAGGCTGGCGAAACGCGCGATATGCCGCTGCGTTTTATCGTCGACCCTGCGTTGCCGCCGGAGGTCACCACGATCACCTTGTCTTACACGTTCTATCGCAACGACACCCTGACCTCGGAGTTGCAAGGCGGTGGCGCATCCAGCGCGCCGCGCGCGGCGCCGTAATCCTTCCTCCACTACACGTACCACCGACACGGAAGCAACGCCATGGCCGACCATAGTCCCAACGCCGACGCGTATTTCGTCCCGAGCCATAGTAAGTGGCCGTTTGTCGGGTCGATTGCGATGTTCGTGATGATGATCGGCGTGGCCAGCTGGCTCAACGACGCGGCATGGGGACGCTGGACGTTCTTCGCGGGCGTTGCGATGTTGCTGGCGACCTTGTTCATGTGGTTCGGCGATGTCATCCGCGAATCCAATGCCGGGCACTACAACCGCCAGGTGGATGGCTCGTTCCGCATGGGGATGGTGTGGTTCATTTTTTCTGAGGTGATGTTCTTCTGCGCCTTCTTCGGTGCGTTGTTCTACACGCGCGTGTTGACGCTGCCCTGGCTGGGGGGCGAAGGCGATGGTGTGATGACCAACGAGCTGCTGTGGAATGGCTATTCCGCTGCGTGGCCGACCAATGGCCCCGGCACGATCGGTGGGCAGTTCCAGACCATTCCGGCGTGGGGCTTGCCGCTGATCAATACGCTGATTCTGCTCAGCTCCGGCGTGACCTTGACCATCGCCCATCACGCGCTCAAGGGTGGTCGTCGCGGTGTGCTGTTGGTGTGGCTGGGTCTGACCGTGCTGCTGGGTTGCCTGTTTCTGTTTCTGCAGGCCGAGGAATATATCCACGCCTACACCGAGCTCAATCTGACGCTGGGGTCGGGAATCTACGGCTCGACCTTCTTCATGCTCACCGGCTTTCACGGCATGCACGTGCTGCTGGGCACGATCATGTTGGCAGTGATGTGGCTGCGCGTGGCGCGAGGTCACTTCACCCGCGACAACCACTTCGCTTTTGAAGCGGCCGCGTGGTACTGGCACTTCGTCGACGTGGTGTGGCTGGCGCTGTTTTTGTTCGTGTATGTACTTTGAGAATCGGAAATCGGAAATCGGAAATCGGAAATCGGAAATCGGAAATCGGAAATCGGAAGAGCGAGCCTGCTTCCGCCTTTACGATTTCCTACTGTCCATTCCCGAAGCGTCAGCGCCCAAGCCCATGCGGCTTGATCCAGCCTGTGTAGATGCCGAGGATCACCACCGCGATCAGCGCGACCGATAGACCGATGCGCCAGGTCAGTGCGTTGACGGTGCGTCTGGTCTCGCCGCGGTCGGTTAGCAGGTAGTAGAGGCCTGCGCCCAGGTTCCATAGGATCACGATCAGGAAGGCGACAATCAGCAGCGTCTTGAGCGAATCGTTCACAACAGCCCCGGTGGTGTCAGCGTGGTAGCGGCATTGCACGCCTTTTTGCGTCGCTTGTCATGATGCGCAAGCACCCGTTGGTGTTGGGTTGGTGTCTGGCCTTGGCGGTGAGCGCGTGTTGTGTTGCGCTGGGGCAATGGCAGCTGAAGCGCATGCATAGCAAACAAGCCTTGCTGGAACGTGCGGCGCATGTGCGCGAGACGCCGTTGACGCTGGTGCGGGCGCTGTGCACGCCACACGAACTTGCCTGGGTCAGCGGGCGCGTGGGTTTTCTGCCGCAGCAGGTGTTGCTGGACAATCAACTGCATGCCGGGCGCGCTGGTGTTCACGTCTATCAACTTGCCTCGCCGCAAGGCAGCCCTGTCACGCTGCTGGTCGATCTGGGCTGGCTGCCGTTGCCGGCCAATCGGCAGTTGCCGACGATCACGCCACTGCAAGGGACCCAGGCACTGCAGGGGTTGCTGAGCGCGCCGCCTTCGGCTGGACTTGCGATTGGGCCGGCATTGGCGGCCACCAATGCGCCGCAGACCTGGCTGGCCACGCGTCTGGATACAACCGCTCTGCGCAGCGCGTTTGGGAGGCGCGACATTTCGTCGCAGGTATTGCGGCTGGATCCGGCCCTACCGGTTGGTTATGCGCGCGATCTGGAGATGCTGCCGAACACGCTGCCACCCGCACGGCATTTGGGTTATGCGGTGCAATGGTTCGTTCTGGCGGCAGCGGTGCTGGTCACCGCGGCACTGCTGACGTGGCGCGCGCGGCGGCGTCGTCGACGCGGGCACTGACGCTTGCGGCATGAGAAAATCGCCGACATGACCTCATCCACATCGGCCACGCCGCACTTGGTCAAACGCGGCCGCAGGATGCTGATTGCCCTGGCGGCGCTGTTCTTCGGCTCGATGTTGCTGGCCGGCGTGCTGCGTTTCTCCGGATGGCAGCCGGCATCAATGCGCAATCACGGCGAACTGCTCACCCCGCCCGCCGACCTGCGTGCGCTGGTGCCGTTGCGCGCGGACGGGCAGCCGTATGCATGGACGCCTGCCGAACGCGTGTGGCGTATCGCGCTCGCTCCGCCCACGAATTGCACGCAGCAGTGCGTAACGCTGGCAGCGGAGCTGGACAAGGTGTGGCAACTGCTTGGGCACCGCGCCGACAAGGTGGATGTGTTGTGGATCGGCGCCCCGCCAGCCGGTCTGCCGCCGATGCCGGCCCTGCGTGTGTTGCGCGACGATGCGCGGCTGCGGCAGGCCTTGCCGCGCGCTACCGATACTGCCGGCGTGCCGGTGTATGTGATCGACCCCAACGGCTTCGTGATCCTGCGTTATGCCCCAGGGTTCGACCCGGCCGGCCTGCGTGCCGATCTGGTCAAGCTGCTGAAACTGATGTGAGCCCGTTTCGATGAATCTGTTTGCGCCACCGGCATTGTTCCGCCACTTCCATCGCATGGCCTGGCTGGCTGCGGTGTTCACTGCGAGCACGATCCTGTTCGGGTCGTTCGTGCGCCTGTCCGATGCCGGCATGAGCTGCCCGGATTGGCCGACCTGCTACGGCCGCGTCACCTGGCCGAAGACCACCGATGAAGCTAACACGCATGTGGCCAGCAAGATCCGTCCGCTGGAGTCGCACAAGGCCTGGCGCGAGCAGGTGCACCGTTTCCTGGCCGGCGCGCTCGGGGTGGAAGTGCTGGCGCTGTCGTTGCTGGCGGTGCGGCGCCGACGCATGGGTATTGCGCAGGTGGTCTCTACGGCGGTGCTGGTTGCGTTGTCGATCCCGCTGTACATGTCCGGCTGGCATGCGTTGGCGTCCGCTGTGGCGATCACGGGCGAGGCCATCCTGCTGCTGGCGGCGCTGCGCTGGAGCAATATCGATCTGGCGCGTGCGGCGGTGCTGACACTAGCGGTAGTGATTTTCCAGGCACTACTGGGCATGTGGACGGTGACGCTGCTGCTCAAACCCATCGTGGTGACGGGCCATTTGCTCGGCGGCATGCTGATGTTCTCGCTGCTGGTATGGATGGCCTGGCGCGCGACGCATCTGCCGATCACGCTGGCCGAGGCCTCGCGGTTGAAGTGGTTGCTGCGCCTGGGCGTGGCGGTGCTGGGCCTGCAGATCGCGCTGGGCGGTTGGGTCAGTGCCAACTACGCAGCGCTGGCATGCGGCGGCGGTAGCTGGTCGGCCGACAATTTCCCGCGTTGTGTGAGCCAATGGTGGCCGCCGCATGACGTCCGCGAAGGCTTCACGCTCTGGCGCGGGATCGGGGTGGATTACGAAGGTGGCGTACTCGATGGCGCGGCGCGCATCGCCATCCAGATTGCGCACCGATTGTGCGCAATTGCCACCGCGCTGTATCTGTGGTGGCTGGCCTGGCGCCTGTCGCGCTCGCCGGGCATGCGCGTGTGGGCAGGTGCGCTGGCGGTGCTGGTGGCGGTGCAAGTGACGCTGGGCATGCTCAACGTCAAGCTGGCGTTGCCGCTGGAAGTGTCGGTGCTGCACAACGGCGGGGCGGTGGCATTGTTGTTCGTGCTGGTCTCGCTGTTGGCGCGGCTGCGCGCGCCGGAGTGAACATGGCTGTCAGCGCACGCGATTACTGGGATCTGACCAAACCCAAGGTGGTGGCACTGATCGTATTCACCGCGTTGGTGGGCATGTTCCTGGCCATCCCCGACGTGCCGACGTGGCTGCAGGTGCGCACCGGTGCGTTGGGCTTTCTGGGTATCTGGCTGGCCGCGTCGGCGGCAGCGGCGATCAACCAATTGCTCGATGCCAAGATCGATGCACAGATGGCGCGCACCTCTTGGCGCCCGCTGGTGGTGGGCAAGGTGCGGCCGTGGCAGGTGCTGCTGTTCGCCAGCGTGCTGATCGTGATCTCCATGACCATTCTGGTGGTCTGGGTGAACATCATCACCGCGGTGCTGACCTTCGCTTCGCTGATCGGCTATGCGGTGATCTACACCGTGTACCTGAAGCGTGCGACCCCGCAGAACATCGTGATCGGCGGGCTTGCCGGCGCCACCCCGCCGATGCTGGGCTGGGCGGCGGTCACCGGGCTACCGACCAGTGCCGATTGGATCAATGCCTCGCTGCTGGTACTGATCATCTTCATCTGGACGCCGCCGCATTTCTGGGCGCTGGCGATCTTCCGGCGCGCCGATTACGCCAAGGCCGCGATCCCGATGTTGCCGGTGACCCACGGCGTGCCGCATACGCGCAGGCAGATCCTGGTCTACACGGTGCTGCTGGCGATCGTGACGCTTCTGCCGGTGGCGGTAGGTATGAGCGGGGTGTTCTATCTGGGCGGCGCACTGGTGCTCAACGTGGTGTTTCTCTGGTACGCGTGGCGCATGCTCGACCCGCCGGACGAACTGTTTTCGATGAAGATGTTCGGGTACTCCATCGTGTATCTGATGGCGCTGTTTGCGTTTTTGATGGTGGACCATTTGCTGCTGCCTTGGGTGCGATAGCCGTGACAGCGACAGGCAGCTTCCGCTAAGAGCCATCAACACCTCACTGCACAGCCGTCAGAAAAGTGCGGTCCATGTTCGGAACAGGCGTGTACCACGCGTAAACGCCAGCTCCAAGCGCCGCCCAACATCTGCCGGTCAACAACCGGCCATATTTTGCTGGCCGCTCTGAATCGCTGCGCAGCTGCCTGCACCGTTGCGCCGGCTCAACTCAGCCAGCTGGCGCAATCGCTGGTGTTCTTGCTGCCGCAGCTGGTCTGCATCTTCTGCTGCAATCGTCTCAGCACCGCATTGCTTTCCGGGTGATGCTGCTTGCTCCAGGTCTTCAGTGCAGCGCCAAGCGTGGCGAAGCGCTGCCGGGTGCGTTGACGGTCGCCGTCGGGTTGCCCGGCAAGCTCACCGATCACCTGCGTGGCGGCCGTTTCGATGCCGGCGGTATCGTCGGGACTCAGGCGGATCAGCCCACCCACATACAGCACGCCCCACTGCACGCGGGTGGCAGGACCTTGTGCACTCTCGTAGGCCTTCTTGAGCCAGGAGAGCGCGGTCTTTTTATCGCCGCGTTGTTCGGCCAGATCGGCCAGTTCGGGCATGTAGTAATACGGCGTCTTGCTGCGTGCCAACTCGGCCAGCAGCAACTGCTCGGCGCCGCTGCCGTCGCCCACTTCGCTCAGCAGCGCCGCGGCGCTGCTGATGGTGGATTGGCGCTCTTCATCGGTCTTGGCTGTGTCGGTTGCCCATTGCACGCGTTGGTGCACGGTGTCGACCACGGTTTTGGGGAGCGGCGGTTGCGGGCCTTTTGCTTCGGTTTCGGTGGGCTGGCCTTGCGCCAGGCGTGCAAGCTGGATCTGCGCGTATGCGGTGCCCAGCCGGTCGGCAATCGGCAACGCGCTGTCCGCGTAGACCTTGTCCAAGGCCAGATTCAGCGCGTTGGACAAGGTGCTGCGCTCGCCGGTATCGCTGCTGGCAGCGGCGACCAGACGCGCGGGGACGTAGGTCAGTGTGCCGCGATTGGCGCGCACCTCTGCCGGATCGGCCAGCACCGATTCCAGCAGCGTGCGCGAAGCTGCAGTGGCTGCAGGAGGGTCCTTGGCGGCGGCAATCGCCGCCAGCGCGAAGCTGCGTTGCAGGGCTGGCTGCGGGGCCGATTTGGATAAACGCGTGAGCACATCGACGGCCTCATCGGGCTTGATCAGCCGATCGTCGGTGCCCCAGGCATAATTGCCGAGCACCGTCCAGTCGTCCGCGCTGAGTTGCTGCGGGGTCTGCAATGCGGTGTCGATCAGTTGCTTGGCGGTGCTGGTGCTCTTGGCTGCGACGCGCAGCACATCGGCCAGGCGCGCGTTGTCGGCATCGCCGGCCAGACGGGTGATCTCGCTGCGATCCGGGCGCAGCACGATGATGGTCGGGTAGCCCTTGATGCCGAAGCGCTCGCCCCAGGCCTGCGCGCCTTCCGAATCGCCGTCCAAATGCACCGCCACGAACTGCTGGGTGCGGGCGATGAAGGCCGGATCCTTGAACAAGGTGGCCTTCAGGCGATTGCACGGCGGGCACCAGGCCGCGCCCCAGTACAGCAGGATCGGCTTGCCGCTTTCCTTGGCCTCGGCGAAGGCATCTTCGACATCGCCTTCGCGCCAGGCGATGCTGGACGCAGCGGCCGGCGAGGCCGTCGCCTTGGTCTGTGCGGGTGCTGCCTGCGTTGCAGGCTTGTTGCAGGCAGTGAGCGTTGCCAGCACCGCCAGCAGCGCAATCAAGGACGGGGAGGGGAGTCGGAACGACAGCGTCATGGCAATCACCGATGGGGGACGGCAGGAGGTGGATCCAACACTCTAGCGAGCGGCGCTGTGCCAGCGTTGGAGTGCGTCATAACCGTTTTATATCTGCTTACAACCCGCACCGATATGCAGTGCAAAGTGGTGTCGCTCGGAGCGTACTGGCTTGGCGATGGCGGCAGATGCAACGCGCCGGCAGCAAGCAGGCATCCGTAGGTCACGCAGCGCGGGTTGACTGGCTGTCATCGATCAGATCACCGCGGTGCAGTGATCGTCACGCTCAGTGACCATCGGCATCGGCTGGCGGCTCGCTCGGCGCGGTGCGCGCATACCGTGCGGCCACGAACGCGCAGACGATCAGCTGCAACTGGTGGTACAGCATGATCGGCAACACAATGGCGCCGAGGCCACCGCCGGCGAACATCACCTTGGCCATCGGCACGCCGGTGGCCAGACTTTTCTTCGAGCCGCAAAAGACAATCGCGATCTCGTCGGCGCGGCTGAAGTGCAGGCGCCGCGCGATGAAGGTGATCGAGAGCATCGCAACGGCCAGCAACAGTGCGGCCGCACCGAGCACGGCAAGCAAGGCTGGCAACGGCGTCTTCTGCCACAGCCCTTCGTTCACCGATGCGCTGAAGGCGGTGTAGACCACCAGCAGGATGGTGCCCTGGTCGGTGTAACGCAGCACGGCGCGATGGCGTTCGACCCAGCCGCCGATCCACGGACGCAGGAAATGCCCGGCCAGGAACGGCACCAGCAACTGCAGCATGATCTTGCCGATCGCCTCGGCAGGGTGCGCCATCGCGCCTTGACCGCCGACCAGTGCGCCCATCAGCAATGGCGTGAGAAACACGCCCAACAGGCTGGAAAGCGAGGCTGCACAGACCGCGGCCGGCACGTTGCCGCGCGCCATCGAAGTGAACGCGATCGACGATTGCACCGTGGACGGCAGCGCGCACAGAAACAGCACGCCGACATACAGCTCAGGTGTCAGCGCGAGATGCGCAAGTGGTTTGGACAACAACCCGAGCAGCGGAAACAACACGAACGTGCAGGCCAGAATCACTAGATGCAGGCGCCAATGCAGCGCGCCGGCCTTAACCGCCTCGCGCGACAACCGCGCGCCGTGCAGGAAGAACAACGTGGCGATCGCCACGTCGGTGACAGCGTTCATGATCGCTGCGGCGGCGCCGGAGACCGGCAGAAACGAAGCGAGCGTGACCGTGCACAGTAGCGCGAGGGTGAATGGATCAATGCGCAATCGCGCCAACAGCTTCTTCATCGAGGTCCCGAATAGTGCGCGATCAGGCGCATGGTACGCGTCATTCTACGATGTGCGGCCACTTGGGCACCGGGCACGACAAGGTGACCTATCCCAATCGTGGAAACACCCGCTACAACGCGGCGAGCGCTTTGAATAGTTCGCGCAGCTCGTACTTGTCGGTGTCGTCCAGGCCCTGCGCGCGCTGTTTGTCCTGCAGTTCGTCCAGGCGCTGACGCAGCAATTGCTTGTCCAGTTGCGCGACGACGTCGTGCAACTCCATCGTCCAACTGCGTTCGTCGCCGGGCAATGCCTGTGCCGCCAGTTTCTGCAGCGCGGCCTGTTCTTCGCGTTCGGCGAAGTGTTCCAGCAGTGCGCCGGTGCCGATTTCCGGGCGTTGCCGCACCAGTGCCAGCAGTTCCATCAACAAGCCGATGCCGGGCAGACGCAGGCCGGAAAAGTCATGCTCGCCTTCCAGGCTCATCGCCAGCGACGGTTGCTGCAGCAGGATGGCGATTGATGCCCGTACCAGGCTGCGTTTTTGCGGCGGCGCGCCCATGCGTGCAGGTGGCCGCCCTTGTGGCGTGGATACCGGCGTCGACGCATTCGCGCCCACGCCGGTCAGGCGCGACAGTTCCTGCTTCATCAAATCGCCGAACGCGCCTTCGGGAATCTGCGCCAGCATCGGCCGTGCGCGTTCGGCCAGACGCGCACGGCCGTCGAGCGTGTGCAGGTTGATCTCGCGCGACATCTCGTCGAAGAAGAACTGCGACAGCGGCGTGGCCTGTTTCAGCCGTTGATCGAAGGCCTGCGCGCCTTCCTTGCGTACGATGGTGTCCGGATCTTCGCCATCGGGCAGGAACAGAAAGAACGCCTGGCGGCCGTCCTTCATGCGCGGCAGCACCGATTCCAGCGCACGCCAGCCCGCCTTGCGGCCGGCGTTGTCGCCGTCGAAGCAGAAGTACACATCTGGCGCATTGCGGAACAGCAGTTCGGCATGTTCGGGTGTGGTCGCCGTGCCCAGCGTGGCCACCGCCTGGGTGACGCCGAACTGGAACAGCGAGACCACATCCATGTAGCCCTCCACCACGATCAGCCGCTCGATTTTCTGATTGGCCTGGCGCAACTGCCAAAGACCGTACAACTCGCGGCCTTTATGGAACAGCGCGGTTTCCGGCGAATTGAGGTACTTCGGGCCCGGGTCGCGGCCATCGGCCGGCGCGCCCATGATGCGTCCGCCGAAGGCGATCACGCGGCCGCGGCGGTCGAAGATCGGGAACATCACCCGGTCGCGGAACTTGTCGTAGACATGGCCGCGATCGTTCTTGGAAAACAGCCCGGCGCGTTCGAGCACACTCATACGGCGCGCATCGGTGCCCAGGGTGTCCTTCAACGCGCTATAGCCATCGGGCGCGTAGCCGATCTGGAAGCGTGCACGGTTGTCGGCATCCACGCCGCGCCCATGCAGATAGTCGCGGGCGCGGTCGCTGCCCTCGAGCTGACGCTGAAAGAACTGGGTGGCCGCTTCCAGTGCCGAATACAGCTCGCGGCTGTCGTCCTGCTGCTGCGGCGTGCGCTGCTGGGTCTCGCGCGGGATGTCCATGCCGGCGCGCTTGGCCAGCTCGTCGACCGCATCGAGAAATTCGAGGCGGTCGTAATTCATCAAAAAGCTGATTGCGGTGCCGTGCGCGCCGCAGCCGAAGCAGTGATAGAACTGCTTGGTCGGCGAGACCGTGAACGAGGCCGAGCGCTCGTCGTGGAACGGGCAGCGCGCCGAATATTCCTTGCCCTGACGCTTGAGCGGCACGCGACCGCCCACCACCTCGACGATGTCGGTGCGTGCAAGCAGTTCGTCGATGAATGCGTCGGGGATGCGGGCCATCCCGCTAGGATATCTTAGGGGCTGGCGCTCGCCGGTTTCAGCGAACGACTCGCTTTAGCGAGCAACCGCCTTTAGCGAAGCCGTGCGTGCAACCCGATCACGCGTGGCACAGACCGCACCGCTGCGTTCAACTGCGTGCAGGCGCTTCCGGTTGTGGTGTAGCGCTTGGTTCGGCGACCACCGGCGGCAGGTTGCCCGTATCCATGCCAGCCTCGCGCAGCTTGCGCTGCGAGCGCACCCGCTCATCAATGACTGCAGTCAGCAAGGCGCCAACGAAGAACACCACCGAGGCGTAGTACATCCACACCAGCAGGATCACCAGCGTGCCCATCGAACCATAGGCGCTGCCGGGCGCCGCCTCGGCGATGTACAGACCGATGCCGTAACGCCCCAACGTAAACAGCAGCGCGGTGATGACACCGCCGACAAAGGCCTGCCGCCAGTTCACGGTGCGATCGGGCAGATAGCGATACAGGAAGGCGAATGCGAGCGAATACAGCGCAAGGGTGGTGACATAACCGATCGCAGGTAGCACCGAGGGCAGGCGTGCGAACGCCACTTGCAGCGCGGTGGTGGCGATCATCGACACGATCAACAAGAAGCCCAGCGCCAGAATGACGCCGAACGAGAAGACCCGCTTCTTCAGCCACGCCATGACGCCTTCCAGGCGCTCCTTGTCGGTGCGGAAGATCAGGTTCAATGCGTTCTGCAACTGCGCGAAGACCGCCGTGGCACCGACGAACAGCAACAACGTGCTCCACAGTCCGGCCAGCGAACCCACGCCCGGTTGATCGGTAGCATTGCGGATCACCGTGTCGGCCACTTCGGCGGCACTACCGCCAGCCAACTGCGCGATCTGTTGTACCAAGGCTTCCTGCGCAGGCGGATACAGCGATGCGGTCAGCCACAACAGCAGCACCAACAGCGGTGACAGCGATAGCAAGGCGTAGAACGACAGAGACGCGGCCTGCGTCATCACGTCGATTTCCAGAAAACGATTCAGCAGTGCCATCGGCAGGCTGCGCTGCAGGCGGCCCAGATGCTTCTGCAGGTGTTCGGTTGAGAGCTTCGTCACCAGCGGGGAAATCCTTGGGCATACCGTGATGGGCGCAGGTGTGGGTGGGCGAAACCGGTATGCGGAATGCTTCGCCCGCGCCTGCGCTGGCGCACTTGTTCTAACAGGGCCGAATCGAAGGTCTGGTGAAAGCGGGCGCTGGATGTCGCGCCATTTGGTGCGCACGATGCGGCACCTAGATAGCCATGCTTGCGCGACTATCTGCATTGCCCTGGCGATTAGGCACAGGGCAACGCTGAGGCGGACGTCAGCCCGCCAGGCTCTTCTTGACCAGGGTCGAGACCAGGCCCATGTCGGCCTGACCGGCCAGCTTGGGCTTAAGCGCGCCCATCAGCTTGCCGATGTCGGCGGGGCTGCTGGCGCCGGTTTCGGTAATCGCGGCCTGGATGGCGGCGGCGATCTGCGCTTCGCCCATCTTGGCCGGCAGGTAGCGCTCGATCACCACGATCTCCTCGCGCTCGATCTGCGCCAGGTCTTCGCGCGCGGCGGCTTCGAACTGGGTCACCGAGTCCTTGCGCTGCTTGACCATCTTGTCGAGCACGGCGATCACTGCCGCATCGTCCATCTCGATGCGCTCGTCCACTTCCTTCTGTTTGATCCCGGCGTTGATCAGCCGGATCACGCCAAGGCTGTGCTTGTCGCCGGATTTCATGGCGGCTCTCATGTCATCGGTGAGCTGCTGCTTGAGGGGCATGCGGTGACTCCTGAGGTTGCGTGTTGAAAAAGACCAATGCAAAGAGCCGGCGACGCTTGCGCGTGCCGGCTCTGGGGTTCGATCACGATGAGCCGCGCCTTCAGCGCATGCACATCGGCAAGGAACCGCATTCGATCAGTACAAGCGCTGACGCTTGGTAACGTCGCGCGAGGAACGACGCAACTGACGCTTCACAGCAGCGGCAGCCTTGCGCTTACGCTCCTGGGTCGGCTTTTCATAGAACTCGCGCTTGCGGGTTTCGGCCAGCACGCCGGCCTTTTCGCAGGTGCGCTTGAAACGGCGGAGCGCAAATTCGAAGGGCTCGTTCTCGCGGACTTTAACGCTGGGCATGGGTTCTCCAGATAATGGGATTTCCGTCCGGGAGCCCCGGGCGGGTGCGAGCGGACTCGCGTGACGGAATTTCCGGGTTGCCCCGGCGAGCCGCGCATTATAACGACTTGCCAACGACCTGCAAGTCCCGAGCAAGATTTGCGTCTGCAGGCCTATAAAAGCGTGCGTTTGGGTCTGATCGGGCAGTGATCACATGGCGGTGCAGCAGATCGCCCTTGAGCGATCTGCGCAGGGGAAAAGCTGCGAAAATAGGCAGCATGTGCCTGTCTGCCGAGTTGCCGTGAAAGTTCTTGGGATCGAATCATCGTGCGATGAGACCGGTGTGGCGGTCTATGACACCGCCCTGTCCGGCGTGCCTGCCGTGCGCGCCCATGCGGTCTACAGCCAGATTGCGCTGCATGCCGAATACGGCGGGGTGGTGCCGGAGCTGGCCAGTCGCGACCATGTGCGCAAGCTGCTGCCGCTGATCCGCCAGACCCTGGACGAGGCCGGATTGCGCATCGACGAGCTCGATGGCGTGGCCTATACCGCCGGCCCGGGCCTGGTAGGCGCACTTCTTGTCGGTGCGGGCGTGGCGCGCTCGCTGGCCTGGGCGCTGGACGTGCCGGCGATCGGTGTGCATCACATGGAAGGCCATCTGCTGGCGCCCTTGATGGAAGACGACCCGCCGCAGCCGCCGTTCGTGGCGCTGCTGGTCTCTGGCGGCCATACCCAACTGGTGTCGGTCAAGGCGCTTGGGTGTTACGAAGTGCTGGGCGAGACGCTGGACGATGCGGCCGGCGAGGCCTTCGACAAGACCGCCAAGATGATGGGCTTGCCGTATCCGGGTGGCCCGCAACTGGCCGCCCTTGCCGAAAGCGGCACACCGGGGCGCTACAAATTCTCGCGACCGATGACCGACCGTCCGGGCCTGGATTTCAGTTTTAGCGGGCTCAAGACCCAGGTGCTGCTGGCCTGGCGCGCTAGCGACCAGTCCGACACCACGCGGGCGGACATCGCACGCGGGTTCGAGGATGCGGTGGTGGAGACGCTGGCCATCAAGTGCCTGCGCGCGCTGGATGCGGCCGACTGCAACACGTTGGTAGTAGCCGGCGGCGTGGGCGCGAACAAGCGCCTGCGCGCGCGCCTGCAGGAAGCGGCGCAACGGCGCGGCGGCCGGGTGTGCTTCCCGCGGCCGGCCTTGTGCACAGACAACGGCGCGATGATCGCCTTCGCCGGCGCGCTGCGGCTGGAAGCCGGCGAGCGCGCCGATGCGGCGGTGCATGTGACGCCCCGCTGGGATATGGCGAGCTTGCAGCCGTTGGCGGCGGCGCGGGATTCGGGAGTGGGGAGTAGGGGTTCGTAGAAGCCCGTCCCTTCGCTTGATGTTTTCCCCGCTTTCACCAAACCCGAATCCCTACTTCCCAATCACGGTCACCCATGGACAAAGTTTTTATTGAAGGCCTGGAAATCGATGCGCTGATCGGTATCTACGACTGGGAGCGGCGCATCCGCCAGACGCTGCGATTCGACCTGGAGATGGGGTTCGACAACCGCATTCCGGCCGCCAGCGACGACATCGCCGACACGCTGAACTACAAGGCGGTGAGCAAGCGGTTGATCGAGTTCGTGCAGGCATCGGACTTCGGGCTGGTGGAAACGCTGGCCGAGCGCTGCGCGGCGATCGTGCTGGACGAGTTTCAGGTGCAGTGGCTGCGGCTGAAGCTGAGCAAGCCGTGCGCGGTGCGCGGCGCGCAGGCGGTTGGCGTGATCATCGAGCGTGAGCGTGGCTTTCTATAGATGTCAGGCGTCCGCCTGCAACGGGATGTGGGCTTGGACCTTGGTGATGCGTGGAGCCAACGCATGCGCATAACCTGCTCTTGCTGCAATACGACGCCCCAATCCCCAATCCCGCCTTTTCCCGCTTCCCGAAACTTGCATCCTCGCGGTCGCGTCAGGCTAGAATTGACGGCCATGTAAACGTTTTCTCAAGGATCTCATGGCTGCTGATCGTATCGAAACCCTGATTGCCCGGATGACCGTCGAAGAGAAGGTGGGACAGTTGGGTGTGTTCGCCGACATGGTGCGGCCGTTCGCGCCGGACGTGAATCCTGAAGCCAATGTACTTAACGCCGACGAAGTGCTGCAGCAGGTGCGGCAGGGGCGCGTGGGCTCGTTGTTCAATGGTGTCGGCGCCGCGTTGGGCGTGCAGATCCAGACAGTGGCGGTGGAAGAGAGCCGTCTTGGCATCCCGGTGATTTTGGCTGCGGACGTGATCCACGGCATGCGCACCGTGTTCCCGATTCCGCTGGGCGAAGCCGCCAGTTTCGAGCCGGAACTGGCCGAGCGCACCGCGCGCGCCACCGCGCTCGAAGCGACTGCCGCCGGTTTGCACTGGACCTACGCACCGGCGGTGGACATCGCGCGCGATCAGCGCTGGGGCCGTGGCGCGGAAGGCGCCGGCGAAGACGTGTTGCTGGGCGCTGCGTTTGCCGCCGCCCGTGTGCGCGGCTTCCAGGGCAGCGATTTAAAAGCCGACGACTCGTTGCTTGCGACCCCGAAGCACTTCGCCGCCTATGGCGCGGTAGTGGCGGGCATGGAATACAACACCGTGGACATCTCGCCGCAGACCCTGCGAGATGTGCATCTGCCGCCGTTCAAGGCCGCTTTCGATGCCGGCGCGCTGACCGTGATGTCCTCGTTCAACGACATCAACGGCGTGCCGGCCAGCGCCAACCATGAGTTGCTGACGCAGATCCTGCGCGGGCAGTGGCAATTCCCCGGCGTGGTGATTTCAGACTACACCGCCGACATGGAACTGATTGCGCACGGTTACGCCTCCGACGAGCGCGATGCGACCAAAAAAGCGTTTCTGGCCGGTCTGGACCTGAGCATGCAGAGCGGCTTCTATGCCGCGCATCTGCCCTCGCTGGTGGAAAGCGGCGAGGTGCCGATGGCTACGCTGGATGCCAGCGTGCGCCGCATGCTGCAGCTGAAAGAGGCGATCGGGTTGTTCGACAACCCGTACCGCTCGCTGGATCCGGCACGCGAAGCCTGCACCGCGCATCTGCCTGCGCACGATGCGCTGTCGCGCGATGCGGCACGGCGTTCGATCGTGTTGCTGAAAAACGACGGCGACGTGTTGCCGCTTAAGAAAAGCGGACAGCATATCGCGCTGATCGGGCCGTTCGTGCAGGACCGCGAGAATATCGAGGGCTGCTGGACCTTGTTCGGCGACAAGCAACGCTACGTGACCCTGGAGCAGGGCGTGCGTGCTGTGATCGGTAGCGAGCATCTGAGCGTGGTGCCTGGCTGCGGCTTGGAAGAGGCGCTGCCAGGCGGGATTTCCGCCGCCATCGATGCGGCGCAGGCCGCCGACGTGGTGGTGCTGGCGTTGGGCGAGCCGCAGCGTTTCAGTGGCGAGGCGCAGTCGCGCACCGAGATCGTATTGCCGCCGGCACAGCAGACGCTAGCCGAAGCCATTGCCGCCACCGGTACGCCGATGGTGGTGTTGCTGCGCAACGGGCGTGCGCTGGCGTTGAGCGGTGCGGTACGCGATGCCGATGCGATTGCGGTCACCTGGTATCTGGGCACGCAGACGGGCACCGGCGTGGCCGATGTGTTGTTCGGCGATTACAACCCGTCTGCGCGGCTGCCGATCAGCTTTCCGCAGGTGACCGGGCAGCAGCCGTATTTCTACAACCATCTGCGCACCGGCCGCCCGGAATTGCCGACCTTGTCCGAGTACAAGGCGCGCTGGCGCGAAATGCCCAACGAGCCGTTGTATCCGTTCGGCCACGGCTTGAGCTACACCAGCTTTGCATATGCGCAGCCGCAGTTGAGCAGCGCGCAGCTCGGTTGGGATCAGACGCTGACCATCACCACGCGCGTCATCAATACCGGCAGCGTTGCCGGCGAAGAAGTGGTGCAGCTGTATGTGCACGATCGCGTGGCCAGCCGCGTGCGCCCGGTGCGCGAACTCAAGGGCTTTCGCAAGGTGCTGTTGCAGCCTGGCGAAAGCAGGGACGTGGTGTTCACCCTGGCGCGTGAAGCGCTGGCCTTCACCAATCCCAAGGGCGTGTTCGGTGCCGAGCCGGGGCTGTTCGATGTGTGGGTTTGCGCATCGGCCAAGAGTGGCGAGGCAGTGACCTTCGAGTTGCTGGAAGGCTGAAAACGTTCGTGATTTGGAAGCGGATGCGGTTGGAATCGCCGCTTTCGGTTGATGGTATTTCCAGCAGCTAGGTGTTTGATCCCAGGCTTTGATGGTGCACTCTTTTCACTCGAATGGAAGCAAGCACAATGGGCCAGGTTCTACATGGGAGCGCCACTACGACTGAGGCGATCCGTCGAGCGATACAACAGATTCAAGAGAGCCTGAGAGCGCTTTCCAAGCGTTACGGCATCAATCAAAAGACGGTGGCGAAGTGGAAGAAGCGGACCTCGGTTGCCGATGTGCCGACCGGGCCGAGGCAGCCGTGTTCCACCGTGTTGTCCATTGAGGATGAGGCGGCGA
>NZ_MDEJ01000073.1 GCF_002940065.1 Xanthomonas populi
AATACTTGGATTCAAAACGCCCCTCGACGTCTTCTCCGAGGAGATCCTCAACAGCGTTGCGATTCAGAGTTGAATTCGCCAGGATATAGAATCGGAACGAAATTTAATACATTTGTGAATATGGCGGAGCGAATTTTTTGGGCGCTTGGATGGAAGGACGTACAGCACATAGACCTGCGAAAGATAACTAAGCGGAAACGTAAGCCAAGCGACCCCCCCGCTCTCGGCGACACGTTCTTCCGCTATTGAGCTATTAGAGTTGGATAGCCTTTCAACTAATGCTGAAGCCGCCGTTGAATTCGCCGCCTCAATGGCATCGTCTATACCAAATCTGGTGAATCGCTATGCGCGATAAATGATCCACGCTTCGTGCGGCCGATGCGCAACACTGCAGAGCCATCATCCAGTTCGCATGCAGGCTGTGCCGTCGTGCACACAACGCATTCGATGGCTTCGGGCTGACACGGCGCAGCGCATCGAGCTGTCGATGCAGTGCGGCCGGTATCGTACGCATCAGCATCGTGAGAAATCAGGATGCTGCCGGTTCACCATCAGCATGTTATTCGGCACCAAGAGCTGGTATGCCGGGGAATACACGCAAGCACGCGAATTTCCGCATGTAACCTGGATAAATTCGTCAAGACGTGGTCTTGCCGTTGCCGCAAGATTTTTTTCCTGCCCTGTTAGTCATCGGGCACGTGCTCTCGGGGGGGGGGGAGCCGCTTCGTCGTCTTGCGTGGATACCGGCTAGTTCGAGCGGCAAGTCAGTGCCGTGGTTTCTGTCGTGATCGATCTCTCACCGCGTGCTATCGCAGTGCGGCTTTGCCGTGCGCGCAGGTGGGCCGTTCTCCCTATGAAAGCACTAAGGACTCCCGATGTCGCCCAGCCGCTCCGCTGCCACACCGCAGTGCCTGCTTTGCAAGACCACCACGCTGGCCAAGGCGATCGTCCTCGGCGTGTCCGTCACCGCACTACCGGTGTCCGCGCAGCGTGCAGAAACTGCCGAAAATGCGACGCAGACCCTGGATCAGATCAACGTCACCGGTACTCATCTGCGCCGCGTCGATGCGGAGACGGCCAGCCCGGTCATCGTGGTCGACCGGCAGCGCATCGAAGACAGCGGCAAGAGCACATTGGGCCAGTTGTTGCAGCAATTGCCGGCGATGGCCGGCTTCATGCCCGGCCCCGCGCTCAACTCCGGTTTCAGCCATGGCCGCGCGCTGGTGTCGCTGCGCAATCTCGGCCCCGAACGCACGTTGGTATTGGTCAACGGTCATCGCATGGCCGGTCCTGCGAGCAGCGTGGCCTCTGCACCGGGCGTGGATGTCAATGCGATCCCCACCTCGATGGTGGAGCGGGTGGAAGTGCTCACCGATGGAGCCTCGTCGGTGTATGGCTCCGATGCGATCGGTGGCGTGGTCAACATCATTCTCAAGGACAAGTACGACGGTTTTGCCGCCACAGTCGATTACGCACAGAGCACGCATGGCGATGCCAACAGCCGCACGCTCGGCGTGGAGTGGGGTAAGACCTGGGAACGCGGCGGGTTGATCTTCGGACTCAGTCGCAATTCGATGAATCCGGTGTTCAATCGCGATCGCCAGTATGCCGCCAAAGCAGTGGAGTATCTCGACGGCCAGGTCAGCGAAATCCGTGGCGGCAACACACGCGCGTTCTTGAACGATGGGCGCGTGCTCACACCCGCAGAGGGTGTTGCACCTGGCGCGGTAGATGAAGATGCGTTTCGCCCTTATCAACGCGCGACCGACAGTTACAACGTCTACGACGCGCAGTATCTGATCACGCCGATCGAGCGCACCAACGCCTCGCTGCATGGCAGTTTTGAGTTCACCCCGAACGTGCAGGGCTACATGGATGTGTTCTGGACGCGCAGCAAGACCACCTCGCGGCTGGATGCGTTCGGCATGCAGATGGACGGCGCGGCCGACAATTACTACAACCCGTTCGGCGATCAATTGGACCGCTATCTGTTGCGCTCCACGCAGGCCAATACGGGCGTCTACACCGCGACGATGTTCCAGACCAACATCGTGGCCGGCTTGCGCGGCCGTGTGGAAGGCACCAGTTGGCAATGGGATGCCGCAGCCGGCTATGCGCGCTACAAAGACACCTTGGTGCGCACCGGGTTTTCGGTCACGTCCGCGTTGAACAACGCGGTGGGTGCCTCGTTCCTGGACAGCGATGGGGTGGTCAAGTGCGGTGCGCCGGGTGCGGTGATTGCAGGCTGCACGCCGATCAATATCTTCAACCCCAACGACCCGGCCACCATTGCCGCTTTGCGCGGCACGCAGCGGCCGGTGGATCTGATCGACGAGAGCCAGATGCGCTTTGTCGATCTCAGCGCCAATGGCGATCTGTTCAAGCTACCGGCCGGCACCGTGCAGGCCGCCGTCGGTCTGGTCTATCGCACCAACAAGTTTGCGCAAGGCACCAGCAGCGAGGTGGCGGCGGCCGATGCCGATGGCAATTGCGACTACAACGATGGCTGCATCCTCAAGCAGGGGCGCGACGAATCGGTACGTGAGGCGTATGCAGAACTGCTGGTGCCGCTGTTGAAGGAGGTCCTGTTCGCCAACAGTCTGAATCTCAATCTCGGCTCGCGCTACTCCAAGTACGACGCCTGGGGCGCCACGACCAACAGCAAGGTCGGCATCGAATGGCGGCCGGTCGCCAAACTGCTGGTGCGCGCAACCGGCTCGCAGGTCTTTCGCGCGCCGGCGCTGGGCGATCTGTATGGCTCGCCGTACACGGCTGTGATCGATAACACCGGCGATTTCCAGGACCCTTGCGAAGGTTTCACTGGCGCGCCCAATCCGGCCTGCGCGAACGTGTCCAACGATGGCAGTTTCCGCGACGCTGCGCAGTTCGATGTATTGACGTCCGGTGCGAACAATGTCGGATTCCAGCTCAAACCCGAGCGCGGTCGCTCCTATAACTTCGGTATCGTCTACGACCCGGATCAGATGCCCGGTTTGTCGCTCAATGTTGATAGCTGGCGGGTGGTGCTGGATGACATGCTGTCCGGTGCGGGCCTGCAGCAAGTGGTCAACGATTGCTTCGCAGGACGCGACGCCGCGTTCTGCCCGTTGATTCAGCGCGATGCGGCCGGCCAACTGACCCGTGTGTCGGTGCCGTTTTCCTACAATAGCGGCAAGGTGGATATCCGCGGCTACGATGCCGGTATCCATTACACGCTGGCCGATACCGCGTGGGGAGATTTTTCCGCCGGTCTGGACGCGACCTTCTTCTCCAGCTTTCGTTTTGCTGGCGAAACGCATAACTATGTTGGCGAAAATTCCAGCTGGGGCAACATGCCACGCTGGCGCGCGGTGGCCAATCTGGCCTGGGACAACGGGCCATGGCATGCGAGTTGGACCACCCGCTATCTGGGCCGTACCGTCAACGCAAGCGCATACGACGATTTCTGCGCCGACACCGAAGCCGATGGCAGCTGCCGTTACTTTCCGATCGGGTCGGTGGTCTACCACAACGCCTCGTTGAGCCGGAAGATCGCGCCTCTGCACAGCACGCTCGCCATCGGCGTGGACAACGTCGCCAACCGCGCCCCGCCGCGTTTCTATAGTTACTCCAACGCGGCCAACACCGATGCCACCACCTACGATACTTTGGGCCGCTACTTCTGGAGCAGAGTGCGGGTGGAGTTTTGAATTGCCGATGCAGGTGCTGACCGCGTGGCCTGGCGGCAGCGTTCAAGCAGCCTGCGCATGCCCAGATCCGGCATGATGTCGTTGCTGTATCGGCACCGGCGCTTGCTGGGCTTGGTGCAGCGTTCCGGTGCGGCAGCGCTGTTCTGGGGGTGCGCGGTCTTGAGCGTGCCGTCGGCAATCGCCAATGAAGTGCAGGATGCGCCGATTGCGGCGACCAACGCAGCCATCGGCGAGCCACGTTTTCGCGGGATCGCGCATCCGGTGCCTCACAGTGGTGTGGCATTCGCGCCTGGCGGACAATTGGCACGCATTTATGCTGTCGATCTCGCACGCGGGGCAGGGCAGGCGCCGGGCAAGGATTTCTGGATCGACCGCATGCTGGCGCGCGACGGCGAGGGCGGTGGGGCAGGCGATAACAACCAATGGCTGTTCACCCGCGGACGCGCCGCGTATCTGGCCGATCACCAACCTGCGCAACCCGGCTTCGTTGGCCAGGTGGCGTACTGGCATGCCACCGACTACGACGCGCTGCTGCGCATCCAGTCCACCCAAGACACGCAACCGGTGCAGTGGAAAGAGGACGCCACGCAGCGTCGCCAGACGCCCAGTTATTTCAGCGGCGTGTTCGACGATGCCAGCGCAGGGGTGCGCATGCGGTTGGTCAAGTACATCACCGAACAGAATGTCGCAGTGGCCAACCTCAGTTTGTCCAGCCTGGATGGCGTTGCGCACACGCTGTCGGTGCAGGCGCTTTCACCGATGGCGCAGCATGCAGACGGCAACGAATTGACCGGCGCCTTCGATGCCTACAACGCGATCACCACGGTGTTTGCGCGCCTGTCTGGCGATGGGTTTCGGGTGGACGGCCAGCGTCTGGTACGCGAGGTTGCCGTGCCCGCCACCGGCCAGAGCCAGGCAGTGAAACTGCAACTGGGCCTGCTGACGCACGAATTGCCGGAAGCGCGCGCCGAGTATATGCGCATCGCCGCGCAGTCGCCGCAGCAGGCTTATCAACAGCACGTCAGCAGCTACAACCGCTGGTTGGTGGACAACCTACCCTATCTGGAGACGCCCGAGGAGAACATCACCAAGAGCCTGTTTTATCGCTGGTGGGTGCTGCGCTTCAATATTCTCGATGCCAACGTGCCGGGCAACGACTATCAGTTTCCTGTCGCCATCGAAGGCGTGCTCGGCTACAACAACGCGATCGTGCTGACCACCGGCATGTTTCTGGACGACCTGAAGTATCTGCGCGATCCGCTCTATGCCTACGGCAGCTGGCTCAGTGCCGGCGAGACCGCGGGCGGCGGCAAGTACACCGACAATCCCGGCTCGCCGGAACATTGGTCAAACTCCTATGCGCACTACATTACTGCTTCGGCTTGGCGGTCGATGCAGTTGCATGGCGGACCGGCCGCACTCGCGCAAAAACTGGCGCGTTACGGTAGCGGCGATGTGGACGTGGTGCTGGCTGCCTACGATCTCAATCACAACGGCTTGATCGAATACGACTGGGCTGCGATGACCGGCAACGACGCCGATGCGGTGTCGTTCGACTGGGCCAAACAGCACGGCCAGATCCGCATGGATCGCACCGAAAGCGCGTACGTGTATGCCAACGCGCAGGCCGCAGCGCATGCCGCATTGCTGGCCGGCGACGCCGCGACGGCGCAACGCATGCAGTCCATCGCGCAACGCATCCGCAAAGCGGTGGTTGAGGTGCTGTGGCAGGACCACAGCGACTCAGCCGACTCGGTGGGCTTGCACGGCGATCTGCTCAAGCATCGCCAGGCCAAGGGTCCGCGGCTAGCGGTGGACTGGAAGGAAACCAACAACTACTACCCCTTCAGCGTAGGCTTGATGCCCAAGCAGGGCGATGCCGACGACGACCCCAAGTATGTGCGCGCATTACGCCTGTTCGCCGATGCGGCGCAGTACCCGCTGTTTCCGTTCTATACCGCCAACCAGGTCGACCTGCAGGCGCGCGGCAGTGGCGCCGATGCGGGCAGCAACAACTTTTCCACCATCAACGCCACCGTGGCTTTCCGTCTGTTCGGCGAAGCATTGCGTGATTACCCCAGCCCCTATCTGAGCGCGCAGAGTTACCGCAAATTACTTTACTGGAACGCGTGGGCGCCCTATATCGGCGGCGACAACCGCTACCCGGATCAAAACGAATTCTGGGCCAATGGCCGTGCGAAGAACGGCGGCAAGATCGGCTACCGCTCATGGATCCACCACACCCAATTGGGCGCGACCAATTTCACCATGATCGAAGATGCGATGGGCTTGCGTCCACGCAGCGACGACAGGATCGAGCTGTATCCGATCGATATCGGCTGGGAGTATTTTGCCGGCGAGAACCTGCGCTATCGCGATCGCAATCTGAGCATCGTCTGGGACCGCAGCGGTACCCATTACGGCGGCAAGGTGCGCAAAGGGTATAGCGTGTATCTGGATGACAGGCTGGCGTTTCGCGTCGACCGGCTGGCGCATGTGATCTACGACCCGGCGAGCGGCAAGGTGAGTGTGGCGCCGGATGCAGTCAATCGTAACGGTGTGGCGCACGTACTCGACGCACACCCCATGCAACTGGCGTCGATGTCGCAGGTGCGCTTTGCGAGCACATCGCGCACCGCGCAGACCCTTGCCAAGGCCGGTGTGGATGTGTCACTGCCCGCCACTGCCAGCCGCAATCTGGCCGAAGGCGCCGGTGTCACCGCCAGCTTTGCCGCGACCGGATTTGCCGCGTCTGCAGCGGTGGACGGCAGCACCGCCAGCACGCCGTTCTGGGGCACGGCCGGCTCGCCGGCGGCCAGCGACTGGATTGCGCTGGACCTGGGCCAAGCACGGCAACTGGACCAGCTGGTGGTGTATTTCTATCGCAGTTCTTCGCCTGCTGGCGAGCAACACGGCTTTGCGTCCGGCACCCGTCCCGGTTACGCCGCGCCTTGGATCTATGGTGTGCAGTACCAGGACCGAGGCAGCTGGAAGACCGTTCCGGGGCAGTTGCGCGATGCACCGTTTGCGCAAGGCAATCGCAACCGCGTGCGCTTTCCGCCGATCCGCGCGCGTGCGCTGCGCGTGGTGGTGACCCATGCCGGTAATGCGCGTACCGGCATCAAGGAAATTCAACTGTTCGACAGCGGTATGCCAGCGCCTGCACTCGCCGGCAATGGGCCGCCGCAGCTGCAGGCGTGGCAGCTGGACGATCCCGGTTCCGATGGCAGCGTAGTGGTGAATGGCCGCGTGGGCGATGACGGCTTGCCCAACGGCGCGCTGCACGTGCATTGGCAGACACAACACGCTCCCGACGGCGGTGAAGCGCTGTTTGCAGATGGCGCCGCGATGCGCACGGCGGTGCGCTTCACCCGCGCAGGGCGCTATACGCTGCGGCTAGTGGCCAACGATGGCGCGCTTGCCGGCCATGCCGATGTGCACGTGGATGCGCCCGACTCGCCGCCACTGCAGCAGGTGCCGTTACAGGGCATGGCCACTGCCAGCGCCGAGGTCACTAGTGCGCATCACCGCGTGGAGGCGCTCAACGACGGCTTCATTCCCGTTGTGGGAAGTGTGCCGGGCAACACGCGTCGCTGGGGCAGTTATGGCCGCGCGCAGCCTGCGTCGGTCTGGTTGCAGTACCAGTGGCCACGGCCGGTGCGGGTGTCCTCCAGCACGCTGTCGCTGTGGGACGACCAACCCGACGGCGGCGTAGCACCGCCCTCCAGCTGGAAGCTGCAGTTCCTGCGCGACGGGCAGTGGCAGGACATCGTGGCCAACGGGGGTTACCCGATTGCCGCTGGCGGCGCATCGAGTACGGCGCCCTTTGCGCCCGTCGTGACAAGCGGGCTGCGCGCAGTGCTGATGACGAAAGCAACTGCGAGCGGGCATGCGGCAGTTGGCGTGGACGAATGGCAGGTGCTGTCCGAGCTGCCGAAGCAGCTTGAATCGATCGATCTGCGCACCGCGCCGGGGCAGCTGCCCACGCTGCCGCAGGACGTCACCGCGTTCTTCGCCGATGGCAGCGTGCTGCCTGTTGCGGTGCAGTGGGCGCAGTTGCCAGCGGATCGCTTGAGCAGGGAGGGAGCAGTGGAGCTACAAGGCATGGTGGAAGGTGTGATTCCGATCAAGGCCACCCTCTGGGTGCGTGCAACGCCTCCAGGGCAGATCACTACCGTGCAGGCTTGGCCGGCGGTGAGCGCGGTGGCGAAGCATGCACCGACGCTGCCTGCTTTTGTCACCGTGCACTACAACGACGGCTCGCGCGAGCGGCTGCCGGTGCAGTGGCCGGCGCTAGCACCGGCGCGCTACGCGCAACCCGGCGAGATCGCGTTGATCGGCACCGCCCAGGGGCGTGCACCTACCGGGCAGGTGTCGGTTCCCCTCACGCTACAGATCAAGGCGGTCACTCCATGACTGGCATCCTCATCCGCGCGTTTGCGTGTACGTTGTCGCTGGCCAGTGTTCCAGCATGTGCCGCAGCGCCACCACAAGGCGAACACCTGCAGGCGCCCGGCAACCCGATCCTTGCCGATGGCAGCATGTATTCGGCCGACCCGGCGCCATTGGTGGCCGATGGCAAGCTCTACATCCTGGCCGGGCGCGATACCGCCGCGCCCGACCAGAACGCCTTCGTCATGCCGGGTTGGCAGTTGTTCGTCAGCAGCGACCCGGGCAGCGGGCAGTGGATGCATTACCGCGACGTGCTGCGCCCGCACCAGGTGTTCGCCTGGGCCGAAAAACGCTACGCCTACGCCGCGCAGATCGTGCATGGGCCGGATGGGCGCTATTACCTGTATGCGCCGGTGCAGCAACGCGACTCAGCCAACCCGGATCCGTTCGCGATTGGCGTGGCGGTGGCCGACAGCCCGCTCGGCCCATGGACCGATGCGCATCCGCAAGGGCCGGTGGTGTCGCAGTCGGTGCCCAACCCCAACGCCATCCAGAACATCGACCCGACCGTGCTGGTGGACGACGATGGGCGCGTGTATCTGTACTGGGGCACCTTCGGCGCGTTGTATGGCGTTGAGCTGCAGCGCGACATGGTCAGCTTCAAGGGCACGCCCGTGCGGGTGGACACGCTGGCGGGCTATTTCGAAGCGCCCTGGTTGTTCAAGCGCAACGGCAGCTATTACCTGGCGTATGCGGCCAACAATGCCGGACGCGATTCCGCCTGCACGCCCACGCTCTATCACGCGTGCATCGCCTATGCGAGCGCGCCGACGCCGCTGGGGCCGTGGACCTATCGCGGCATCGTCTTGCCGCCGGTGTCTTCGACCACCTCGCACCCCGGCATCGTCGCCTTCGACAAGCAGTGGTATCTGGTCTATCACACCGCCGATGCGCAGGGCGGCGGGCATTTCCGCCGCAGCGTGGCCATCGATCGCCTGGAGTGGGACGACAGCACACACCCGGCCAGCATCCGCACCGTCATCCCCACCCGGCGCCCCCTGCCGCCAATACCGCCGCAGCGCAATCAGGCGCCTGCCGCCTACGCCACTGCCTCCAACGGCCCGGACATTGCGCTGCAGTACTGGATGGCCGCGCTCAACGACGGCATCGTCAAGGCCAATCCGCTGCCACCGCAACTGTGGGGAAGCTGGACGCCCGACAATCCGCCGCAGCACTGGATTCAATATAGTTGGGCGCAGCCGGTGACCCTGGATCGCACTCGCATCGTGTTCTGGGCCGATCAGCCGGCCGGTGCCGAGATCGGCGTGGCGCCGCCAGCGCGTTGGCATCTGGAATTTCGACAAGGCGGGCAATGGCATCCGGTGCGGCCGACCGACAGCTATGGCACGCGCACCGATCGCTACGAAGCGGTGTCGTTCGCACCGGTGACCACGCGCTGCGTGCGCGCGGTGCTGGATGCGTCCGGCGCGGGAACCCGCCACGCCGCGCTGGCGGTGCAGGAATGGGAAGTGTTGGCGCCGCAGCCGCAGCGTCTGCCTGCGGCCAGTGCTGCAGACAGCACACGCTGCGATGCGCGCTAGAGCGGCCGAAAAGTGCTGGCGCGCGCATGCTGGGTGGACGCTGGCGGCGACGCAATCGTCGGCGTACGGGCAGGGTGCACGCCGATTCGGGTACTCACCGCGCTGCCCACAACCCATCCCTCTCATCCCACCGTGCATGACAGACGCTGATCGTGACCACGCTCTATCCCCGGACAAACGCATGAAGCCACAGCTGCACCACTCACAGACTTCCCGGTTACAGCGCATCGCAGCGTGGTGTCTGAGCATCGCGCTCTGCTCGCTGTCGGCAAGCGCAGTCGCTGCATCGGTAGCGCCCACGCCCACGCCGGCGCAGTACGCGCAGGCAATCGGTCTGTCCGATCACTACGCGTCCCTGGTCGACCAACAACCGACGGCGCCGGTGTGGGTCGATGCGAGGCGGTTTCTCTATCGGCGCGGCGTGGCACGCCCCAACTAGGCACCGGCCATCGAGTACCGCCTGGTGGATGCAGCCAGTGGCCGCAATACGCTGGCGTTCGATCACGCGCGGCTGGCGGCGGCGTTGACGCAGGCCGGTGCGCAACGCGTCGATGCAGCGAAGCTGGAGCTGGAGCAGCCCACCCTGGAACAGCAGCGCTTGCGCTTCCAACTGGCACGTTTCGGCTGGCAATGCGACCTGGCGCGCTATCGCTGCGCGCATGTGCCCGAACGCGACGTGCCGGCCGAGTCGATGGATCTGCGTCTGCCGCTCAAGCAGGGCGAACGCGAGGCCAAGCTATCGCCGGATGGTCGCTGGCGTGCCTGGGTGGAGCAGGCCAATCTGGTGATCGCCCCGGCGGGCGGTGGCGAGCGCAGCGTGCTCAGTGGCGACGGCAGTGCGGGTGATTACTACGCGCTCGACAGCGTGGTGTGGTCGCCGGATTCGCAGCATCTGGCCGCGTATCGGGTCAAGGCGCCGCCGCCGCGCGTGGTCTATTACATCGAATCGGCGCCGGCCGATCAGGTGCAACCCAAGTTGCACCAACAGGTCTATCCCAAGCCGGGCGATGTGTTGCCGGTGATGCAGCCGGTGGTGTTCGACATCGCCACGCGCGCCGGGCATCCGGTCGCGATGACGCTGCTGCCCAATGCCTTCACCTTGAGCGAGATGGTCTGGTGGAAAGACAGCCGCGGTTTCACCTTCGAATACAACGCGCGTGGGCATCAGCTGTATCGTGTGATCGAGGTGGACGCACGCACCGCTGTCGCACGCAGCTTGATCGAAGAAACCTCGCCCACCTTTATCGAATACTCCGAACTCAGCGGCGATCACGAAAACGGCGGCAAGCATGCGCGGCGCGATCTTGCCGACGGCGCGCAGATCTTATGGGCGTCCGAACGCGATGGATGGGAGCATGTGTATCTGTACGACGGCCGCAGCGGCGAGGCGATCCGCCAGGTCACACGCGGCGATTGGGTGGTACGCAAGCTCGATTACATCGACGAGGCCGCAGGGCAGTTGTACTTCACCGCCTCCGGCATGCAGCCCGGCGAAGACCCGTATTACCGCCACGCCTATCGCATCGGCCTGGACGGCCGCGGGCTTACTGCATTGACACCAATGGCCGCCGACCATCAGGTCAGTTATTCGCCGGATGGAAAGTGGTTGCTGGATCTTTACTTGCGCGTTGATCTTGGGCCGGTGTTGGAGTTGCGGCGCAGTGTCGATGGCGGCCTGGCACGCACGGTGGAGCGTACCGATCTGAGTCGCCTGCAGGCCGCCGGTTGGCAGCCACCGCTGCCGTTCCATACCACCGGGCGCGATGGCAAGACCGAGATCTGGGGTGTGATCCAGCGCCCGCAGCATATGGATGCGCAGCAGCACAACCGCGTGATCGAAGACATCTACGCCGGCCCACAGGGCTCGTTCGTGACGAAGAGTTTCACCCCGCGCGTGCCGGCGCTGACCGCTCTGGGCTTTGCGGTCGCGCAGATCGATGGCATGGGCACCAACAATCGCTCGCGCGCCTTCCACGATGTGGCCTGGCGCAATCTCAAGGATGCCGGCTTGCCGGATCGTATCGCCTGGCATAAGGCCGCCGCCGCGCAGTACCCGTGGTACGACATCGGCGGCGGCGGCGGTGTCGGTGTCTACGGCACCTCGGCAGGCGGCCAGAACGCATTGGGCGCGCTGCTGTTCCATCCGGAATTCTATGTGGCGGGTGTGGCCAATTCCGGTTGCCACGACAACCGCATGGACAAGATCTGGTGGAACGAACAATGGATGGGCTGGCCGGTGGGCCCGTGGTACGCCGAATCGTCGAACGTGGAAAATGCCGCGCGGCTGCAAGGCCATCTGCTGCTGGTCACCGGCGATATGGATATGAATGTCGACCCGGCCAGCACCTTCCAGGTGGCCGACCGCCTGATCAAGGCCGGCAAGGACTTCGACCTGCTGGTGGTACCCGGCGGCGACCACGGCGCTGGTGGCGATTACGGCAAGCGCCGTGTGCTGGATTTTTTCCTGCGCTGGATGCAGCAATCGCCAACCCGGGACTGGAATCGCACGCTGCCTGCCCAGGCTCCGTAGGCCAGCCGTGCGCTGCGCGCGAGTGCCGCGCGCGCAACCGCGCGCCATTGCCTGCGTGTGCACACAGCTGCCGCCGCACGCTCTGTATTCATGCGCGAGCATATGCGAAATCACGCGGATTTTTGCGCCGGTTTCGCCTTGAAAAGGCGGTCTTTCCTACAAGACCGCGCAACCGTCTCGGGTCACGATGCAGTGGGGGAGTCATCGCGTTACCGTCAGCCGCAGTGGTGTCGTGGTGTCCTGCGCTCAGTGGGCAGACATGGCTGCGGATCCGCTTGCGCTGCACACAGTGAGGTGGTCCATGCAAAGCCCGCGTAGGTTGCAATTCCGATCGATCCCGTTGTTGATCTGCTGGACCACCTGCGGCGCATTGCTGCCTGTTGCGGGCCTGCGCGCGCAACAGGCAACCGGTGGGGTGTATGGCAGTGTCGCGGCGGAGGTGGCCGCACAGGCGCGCATCGTGGTGCGCAATCTCGACACCGGCGCCATGCAGACGCGCACGCCCAACGCCGATGGCAGGTTCAATGTGGGTGGGCTTGCGCCAGGGTCCTATCGGGTGGAGCTGCAACTGGGCGCGGCAACCACTGCCGCACGCGAGGTGCTGGTCCGGCCCGGCAGCGCAGCCGCCGTTGCCAGCTTCGGCGCCGACGATGGGCAGGCTGCCAGCAGCCTGGAAACGGTGCAGGTACGCGCCGATGTACTCAACAACGCGTCCGACAACACCACCCCCATCGATGTCAGCACCCCGATCCTGGTACGCCAATACAACCAGACGCTGTTTCGCAAGACCGGGGTGGATACCAGCGGTGCCACCGATGGTGGCAGCTACGCCAATCTGCTCACCCAGCTGCCACTGATCTACATGTCGCAGGTCACCTCGGGGCAGGGCTCGGGATTGGCCTCGTTCAATGGCGGCTCCGGGACCGAGACCCGTTACTACATCAACGAATTCGACACCACCTTCGACTACACCGGCGCCGGTGCCAGTGCGGTACCGGGCGACATGATCGGTTCGGCACAGATCATCGCCAACGGTGCATCGGCCAAGTATTCCAACGCGATGGGCGGCTCGGTCGCGGCCACCACCAAGACCGGCGACAACACCCTGCGTGCCGGTTTTGCCTCCTCGATCGGCCTGCCGTCCTCGCGTCTGCTCAACCCCAAGGTACGCCCGCCGTTGATCGAACAACGCGATGGCGTCAACCGTTACCTGTACCAGGATCTGAGCACCAACGGCCAGACCGGGACCTCGTTCAACAACACCTACAGCCTGTCCGGGCCACTGATACGCGACACCCTGTTCTTCAACGTGGTAGTGCAGAACAACCGGCCGCAGGCGCAGGCGCAATTCATGGCCGGAGAGATCGGCGATCAGTGGCGCACCACGCGCTCGGCCTACAACAACCCGGCCGTCAACCTCAACTGGGTCATCAGCGATGCGCAGCAGTTCGACCTCACCGCCGCACACTCGGACCGCAAGAACTACACCCGCATCGACACCCTGGCAGAGCCGTCCAATCCGCAGTCCGCGCGCAGCTATCTGCGCGATGTGTTGTTCGAAAGCGAAGACAGATTCTATCTGGGCCGCTATCGCTGGCAGATCGACCAGGCCATGGATCTGTCGCTGATGGCCGGCTATTTCAGCCATATGGAAAAGAACACCTTCTCCGATGCCGGGTTGTATGCGGTGCGCCTGGACGAACAAGGCGGGGCCGAAAACATCCTGGCCAGCGGATTGCGCGATGCGCAGGAGCCGGTCGCTTACCGCAAGCGCGGCTTGCGTGCCGATTTCACCTGGCAGCTGGGTGCGCACAAGTTGCAGATGGGCGCAGAGCATTACGACCTGTCGTTCGACAGCTTCAGTGTCTACGGCCGCAACGGCGATTACCGCTATTACAACTATGGCCGCGCGCACGACTGGCCCGTGGTCGGCGATCTGGTGGTGCCGGCCAATACGCCGGTGCTGCTGACGCGCATCTTCAGCAGCGGCGGCCCGCTGACCCAGGTCAACCGCGGCGGTTACATCGAAGACTACTGGCAGGCGGCCGACGCTTGGGTGGTGTACGGCGGTGTGCGGCGCGACAACAGCGGTGCGCGTCTGGCCAATGGCCGCACGTGCTGAGCACCTATACCACCTCGCCACGGCTGGGCGTGTCCTGGGACGTGCGCGGCGACAGCTCGATGAAACTCGGTGCCAGCGCGGGCCTGTACACCATGCCGGTGCCCGGCGTGATTCTGACCAGCCTGTTCAACGATTTCAGCGATGTCTACACCGCCTACACCTACAGCGGCATCAATCCCGACGGCACCCCGGTCGCACCGCAACAGATCGGCAGCTACACCGATGCCAGCACCATCGGCGAGCCGGTCACGCTGACCGCGCGCAACCTGCGCAATGCGCGCCAGGACAGCTACACCGTCTACCTGCAGGACAATCAGCTGCTGCCGCACTGGTCCAGCACGCTGGAGTTCAACCACAGCTCGGTCAAGCGGGCGCTCGCGGTCTGGAATGACCTCAACAGCAACCTCTCCAGCCCGGCCTATGTCTACCTGCAGTCGTTGGGGTATGCAGACCCGCAGATCGACAACAACCTGCTGATCAATCCGGGCCGCGCGGTGGTGCTGGACAACGATCTGGACGGCGATGGCCGGCGCGAACGGGTGACGATCCCCGGCAGTGCGACCGGGCTGGCCAAGCCGCGCCGCGAGAGTGACAGCGCCAGTGTGGAACTGGTGCACCCGGAGACGCCGGAGCAACCGTTCTTCGTCAAGTTCGGCTACACCTGGAAGCATGTCTACGGCAACTACGAGGGCTATTATGGCGAGACCAACGGCAACGTGCTGGGCGCGCCGAACTTCCGCTATGGCTCGCTATCGGCCGGCAGCAGCGGCGCCTTGCCGGCCGATGTGCGGCATGTGGTGCTCCTCAATGCCGCGCATACCTTCGGTGCCAGCGGCCTGTCTTTGGGCTTCGGCGCGGCCTGGCAGAGCGGGTCGCCGCGCTCGTGCTACAGCCAGTATCCGGATCCGGACAATGCGGCTTACGACGCCGGCCTGTCGGCGTTCTACTGCAATGGCGTGGCGGTCTCGCGCGGCAGCCTCGGGCGGTTTCCCAGCTGGTGGACACTGGATATGAATGCCGCCTACGAGAAGCGCTGGGGGCCGCAACTGCTGCGGATCGAACTCAACGTGGGCAACCTGCTCAACCAGAACACCGAGATCGCAGCGGTGCCGTTCTATGGCGCCTACACCGGGCAGGTGGACGGCCGGCCGACCTGGCAACGCGATATCTACTACGGCGCTAGGACCGAACTCTATCCGCGTACCACCGGGCTGATCCTGCGCTACACCTGGAACTGACGATGCACGACGACGCCTCCACACCTGTCCCTTCCTGTCCGCCTGCGCCCGCGCAGTGCGATCACGGCCTGCCTGCCGATGCCGCGCGGCGCCGTCTGCTGCAATGGAGCGCACTGGCCGTGGCCGCCGGCTGGCTGCACTTTCCGGCGGACGTTGCCGCCAGCCAGGCCGGCGCGATGACCGCGCTACCGCTGCAGGCGGTCAGGCTGATGCCCTCGTTGTTTCTGGACTCGCTGCAGACCAACCGGCGCTATCTGCTCGAGCTGGAACCGGACCGGCTGCTGCACAACTTCCTGCATTACGCCGGTCTGCCCGCCAAGGCGCCCGCGTACGGTGGCTGGGAGGGCGACACCATCGCCGGGCACAGCCTGGGACATTATCTGAGTGCGCTGTCGAAGATGACGGCGCAGACCGGCGATGCGGCCTTGCGCGAGCGGGTGGACTATATCGTCGGCGAGCTCGCACGCGCCCAGGCGCGCGATCCCGATGGCTATGTGGGTGGGTTGACCCGCAAGAACGCGGACGAGCAGATCGAAGCGGGCAAGCAGGTGTTCGAGCAGGTGCGCCGCGGGGTGATTCAGGCCAGTGCGTTCAACCTCAATGGCAGCTGGTCGCCGCTGTACACCGTGCACAAACTGTTCGCCGGCCTGCTCGATGCCGACGCGCTGGCAGGCAATACGCAGTCGTTGCAGGTGCTGCAACCGTTGGCCGGCTATCTGGCCGACGTGTTCGACGGACTCAGCCACGCCCAGCTGCAGGCGCTGCTGGACAGCGAATTCGGCGGGCTCAACGAGTCGTACCTGGAACTGGGCGCGCGCACCGGCAACCCGCGCTGGATCGCCATCGGCCAGCGCCTGCGCCACGACAAGGTGATCGACCCGGCGCAGGCCGGCAAGGACGCGTTGCCGCACCATCACGCCAACACCCAGGTGCCCAAGTTCATCGGCGCCGCGCGTCAATTCGAAGTGGCCGCAGATGCCGATGCCGCCGCTGCGGCACGCTTCTTCTGGGAAACGGTCACCGGCCATTACAGCTACGTGATCGGCGGCAATGCCGACCGTGAGTATTTTCAGGCGCCCGACAGCATCGCCAGCTTTCTCACCGAGCAGACCTGCGAGCACTGCAACAGCTACAACATGCTCAAGCTGACCCGCCACCTGTATCAGTGGACGCCGCAGGCGCGCTACTTCGATTACTACGAACGCACCTTGTACAACCACACCATGGCCGCGCAGCATCCGGCCACCGGCATGTTCACCTACATGACACCGATGATTACCGGTGGCGAACGCGGCTTCTCCGACAAATTCGATTCGTTCTGGTGCTGTGTCGGCAGCGGCATGGAGGCGCACGCGCAGTTCGGCGATTCCATCTACTGGCATGCCGCCGATACGCTGTACGTCAATCTCTATATTCCCTCGGCGCTGGACTGGCGCAACCGTGACTTCGCGCTGCAACTGGACAGCGGCGTGCCCGACAACGGCAACGTGCGGATGCAGATCACCCGCGCCGGCAGCCGCGCGCCGCGGCAGGTGTCGCTGCGGATTCCCGGCTGGTGCCAGGGCGCCTTTGCGCTGCATGTCAACGGCGTGGCACAACAGATTGCGGCGGTGGACGGCTATGCGGTAGTGGCACGCCGTTGGCGCGTGGGCGATGTGCTCGAGCTGGCGCTGCAGATGCCGCTGCGGCTGGAACACGCGGCCGGCGACCCGCAGACGGTGGTGGTGATGCGCGGCCCGCTGGCGCTTGCCGCGGATCTGGGCGAGGTGGACGCGCCCTACGATGCGCCGGATCCGGTGCTGGTCAGCGCGGCCTCGCCGCTTGCGGAGTTCGCCGCCCTGCCGCAGCCGGGGCATTACCTGGCCCACAGCGTGCGGCCGCAGCCGCTACGCTTCGTGCCGTTCTATGCACAGTACGAGCGGCGCAGCGCGCTGTATCTGAAACGGATGACGCCAGTACAATGGGCGCTCGAACAGACCCGGCGCGCGCAGCAGCAAACCGAACGCAGCGCTTTGTTGAGCCATGCGGTGGACACGATCCAGTTCGGCGACGAGGCCTCCGAGCAGGCGCATGGCCTCACCAGCGACACCTCGTTCGGCGGCACCTATCGCCGCCAGCAATGCCGCGACGTGCGCGGCAAGGGCTTCGTGCAATTCCGCATGAAAGGCAGCGCTGCGCCGCTGCGCCTGCGGCTGCGCTTCTGGGGCAGCGACAAGGGCCGCTTCAACGTGCTGGTCGACGGCAAGCTGGCCGTCGCCGTGCAGGTGGAGCGGGGCGAGGTCATCGATTTCATCGATCGCGACTACCCGCTGCCGCCCGCACTCACGCGCGCGCCGCTGCTGACCTTGCGGATCGAGCCACAGCAGGGCGACACCGCAGGGCCGCTGTTCGGCGGCTGGTTGCTGCCTGCCTGAGCTACTGCGCGCGGTGGTCGACGGTCGCAGCATGCGCATGGCGAGGCAGGCCGTGAGGCCCTCGGCGTGCGCGTCGGCCCGCCGCACATGCTTGGCTTGATGCCGGCTCCATTCTGTTTTGCGTGACAGCCAGTGTCCGGCACAGCGGCCGACCATGCAGTTTTCCGCACGCGCTTTCAGTAAATGCGACAAGACTTTGCGCACGCGCACGGGCACATTTTGACCAGTTAATGAAATCGGGGCGCATGGTCGCCTCCTGTGCGGGCCAACTCCTTCCGACAGCGCGCAGCGTCGCGCGGCCGCTCGCGGTTGCGCGCATTGCAGCGTGTCTGCGTCTTCAGTGCGTGGCCGTCGCAAAGCGTGTCGCTGCCGCGTGTCGCTGTTATCCGTTTCGATTCGCGCTGGCGCAAGCCGGCAGGTATATGTGTTGCCCATCGTTTTGTCTGTCGTTGCAATCAGGAGCCCTCCGCATGTCGCTGTTGCCGCTATCGCCTTCCCTCCGCAGCCGCGCTGCGAGTTCGTATCCGGCACCTAGCCTGCTTGTCAGCGCGCTGATGATGGCGCTTTGAGCAAGCGCGGCGGCCCCCGTGTACGCGCAGCAGGCAGACAACAGCGGCGATGCGCAGCAGACGCTCGACAGCGTGGTCGTCACCGGCTCGCGCCTGCGCCGCGTTGATACCGAAACCGCCAACCCGGTGATCAGCGTCAGCCAGGAACAGATTGCCGCCACCGGCAAGGCCACCGTCGGCGACCTGCTGCAGGAGCTGCCATCGATCGCCGGCAACGCCACCAACCCGAATACCAACAACGGCGGCGGCACCGGTGCCTCGGCGATTTCGCTGCGCGGTCTGGGCGACAAACGCACGCTGGTGCTGGTCAATGGCATCCGGCTCGCCTACAACGATGTCAACGCGATTCCAGCCACCATGATCGAGCGCATCGAAGTGCTCAGCAATGGCGCTTCTGCGGTGTATGGCTCCGACGCCATCGGCGGGGTGGTCAATTTCATCCTGCGCACGCGCTTCGATGGCGTGCAGTTCAGCAGCGACTTCGGCACCAGCAGCGAAGGCGATGGCAACCGCCGCAACTTCGCCCTGACCACCGGCAAGACCTGGGAGCGCGGCAGCCTGATCGCCGGTTTGTCGTACCACAACATCGACCCGGTCTCGGCAGCGGCGCGCGACTATTCCAAGGACGCGCTTGCGTTGACCAACGGGCAACCGGTGAAGCAGGGCTCGTCCGCCACGCCCACCGGTACGGTCAATTTCAACGATGGCTCGGATCAGTCCACGCAGCTTGCGCAGGCCAACGGCTGCGCGCGCGTCACCCTCAATCGCGGCGTCGTCGGACGTGCGGGCCCCGGTGATTTCCACTGTTACAACGCCAGCGCCGATTCTTACAACTATCAGCCGTTCAATCTGTTGCAGACCCCGCAAAAGCGCACCAATGCCTTTCTGCTGGGCACCTATCGTTTCACCGACAACGTCGAAGGCTACGTCAACACCTGGTTCAGTAAAACCGAATCCGCCTCTGAGGTATCCCCACGTTTTTCAGCCCATGACCATCTGGTTGTAGACGTGTTCGGGCAGTGTGCGTAATCGCTCCAGA
>NZ_MDEJ01000074.1 GCF_002940065.1 Xanthomonas populi
CTTTGAGAAGCTCGACGTCATGTTCCTCGGATTCCTGAGCTTCGTCCTGATCGTTGAAGGGCTTCGTATGTGTTAACAGGACCTAGCCAGAACGTGCGCTTCACCGCGCCGCGTGCCGGCACCTACATCCTCAATTTCGAAGGCACCGACTTCGATCGAGGACGCCTGCTGGCGCGTCAGCGATCTGAAGCCTGCCGACACATTTGCTGCATTCCGTCGTTTCCCTGGCGCCAATCGGCTAGTGACCTTCGGGACCGCGCCGGCATGGCACCGGTTTTCCAGCGTGTGGTGCTTGTCTGAGCTCTGACGCATTTGGTGCCTGATTTTTGCGCAACCAAGCCTGCTGGCGACCCGTCAGTGGGTTTTTTTTCTGCCTTGCACAGGCCCATTCGGCTTTGAACTGTCTTGCAAGACACGAGATAGGTCACTTTTTTACAAAGATTTATCAAAAAAATAATAAAAGCAAACAGAAGTGTGACAAAAAACACGCTTGGCTTTGCTTTTCGTCAAAAACTTGACGCCCGATTTGAGCGCTGTTAACACTCCGCTCAGTTCTCTGGTTGGGTAGCGTTCACTTTGTGACGATCCAAGGTGCAGGCGCAAGCCGCCCACCGCCATTAGGCACATGGCGCCAATCACCAGGGGAATCGCATGGCTGGAAGGCCGTTCGATGGCGACTGTTCGCCAACAAACCAGTCCCAACTCCAGGAGTCGTACGTCGATGCATCGGATTTATCGCAAGGTTTGGAACAAAGCGTTGGGCGTGTGGGCCGTGGCATCGGAATTGGTCAGCGGTGACAGCCCGGCAGCAGTGACCACTGCCGCCTTCGTCGACCGCCGCCAGAGCCGTTGCCTGGTCGCCGCGATCGCCCTGGCGCTGGGCAGCGCCGGGATCGCAATTCCCCTTTCGGCGATGGCGCAGCCGGTCGAGGTCGGCCGCGGTGCAGCGGCATCTGCCACCAAGACCACCGCCATCGGCGGCAACAGCCACGCCAGCGCGACCGGCGCAGTGTCAGCAGACGCCGATAGCAGCGCCAGCGGTGTGAACAGCAGCGCGATCGGGCGCCAGACCAATGCCATCGGCGAGAACGCGTTGGCCATCGGCGGCAACCGTTTCGTGCGCCACAGCGGCGAAAACGGCGTGGCGCTCGGTGCCACTGCCGGCGTGACCGATGCCAACTCGGTCGCGCTGGGCGCAGGCTCGCGCACTCGCGAAGACGACGTGGTGCCGGTGGGCAGTGGCAATGGCCGCGGTGGTGCGGCCACGCGCCGCATCCCCAACGTCACTGCCGGCGTCAACGCCACCGACGCGGTCAACCTGGCGCAGCTGCAGGACGTGGCCGATGTGGCCGACGACACCGCAATGTTCTTCAAGGCAACCCCGGGCGAAGGCAGCGTTGGCGCGTATGTCGAAGGCGAGAGCGCACTGGCTGCTGGCGATGCCGCCAATGCGGTGGGCACGGCGACAACGGCGCTGGGAACCGGCGCCAATGCCGTGGCCGACAATACCACCGCGGTCGGCGCCAATGCGCTCGCCTCCGGGCAGAACAGCGCGGCATTCGGCCACAACGCCCAGGCCACCGGCTCCGGCAGCGTGGCCGTTGGCGGCGCTGCGGTAAACGAAGATGGCGAGCCGCTGATCACCGGCGGCGGCGTGCCGGTGGAGACCGTTGCCACCAGCGCCGGCGTTGGCGGCACCGCCGTGGGTGCCAGCGCCAATGCCGATGGATTTGCCGCATCGGCGTTCGGCGTTGGTGCGTCTGCTGCCGGTGCGCAGTCGTCTGCGTTCGGCGCGGTGGCCAATGCGGCCGGCGATTACGCCACCGCCGTGGGCACGCAGACCAGCGCCAGCGGCACCAGCAGCACGGCGGTCGGTGGCCCGGTCGAGCGGGTTCCGGGTCTGGGTCTCTTGGTGCAGACCCAGGCCAGCGGCGAAGCGGCCACCGCACTTGGCGCCGGTGCGATTGCATCGGGCACCTACACCACGGCGGTGAGCACGTTTAGCGAAGCGTCGGGCACCGAAGCCACTGCGGTGGGTTACTTCGCCTACGCACCTGGTGAAGGCGCAACTGCGGTTGGTGCGCAGTCCTGGGCCAGCGGTGAATTGAGTACGGCGCTGGGCTATTACAGCACCGCACGCGGCGCCAACTCGGTTGCGTTGGGCGCCAACACGGTGTCAGTCGGCTCGGCCGGCGATGAGCGTCAGATCACCAGCGTCGCCGCCGGTACCGAAGGCACCGATGCGGTGAATCTCGATCAGCTCACTGCCGTGTCAGACGCTGCCGACAGCACCGCGCGCACGTTTGTCGCCACTGGTGATGGCGCCGCCATTGCCGAAGGCATCGACAGCGTTGCGGCCGGTTCCAACGCATCGGCAATCGGCGACTACAGCGCTGCATTCGGTTCGACCAGCTCCGCAGCGGCGCAGGGCACCACCGCGATCGGCAGCGGCGCGATTGCCAGCATCGACAATGCAACCGCGCTCGGTTTCAACAGCACTGCACTGGGCGATGACGCCACTGCGCTTGGCGCCGACAGCAGTGCATCGGGCGACTTCGGCACGGCTGTTGGCGGCGCCAGTCTGGCCACTGGCAGCAGCGCGACCGCGCTCGGTTACGAGAGCATCGCTAACGGTGCCGATTCCACCGCGCTCGGCGTGGGTAGCGTGGCGTTCGGCGAAACCAGCACTGCCGTCGGCGGTGCAAGCGTGGCGTTCGGCGATGACAGCGCTGCCTTCGGTTCCAACGCCGCTGCCGGCGGTACTGTATCGACCGCGATCGGCGCAGGCAGCAGTGCCTTGGGCGAGCGCACCGTCGCGCTGGGCGGATCCAGCAATGCGTCGGGCGATGACAGCGTTGCAGTGGGTTCGAGCAGTCAGGCCTCTGCGCTTGGCACCACTGCGATCGGCAATGGTGCCAATGCCAGCATCGCCAATGCCACCGCGGTCGGCTTCAACAGCAGCGCCGGCGACGATTACGCCACCGCGCTTGGTGCCGACAGCAATGCCTCGGGTTACTTCGGTACTGCTGTCGGCGGCACCAGCATCGCCAATGGACGTGGCGCGACCGCGATCGGCTACGAAAGCATCGGCAACGGCACTGCATCGACCGCGCTGGGCTTTGCCAGCGTGGCGTGGGGGAATGGCGGAACCGCCATCGGTACCGAAAGCGTGGCCTACGGTAACGACAGCACGGCGTTGGGTCCGAATGCGTATGCGGCCGACACTGGATCGATCGCAGCAGGCACCTATGCCAACGCTTACGGCCTGCATGCGATCTCTATTGGCGGTCAATCCGACGCCTTTGCCGATAACAGCATCGCACTGGGGTGGGAGGCCATTGCAGAGGGCGCACAGAGCGTGAGCATCGGTAGCGGCGCTCTCGCGTCTGCGAACAACAGCGTGGCGCTGGGCGCAGGCGCGGTTGCCGATCGCGCCAACACGGTGTCGGTGGGCAACGTCGGTGGCGAGCGTCAGATCACCAATGTCGCTGCCGGTACCGAGGGCACCGATGCGGTGAACCTGGGCCAACTCAACGCGGTCGGCGAAACCGCCGAAACCACCGCGCGTCTGTACACCGGCACCGGCGAGGGCACCGCCGATGCGCAGGGCAAGGACGCCACCGCTGCCGGTTTCAATGCGAGTGCGCAGGGCGATTACAGCAGCGCGTTCGGTTCCAGCAGCCAGGCGATCGGCACCGGTGCAGTGGCCGTGGGGAGCGGCGCCAGCGCCACCGCCAAGTTCGCCAGTGCATCGGGTTACAACGCGGCGGCCAGCGGTTCTGGCAGCGTGTCCAACGGTGCCTACAGCCAGGCCAGCGGCGACTATGCGGTTGCCGTGGGCGGCGAGAGCGCAGCGGTCGGTGCGCAGAGCACCGCACTGGGTGCAGCGGCAGATGCGTCTGGCGATGGATCGCTGGCGGCCGGCGCGCTGAGCGTGGCCACCGGCAGCGAAACCACGGCGCTGGGTTACTTCGCCAGTGCCAGTGGCGACTCGGCCACTGCGGTTGGCGCGCAAAGCATTGCCGATGGCACCAGCGCGGCCGCTTTCGGCTTCGGCGCCGAGGCCACCGCCAATTACTCCACCGCACTGGGCGGCTATTCCAGCGCGACCGGTTTCAACAGCACCGCGCTGGGCAATTTCAGCACCGCCAGCGGCTCCAGCAGCGTGGCGGTGGGTGAATTCAGCGAAGCGACCGGCGAAGAAAGCGTGGCCGTTGGTGGCAGCACGTTCTTCGGGTTTATTCCGGCGCGTGCCTCCGGCACAGGCGCTGCGGCATTCGGTGCGGGTGCGTGGGCAACGGCCGACTACACCACCGCCATCGGCTGGAATTCGTATGCCGACGGTGTCAACGCCACCGCGTTGGGTCAGAGCGCTGCGGCACTGGCCGAGAACACGCTTGCATTGGGTGGCGGCAGCCTCGCCGATGCGATCGGTGCCAGCGTCATCGGTGCCGATGCCTCGGCCACCGGCACCAACAGCACCGGCGTCGGTCGTCAGGTCAACGTGATCGGCGAAAACGCGGTCTCGGTGGGCTACAACGCGTTCGTGCGCCAAAGCGCGGTCAATGGTGTGGCGCTCGGTGCGAATGCCGGCGCAACCGGTGCCGATTCGGTGGCCCTGGGCTCTGGTTCGCGCACCTATGACGCCAACGTGGTGTCGGTGGGCAGCGGCGATGGCCGCGGTGGTCCGGCCACGCGTCGCATCGTCAATGTGGAAAGTGGTGCAATTGCCGATGCCAGTACCGATGCGATCAATGGCGGGCAGTTATTCCAGTCGCTGAGCAATGCGGCCAGCTTCCTTGGCGGTGGTGCGGCGATCGGTGCGCAAGGGGTGTTCGTGGCGCCGACCTATGTGATTCAAGGTGCCAGCTACAACAACGTCGGCGCTGCATTGACCGCATTGGACAGCAAGGTCACCGAGCTGGATGCACGTAGCGGTACCGCAACGGCCAGCACCGCCGCGCGCACGGCGTCGCTGCGCACGGCATCGGTGCCTGCGGGTGCGGCGATTGCGCAGATCGATGCTGCCGCTGATGTCGCAGATGCCACGGCAAGCGTGCAGGGCACGCCGACCGCTGCTGTGGTCAGCACGACGCCAGCGGCAACGTCCACCGCTGTCGGCACGGCCGCAGTCGCCAACGACATCACCGGCACCGCAATCGGCGGCAGCGCGTATGCGCATGGCCCCAACGACACTGCCATTGGCAGAAACGCACGCGTCAATGCCGATGGCAGCACCGCGGTGGGCGCCAACACGCAGATCGCGGCGGTGGCGACCAATGCAGTGGCAATGGGCGAAGGTGCGCAGGTCAGTGCGGCCTCCGGCACGGCGATCGGTCAAGGCGCACGTGTGAGTGCACAGGGTGCAGTTGCACTCGGCCAGGGCTCGGTTGCCGATCGTGCCAACACGGTGTCGGTGGGCAGTGTTGGCGGTGAGCGTCAGGTGGCCAATGTGGCTGCCGGTACGCGCGCCACCGATGCGGTCAACAAGGGGCAGTTGGACAACGGCGTTGCTGCCGCCAACAGCTATACCGACAGCCGCTACAGCGCGATGGCCGACAGCTTCGAGACCTACCAGGGCGATATCGAAGACCGCCTGCGTCGGCAGAACCGTCGTCTGGATCGTCAGGGCGCGATGAGCTCGGCGATGTTGAACATGTCCGCCAGCGTTGCCGGTATCGCCTCGCAGAACCGGGTCGGTGCCGGCGTCGGGTTTCAGAACGGCGAATCGGCGTTGTCGGTGGGCTATCAGCGTGCAATCAGCCCGCGCGCCACGGTGACGGTCGGCGGCGCACTCAGCGGCGATGACCGCTCGATCGGCGTGGGTGCCGGCTTCGGCTGGTAACGCGCATTGCATGAAACGCGGCCTGAGGGGGCGGGTAAGGACCGTGGCTGGGCCGGCCAACGGATTCGCATGGCGTGATGGCCTTAACCACGCTGATCCACGAAAAACTGAAGAGGACTTCACCGTGATCGACAAGAATTTCCGTTTCAACCCGCTGACCGACGCCATCCTGATGATGGTCCTTGGTGCGTCGGGCACCCTCGCTGCCGCCCCGCAACTGCTGGTCAAGGAACCGACTCAGGCAGCATCGGCAGGCGACGCATTCAGTCGCCGCCTGATCGTGCGCTACAAGGACAACACTGCTGCTGCGAGCGATCGCGCCGTCAAGCTCGGCGCCGTGCAGGCCGCTGTTGGCCGCGTCAATGCAAGCAGCAGCGGCGCGGCCAACAGCGCAGCCGCCGTCAAGGCAATCTATGTGCGCAAGCTTGGCATTGGTTCTGACCTGATCAAGCTGTCCAGCGCGCTGACCGCCGCACAGCTGGACAAAGTGGTGGTCGAGCTCAAGAGTGACCCGTCGGTTGCCGCCGTGCAGATCGATCGCATGCTGCGCCCGGTCGAGATCCACAAGACTCTCGCAGCGACCGACGTGACCCCGCAACTGGTTCCCAACGACCCGCTGTACACGCAATACCAGTGGCATCTGAGACACCCCAACGGCGGCATCAACGCGCCGGCGGCGTGGGATCTGTCGCAGGGTGCCGGCGTGGTGGTGGCAGTGCTGGATACCGGCATCCTGCCGGGCCATCCGGATGTTGCCGTCAACCTGCTGCAGGGCTACGACTTCATCACCGATGCCGAAATCTCGCGTCGCCCGACCGATGCCCGCGTGCCAGGCGCGCTGGATTACGGCGACTGGCAAGAGGCCGACAACCTCTGCTACATCGGCTCGGTGGCGCAGGAAAGCTCCTGGCACGGCACCCATGTCACGGGTACCGTCGCCGAGGCGACGAATAACGGAATAGGCATGACGGGCGTGGCGCCGAAGGCGACCGTGTTGCCGGTGCGCGTACTCGGCCGTTGCGGCGGCTACACCTCCGACATTGCCGATGCGATCGTCTGGGCCTCGGGCGGTGCGGTGGATGGCGTGCCGGCCAACACCAACCCGGCCGAAGTCATCAACATGAGCATCCGTGGCGGCGGACCCTGCGATGCAGCAACCCAGCTGGCGATCAATGGTGCAGTCTCGCGCGGCACCACCGTGGTGGTGGCGGCCGGCAACGGTGGCGAAGATGCGGCCAACCACTCGCCGGCCAGCTCCAACAACACGATCACCGTGGGCGTCACGCGCATCAACGGCGGCATCACCGACTACTCCAACTACGGCAGCAAGGTCGACTTGTCGGGCCCGGGCGGTGGTGGCAGCGTGGACGGCAGTCCGGGCGGCTACATCTGGCAGGCCGGCTACACCGGTGCGACCACGCCGACCTCCGGGACCTATACCTATAAGGGCCTAGATGGCACCTCGATGGCATCCCCGCACGTGGCCGGCGTCGTGGCGCTGGTGCAGAGCGCGGCCATCGGCCTGGGCGATGGCCCGCTGACCCCGGCCGCCGTGGAGACCCTGCTCAAGCAGACCAGCCGTCGTTTCTCGGTGACCCCGCCGGCCAGCACCCCGATCGGCAGCGGCATCGTCGATGCCACGGCCGCGCTGGAAGCGGTGCTGGTGGAGCCGTGCGATCCGGCCACCGAGTCCTGCGCACCGACCGCCATCGCACTGACCAACAAGGCACCGTTGGCTGGATTGAGCGGTGCCGCCGGTAGCTCCACGCTGTACAGCTTCGAAGCCAAGGCCGGTGCCGTGCTTAGTTTCATGACCTACGGCGGCACCGGCGATGTGTCGGTGTATGTGAGCTTCGACGCCGAGCCCACCGCCACCTCCTACGATGCCAAGTCGACCCGCCCGGGCAACAGCGAAACCGTGCGTTTCACTGCACCCAAGGCAGGCGCTTACTACATCAAGCTGGTCGGTGCGAAGGACTACGCGAAGCTGAAGCTCATTGCGCGACAGTAAGCGTTGAAATAGTGTGGCCGATGCCCCCCGGCCACTCACCGGGGCATCGTTTTTCAGGGCTATTCAGATGCGTGCGGTTGATCGTCGCGGCAAACTGCTACAGTCGGCGCCGAACCAGTGGAGACGAGTGTGAACGCGGTTGCCGTCGATCCAGTTGAGCATCCAAGTGCGCAGACGCGCATCGTCCAGGCGCTGCTTGAACGCCGTCTTCTGAAGGACACCGATCTACTGCGCGCGCGCCAGTTGCAGACCGAATCCGGCATGGGCCTGCTGGCTCTGCTGGGCCGTCTGGGATTGGTGTCCGAACGCGATCATGCAGAGACCTGCGCCGACGTGCTCGGCCTGCCGCTGGTGGACGCACGCCAACTCGGCGATACCCCGCCGGAAATGCTGCCCGAAGTGCAGGGCTTATCGCTGCGTTTTCTCAAACAATTTCATCTGTGTCCGGTCGGCGAACGCGATGGCCGGCTGGATCTGTGGATCGCCGACCCATACGACGATTACGCGATCGATGCGGTGCGCCTTGCGACCGGCTTGCCGCTGTTGTTGCAGGTCGGGCTGCGTTCGGAAATCGACGATCTGATCGAGCGCTGGTACGGCCAGGGCCGCAGCGCGATGGGCACCATCGTGGAAACCGCCGACGGCGATGCCAACAGCAGCGACGATATCGAAGCGCTGCGCGATCTGGCCTCCGAAGCGCCGGTGATCCGGCTGGTGAATCTGGTGATCCAGAACGCGGTGGAATTGCGTGCCTCCGACATCCATATCGAACCGTTCGAAAGCCGGCTCAAGGTGCGTTATCGCGTGGACGGGGTGCTGGTAGAAGGCGAAAGCCCGCCCGCCAAACTTACTGCCGCAGTGATCAGCCGCGTCAAGATCATGGCCAAGCTCAACATCGCCGAACGCCGGCTGCCGCAGGACGGCCGCATCATGCTGCGCGTGCAGGGCAAGGAGCTGGATCTGCGCGTCAGTACCGTGCCCACCGCACATGGCGAGAGCGTGGTGATGCGCCTGCTCGATCGCGAAACGGTGGTGTTCGACTTCTACAAGCTGGGCTTTACCGAAGATTTTTTGCCGCAGTTCCGCAAGGTACTGGAGCAGCCGCACGGCATCATGCTGGTGACCGGCCCGACCGGTTCGGGCAAGACCACCACGCTGTACACCGCGTTGAGCCAGCTCAACACCTCGGACGTGAAAATCATCACTGTCGAAGACCCGGTGGAATACCAGATCGAAGGCATCAACCAGATCCAGGCCAAGCCGCAGATCGGGCTTGATTTCGCCAACGCGCTGCGCAGCATCGTGCGTCAGGATCCGGACATCATCATGATCGGCGAAATGCGCGATCTGGAAACCGCGCGCATCGCGATCCAGTCCGCGCTCACCGGCCATTTGGTGCTGTCTACGCTGCACACCAACAACGCGGCTGGCGGCATCACCCGCCTGCTCGACATGGGTGTGGAAGACTATCTGCTCACGTCCACCATCAATGGTATTTTGGCGCAGCGGTTGGTCCGCAAACTCGACCTACCTAACGCCGAGCGCTACGCCGCATCGCCTGAAGAGATAGAGCGGTTCAATCTGCGCCGTCTGCAGCCGGAGGGCGAGATTTACCTGTATCGCCCGCGTGCGTCCGCAGCGGCCCCGACCGGCTATCTCGGCCGCACCACCATCGTCGAATTCCTGGTGATGAACGACGAATTGCGGCGCGCGGTGATGCGCCGCGCCGGCATGGGCGAGATCGAACAACTGGCCCGCAAGGCCGGTATGCGCACCATGTACGAAGACGGCTTGTCCAAGGCTCTGCGCGGCGAAACCACCATTGAAGAAGTGCTACGCGTCACGGAGGATGCGTGAGCGGTGAAGTGACGGGACCGGGGACCTGGGAGCGGGGACCCGGGAACAGCCAAGTCAACGGTGTGGCTGCGTCTTTCTCATGTGCCGACCGAAGCGCTGCCAGATTCCCGTGCTGCAGCACGCTGCTTTTCCCGTGTCCCCGGTCCCGCGTCCTGGGTCCCGGCTCCACCTAATGCCTCTTTACCGCTACAAAGCGCTCGACGCGCACGGCGAAATGCTCGATGGCCAGATGGAAGCGGCCAGCGATGCAGAGGTGGCTTTGCGTCTGCAGGAGCAGGGCCATCTGCCGGTAGAAACGCGTCTGGCCACCGGCGAAAACGACGCGCCGTCGCTGCGCATGCTGCTGCGCAAGAAGCCGTTCGACAACGCCGCACTGGTGCAATTTACCCAACAGCTGTCCACGCTGATCGGTGCCGGCCAACCGCTGGACCGCGCGCTGTCGATCCTGATGGATCTGCCCGAAGACGAAAAAAGCCGGCGCGTGATCGGCGACGTGCGCGACACCGTGCGTGGCGGCGCACCGCTGTCCTCGGCACTGGAACGCCAGCACGGGCTGTTCTCCAAGCTGTACATCAACATGGTGCGCGCGGGCGAAGCCGGCGGCAGCATGCAGGACACCTTGCAACGTCTGGCCGATTATCTGGAGCGCAGCCGCGCACTCCGCGGCAAGGTGATCAACGCGCTGATCTATCCGGCGATCCTGCTGGCGGTGGTCGGCTGTGCGTTGCTGTTTCTGCTCGGCTACGTGGTGCCTCAGTTCGCGCAGATGTACGAAAGCCTGGATGTGGCGTTGCCATGGTTTACCCAGGCGGTGTTGAGCGTGGGTTTGTTGGTGCGCGACTGGTGGGTGGTGTTGATCGTGGTGCCGGGTGTGTTCGGGCTGTGGCTGGATCGCAAACGTCGCAATGCGGCGTTTCGTGCCGCACTGGATGAATGGTTGCTGCGGCAGAAAGTCATCGGCAGTTTGATCGCCCGCCTGGAAACCGCACGGCTGACGCGCACGCTGGGCACCTTGCTGCGCAACGGCGTGCCGCTGCTGGCGGCAATAGGCATCGCGCGTAATGTCATGTCCAATCTGGCGCTGGTCGCCGATGTCGACGCCGCTGCCGACGACGTCAAAAACGGCCATGGCCTGGCGATGTCGCTGGCACGCGGCAAGCGCTTCCCGCGGCTGGCCCTGCAGATGATTCAGGTAGGCGAAGAGTCGGGCGCATTGGACACGATGCTGCTCAAGACCGCCGACACTTTCGAGCTGGAAACCGCCCAAGCCATCGACCGCGCGCTGGCCGCCCTGGTGCCGCTGATCACGTTGGTGTTGGCCTCGGTGGTCGGGCTTGTCATCATCTCGGTGCTGGTACCGCTCTATGACCTGACCAATGCCATTGGGTGAGAGCGGCCAGCAAAAGGACTGCGCTCACCGCCAGGCGGGCGCGGCCGGTGCTCGGAATCGGCATGTACCACTCGTACACTGCGGTTCGGAGCGCGCGTCCGCGCCCACCTGACGACTGCTCGCTACGTGTTGCCAGACGTTCTCAGGCTGAAACGGATTCACAACAACTTTCCGGTGACCGCACGACACCCATGCGGGAACCATTGCAATGCCCGCCGTGTCATCTTCTGGCGGCAGCATCTTTCATCGACGTGCAAGGAAATCGTTCATGATCAAGCGCTCCATTACCCGTAGTCCATCGCGTGCAGCCCAGGCCGGCATGAGCCTGCTGGAAATCATCATCGTCATCGTGCTGATCGGCGCGGTGCTCACCCTGGTGGGTAGCCGTGTGCTCGGTGGTGCCGATCGCGGCAAGGCCAATCTGGCCAAATCGCAGATCCAGACCCTGGCCGGCAAGATCGAGAACTTCCAGCTCGACACCGGCAAGTTGCCGAGCAAGCTTGACGAACTGGTCACCCAGCCGGGCGGCAGCAGCGGCTGGCTCGGCCCGTACGCCAAGCCGGTCGAACTCAACGACCCCTGGGGCCACACCATCGAATACCGCGTGCCGGGCGATGGCCAGCCGTTCGATCTGATCAGCCTTGGCAAGGACGGCCGCCCCGGTGGCAGCAGCTACGACGCGGACATCAAGTACCAATAAGCCTTAGCCCATGCGCGTTGCGTGTCAGCCGTTGCGTCATCCGCATGGAGTGGTCGGTCCTGGTGGCAGGCGCGCGCGTGGCAGTTCGTTGCTGGAAATGTTGCTGGTCATCGCCTTGATCGCGCTGGCCGGCGTGCTGGCCGCCGCCGCATTGAACGGCGGCATCGATGGCATGCGCTTGCGCACCGCAGGCAAAGCGATCGCCTCGCAGCTGCGCTATACCCGCACGCAGGCGATTGCCACAGGCACCCCGCAGCGCTTTTTGATCGATCCACAGCAGCGCCGTTGGGAAGCGCCCGGTGGACATCACGGCGATCTGCCGTCGTCGCTGGAGGTGCGTTTCACCGGCGCGCGTCAGGTGCAGTCGCGGCAGGATCAGGGCGCCATCCAGTTCTTCCCCGATGGCGCTTCCACCGGCGGGCGCATCGATCTGCATGTGAAAAACGCCACTTGGCGTGTGGACGTGGGCTGGATCACTGGCGAAGTGCGCTCCGGTCAATTGCGGACGCCGGCGCCATGAAGCGTCAGCGCGGTTACACGCTGATCGAGGTGATCGTCGCCTTCGCGTTGCTGGCGCTGGCATTGAGCCTGTTGCTGGGATCGCTGTCCGGTGCCGCACGTCAGGTGCGCGCGGCCGACGACAGCACGCGCGCCACCTTGCACGCGCAGTCGTTGCTGGCATCGCAAGGCATGGACAAACCGTTGGTACCCGAACAGCAACAGGGCAGCTTCGAAGACGGGCATTTCCGCTGGTCGATGGATGTGCGCCCCTACGACGAACCGCGGCGCAATCCGCAGGCGCCGGTGTCCCCCGGCGCGCACACGCTGCTGCAATTGACCTTGGTGGTGCGTTGGGGCGAGCAGCCTAACCAAGTGCTGCAATGGCGCACGTTGCGGTTGGTCGCTGCGGCAGCGCCGGGTAGCGCCCTATGAAGCGTTCGCGCAGCGCAGGGTTTACCTTGATCGAAGTGTTGTTGGCCACGATGTTGCTGGTCGGCGGGCTGGCCTTGGCGTTCGCCACCTTGCGCTCGGCCAGTGCGGTGAGTCAGCGCGGCGAAGCGATCGCCCAGCGCAGCGAGCGCGTGCGTGCGGTGGAAGAATTCCTGCGCCGGCGGCTGGCCGCCGCGTTGCCGATCGCCATGGGCATCGACCCGCAAAGTCAGCAGCCGATGTTGTTCATCGGCGAACCGCAGCGCATGCGTTTTGCCGCCGATGTACCGGATTATCTGGGCCGTGGCGGGCCGTATCTGCATGATCTGTCGGTGTCCGGCGATGGCGAGCAGCACACTCTGTTGATCGCATTGACCATGCTCCAATCGGGCAAGTCGATCGAAGAGGGCACCGCGCTACCGCCGGAAAAACTCGCTGAAGGCGTGCAACAGGTGAGCTTTCGTTACCGCGGCATGGATCTGCAGAGCGGCCGCCTGAGTGCGTGGTTGCCGCAATGGGAATGGCACGACCGGCTGCCGCTGTTGGTGCGCATCGACATCCGCAGTGGCAATGCCGCGTGGCCGTCGTTGGTGGTGGCGTTGCCGCAATCCAGCAATCCGGGAGCGTGGCAATGAGCGCGATGCGCGGCGCCGCGCTGGTGTTGGTGTTGTGGCTGATTGCGTTGCTCACGGCAATGATCGGTGCATTCGCGCTGACCGCGCGGGTGGAAGCATTGCAGGGCAGCATGCTGCGCAACGGCGCGCAGGCCCAGGAATACGCGCGCTCCGGCCTGGAATACGCGTTGTTTCGCTTGCAAAGCACCGACACGCAGGCACGCTGGCGCGCAGACGGCCGACGCTATCGTTGGCAGATGGACGATGCCACTGTGGAGATTCGTATCACTGACGAGAGCGGCAAGGTGGATCTGAACATGGCCGAGCCCGCGCTGTTGGCCGGGTTGGTACGCGCCGTCGGTGGCGGGCAGGGCCGCGATACGCGCATTGCCGGCGCCATCGTCGATTGGCGCGATGGCGACTCGCTGAGCCAGCCCGGCGGCGGCGCGGAAGATCGCGATTACGCCGATGCCGGGTTGCCCTATGGCGCAAAAGATGGCCCTTTCGAAACCTTGGGCGAGTTGCGCCTGGTTCTGGGCATGGATGGCGAGTTGTATCGCAAGCTGTTGCCCAACCTCACCCTGTACAGCGGCCGTTCGCGCCCCGAAGCGCGCTTTGCGCCGAGCCCGGTGTTGACCGCGATGGGCCTGGATGCGCGGCAACTGCTGGCCCAGCGTGAGGCGCCGCCGGGTTTGCCGGACAGCGAGGCGACGGTCGGTGGCTCGGACACTTATAGTATCGAGAGCCGGGCGCGACTGAGTCAGGGACGCGGGGCCGTGTTGCGGGCGGTCGTGTCCATCAGTGCGTCCGCATTACCTGGGTCGGCCTATACCGTGTTGCGTTGGGAAGAGGGAGCAGCAGTGCAATGACCGCATGGCGGGATACCTTGGGTCGTATCGGCGTACGCGCCATGCCGGGAGCCGGAGGCTTCTGGCGTTGGTGGCAGCAATCGTTGCTTGCCTGGTTGCCGCAGCGCTGGCAATGGCAGTTGGGCCTGTCGCAATCACGCCTGTTATTGCAACCCGACGGCGAAGCGCTAAAACTGCTGCGCCAGCTCGATCACAGCAGCGAGGATATCGCCAGCCTGCCGTGGCCGGTGCAGCCGCAGGAAGTCAATGCCTTGCTGCCGACTGCGCTGGAAGGCTTGCCGCGGCATTGGCTGCTGCCGGCCGCGCATGCCTTGCGTCGCCCGTTGCGTCTGCCTGCAGCGGCAGCCGCACGCCTGCAGGACGTGGCGCGTTTTGAAATCGATCGGCAAACCCCGTTCACCGCCGACCAGGTGTATTTCGACGCGCGCGTGCTCGACGTGCGCGAAGACGGCCAGCTCGATGTAGAACTGGTGGTGGTGCCGCGCCGCATGATTGATGGCCCGGCAGGTGTGCCGGATGCATGGATCAGCGCCTTATCCGGCATCGATGTCACCGATGCGCAGGGCCTGCCATTGGGCGTGAATCTGCTGCCGCCGGCGCGTCGCCTGCGCCGTAGCGACCCGATGCAGCGCTGGAATCTGTTGCTCACCGCCGCCGCGCTGGTGCTGCTGGCACTGGCCGGGTGGCTGCTGCTTGACAACCGCCACCAGGCCGCCGACGACTTGCGTGCCAAGGTGCAGGCCAACGCCGCACGCGCGCGCCAGGTCGCCGCCGAACGCCAGCAATTGCTGGATCTGGTCGAAGGTGCCACCTTCTTCCAGCAGCAACGCGCCACCCGCCCCACCTCGGTGGAAATCTGGGACGAGCTGAGCCGGCGCCTTCCCGGCGGTACCTATCTGGAAAAATTCTCGGTCGAAGGCGGGCAATTGCAGTTGATCGGTTTGAGCAACGAAGCCTCCTCGCTGGTGCGGCGTCTGGAAGGCTCGCCGCTATGGCGCACGCCCTCGCTGACCGGCGTGCTGCAGAGCGATGCAGGTCGTAACGTGGACCGCTTCACCATCACCGCCGAACTGGCCGGCCCTGATGCCAAGGAGGCGGCCGATGCCACGCAGCGTTAAGCGCGATCGCTGGATCGCTTTGGGCCTGTTGGTGCTGGTGATCGGCGTGGCCTATCTGGTGCTGGTGCACCCGTGGTTCACCCAGCCGATGATCGCGGTGCAGGACGACCTGCAAGCGTTGCGCGAGCGCGAGCTGCGCGTGCGCGTGCAATTGCAGCAGGCGCCGGAAGTGAGCAAACGGCTGCGTCAAGCGCGCCAGACCTTGGAAAGCCGCCCCGGCTTCCTGCCGGAAACCTCGGCCGAACTGGCCTCGGCCGGTCTGGTGCAGCGGCTGGAACGCGCGGTGGTGGAAGCCAGCCCCGGCAACCGCAGCTGCGCCATCAGCAACCGCTCGCCGTTGCAGCCGGAGAGCAAGGCACGCTTCACCCGCGTGGCGGTGCAGGTGCGCCTGCGTTGCGGTACGCCGGAACTGGCCTCGGTGTTGTACAGCCTGGAAAACGGCACGCCGCGCTTGTTCGTGGACAACCTCAACGTGATGGCGCAGCGCTACCAGCTCTCCCCCAACGAAAGCGGCAACGGCCTGGATATCGCCTTCGAACTGGCCGGCTATCTGCGCCCGGGCGCCAGCGCCGCGCCGCTGAAGACCGACCCCCCCCCCCGCGACTCCTGCCAACGGGGAGGCCAGCAATGCGCCTTGACCTGATCGGCCTGCGCACCTGGCTGCTGGGCACCGTGGTCGGCTGGACGTTGCTGGTGTGCGTGCTGGCCGTGGCTGGGCTGGGCAAGCGCGTGGAGCTGCTGCCCGACGACCCGGCACTGGTGCAGCGCCTGCCCACCTTGCCGGCACCGGCGCCGGAGCGGCTGGGCGCGTTCGAGAAATATTCGGAAATCGCCGCGCACCCGGCCTTCGCCGAAGACCGCCTGCCGCATCCGTTCTTCCTGTCCGGCAACGACGGCAGCGGCGCCGCATCGACGGTGCGGCTGACCGGCGTGCTGCTGACGGACAACTTCAAGATGGCCACGCTGACCCTGGACCCGCACGATTCGGTGCGGGTCAAACTCGGCGGCGATGCGGTCAAGGGCTGGCGCCTGCTCGCGCTGCAGCCGCGCAGCGCAACCATCGAAGGACCCGGCGGCACGCAGACCCTGGAACTGCAGGTGTTCAACGGCCAGGGCGGGCAACCGCCTACTGCCAATGCGGCCGCACGCGTCGCTGCTGGCGCCATCCCGCCGTTACCGTCGCCCGATGCCGCGGCGGTCGCGCCGACACAGCCGCCGCAGCCCCAGCCCGCCACGTCTGCCCAGCAGCCCGGCGGGCAGGCACCGCCGACGGTGCCGCCGCAACGCAGCGATGGCGCCCAGGAAGCGCCACGCCCCTCCGACGATCAGATGCGTGCCATCCGCGAGCGCATCGAAGCCCGACGCCGCCAGCTGCAACAGCAGCGCCAGAGCGGCTCAACCCCCGGTCAGACCCAATGAGTGAACGCATGACGCCGCGCCTGTTTCCCGTCTCCCTGCTGATCGGCCTGCTGGCCGGTTGCGCCACCACTCCGCCGCCGGACGTGCGCCGCGACGCGCGCCTGGACCCGCAAGTCGGCGCTGCCGGCGCCACCCAGACCGGCGCCGAGCAAGCTGCCGACGGTAACACCAGCGCCAAGCCGGTGCCGGTGATCCGTCGCGGCAGCGGCAGCATGATCAACCAGAGCGCGGCCGCCGCGTCGTCGCCCACGCTGGGCATGGCCAGCACCGGCAGCGCCACCTTCAATTTCGAAGGCGAATCGGTGCAGGCGGTGGTCAAGGCGATCCTGGGCGACATGCTCGGCCAGAACTACGTCATCGCCCCGGGCGTGCAAGGCACCGTGACCCTGGCCACGCCCAACCCGGTCTCACCGGCGCAGGCCTTGAACCTGCTGGAAATGGTGCTGGGCTGGAACAACGCGCGCATGGTGTTCAACGGTGGCCGCTACAACATCGTGCCGGCCGACCAGGCGCTGGCCGGCACCGTCGCGCCCAGCACCGCATCGCCCTCGGCCGCGCGCGGTTTCGAAGTGCGCGTGGTGCCGTTGAAGTTCATTTCCGCCAGCGAAATGAAGAAGGTGCTGGAGCCGTACGCGCGGCCCAACGCCATCGTCGGTACCGACAATTCGCGCAACGTGATCACCCTGGGCGGTACCCGCGCCGAGCTGGAGAACTATCTGCGCACCGTGCAGATCTTCGACGTGGATTGGTTGTCGGGCATGTCGGTGGGCGTGTTCCCGATCCAGTCCGGCAAGGCCGAAAAAGTCTCCGCCGATCTGGAAAAAGTCTTCGGCGAACAAAGCAAGACGCCCAGCGCCGGCATGTTCCGTTTCATGCCGCTGGAAAACGCCAACGCGGTGCTGGTGATCACTCCGCAGCCGCGCTATCTAGACCAGATCCAGCAATGGCTGGACCGCATCGACAGCGCTGGCGGCGGCGTGCGGCTGTTCTCGTACGAGCTGAAATACATCAAGGCCAAGGATCTGGCCGATCGCCTATCGGAAGTGTTCGGTGGGCGTGGCAATGGCAGCGACTCCAATGCTTCGTTGGTACCGGGTTCGGAAACCAGCGTGCTCGGCGGTGCGCTGGGCAATCGCGACAGCAGCATGGGTGGCAGCTCGGGCACGACCGGTGGCAGCATCGGCGACAGCAGCGATGACAGCTCGTCCGGCGCCAGCTTCGGCGGCAGCAGTGGCAGCAGTGGCAGCAGTGGCAGCAGTGGCAGCAGTGGCAGTGGCAGTGGCAGCGGTGGACTGGGCAACGGAAGTCTGCAGCTGTCGCCGCGCAGCAACGGCAATGGCGCGGTGACGCTGGAAGTGGAAGGCGACAAGGTCGGCGTATCGGCGGTGGCAGAAACCAACACCTTGCTGGTGCGCTCAACGCCGCAGTCGTGGAATTCGATCCGCGACGTCATCGAAAAGCTCGACGTGATGCCGATGCAGGTGCATATCGAGGCTCAAATCGCAGAAGTGACGCTGACTGGTCGATTGCAGTACGGCGTTAATTGGTACTTCGAAAATGCAGTCACGACCCCATTTAATACTGATGGAAGCGGTGGTGGCCCCAATCTCCCCTCGGCTGCCGGTAGAGGGATTTGGGGGGATGTTTCCGGTAGCGTTACAGACAATGGCGTCGCTTGGACATTTCTTGGAAAGAATGCAGCTGCAATTATTAGTGCGTTAGATCAAGTGACTAACTTGCGCCTTTTGCAGACTCCTTCTGTTTTTGTCCGTAACAACGCAGAGGCCACACTTAATGTGGGCTCGCGGATTCCGATAAATTCCACTTCAATCAATACAGGACTGGGTAGCGATAGCAGCTTCTCATCTGTGCAATACATAGATACAGGTGTGATTTTAAAGGTGCGCCCGCGTGTGACGAAGGATGGAATGGTATTTCTTGATATTGTTCAGGAAGTCAGCTCGCCTGGCGCAAGGCCCGCTGCTTGCACAGCTGCAACGACTACAACGGTCAACAGCGCCGCATGCAATGTCGACATCAATACTCGTCGCGTTAAAACGGAGGCGGCTGTTCAGAATGGCGACACAATCATGCTCGCAGGCCTGATCGACGACAGTACAACCGATGGAAGCAATGGCATACCTTTCCTAAGCAAGTTACCAGTTGTTGGTGCACTTTTCGGAAGTAAGACACAAAATACCGACCGCAGAGAGGTTATCGTGCTTATCACTCCATCGATCGTGCGCAACCCGCAGGAAGCACGCAATCTCACCGACGAATACGGTCAGAAGTTCAAGGCCATGGAGCCGTTGCCGGCGTTGGGCAAGAAGTAAGTGCCCAGACCCTCAGCGTCACCAAACGTCAGTTGCATGGATCACTCCTCAACGTAGGGGTGGGTTGTCGCGTATCTGGGATGCGTGGTTCAGAGGTTCCCTGAGTTAGAAATCTGCTCCAGTTGAAACGCATTTGGCAATGCGCTACTGTGTCGTAGGGGGGCTAAGACAGGGAGAATTTATGAAAGCTGCGCATGTCAAATTTTTGTCCTTATTTGCTCTTGGGTTTTTCTCCTTTCAGGCGTTGGGGGAAGTAGTCATTCCAGGAGTTTTTACTGGAACTTCTGATTCGGTTTATGGAAATACTCCGGCCAAGGCGGTCGAACGGGCTGCGGTAGCTGCTTTACAAGCGGCATAGCAGCAGTCGTATGGTAATTGCACTTTGTCTGGCTAAAGCTACCAACCGCACTATACATCTTATAGGAGCCTCTAAAAACCCCAGCAATCTGCCATCATTGACTTGACGCCCTGCCAGCGGAGAACGACAGACATGATC
>NZ_MDEJ01000075.1 GCF_002940065.1 Xanthomonas populi
ACGAAGGTCTGCGCTTCGCAATTCGTGAAGGTGGCCGCACCGTCGGCGCCGGCGTGGTTGCCAAGATCATCAAGTAAGTGCCTGCAGTCCTGTGACGTCTTGTCGCTGGATCAGCATGTAAGCAAAGTAAAGGGTCGGCGCAAGCCGGCCCTTTTTTGTTGAGGAGAAATATGTGCGTACAACGCAATTTGCATGATGGGGCGCTTGCGCCAGTAAAAGCGCCTCGCTATAATGCGCCGCCCGGCGTCCCTGGGTAGGGCTCAGAGTTACAGCGAAAAGAACGGCAGGACGTCGCTCGTGTTCGCCAGACCGGGAAGGTCGCGTTGCATAGAGCACTTAACAACGCGCGCGTTGTTGACAGCGCTACCGTTACGCGCTATAATTTTCTGTCTGGGCAGGCCGGTTTACCGGCCTGCCTCAGTTTTTGGGTGGAGGAAATGCCCTCGCTGGCAGGATGCATGGCGATTTCATCTACGCAGGAATATCGGGGCAGGTATCCCAGAGGCCTTGCCCGTCGCTCTTTTAATGAAGGAATCTTCCGTCATGTCGGAACAACAAAATATCCGGATTCGGTTGAAGGCGTTCGATCCTCTATTGATCGAACGTTCGGCCAGAGAGATCGTCGAAACGGCTAGGCGGACCGGCGCGCAAGTGCGTGGCCCGATCCCGTTGCCGACCAAGATCGAACGTTACACAATTCTCGTATCCCCGCATGCCGACAAGGATGCACGTGACCAATACGAAACCCGCACGCACAAGCGTGTGATCGATATCGTCGACCCGAACGACAAGACCGTGGACGCGCTGATGAAGCTCGAACTCGCGGCTGGCGTCGACGTCCAGATCAAGCTGACCTGAGGGCTACGACCATGACGAAGAAATATTCGTTGGGCTTCGTGGGCCGCAAGGCTGGTATGAGCCGCGTCTTTACTGAAGACGGCCGCGCGGTACCGGTCACGCTGATCGAAGCAACTCCAAACCGCATCGCGCAGATCAAGACCGTCGAAGCTGACGGCTATAGCGCAGTGCAGATTACCGTTGGTGCCCGCCGTGCCGCGCTGGTCAACAAGCCGGCTACTGGTCACTTCGCCAAGGCGAAGGTGGAAGCGGGCCGCGGCCTGTGGGAATTCCGCGTTGAAGATGCGCAGCTCGGCGATTTTGCCGTCGGCGGCGAGATCAAGGCGGACATCTTCGAGGTCGGCCAGAAGGTCGACGTACAGGGCGTTACCAAGGGTAAGGGTTTCCAGGGCACCATCAAGCGTTACAACTTCCGTATGGGCGATGCAACTCACGGTAACTCGCTGTCGCATCGCGCGCCGGGTTCGTTGGGTCAGCGCCAGACCCCGGGTCGCGTTTTCCCGGGTAAGAAGATGTCGGGCCACATGGGCGCCGTGCAGCAAAGCACGCAGAACCTGGAAGTGGTCAAGGTCGACGTCGAACGTGGTTTGATTGCTATCCGCGGCGCCGTGCCTGGCGCAGCTGGTGGCGACGTGATCGTCCGTCCGGCGAGCAAGGCATAAGGAGAGATGACGATGGAACTCGTTATCACGGGTAGCAACAACAAGGTCTCGGTCTCCGATGCCGTGTTCGGTCGCGAATTCAGCGAAGATCTGGTTCACCAGGTTGTCGTCGCTTATCGCAATGCCGGTCGCGCTGGTACCAAGGCACAGAAGACGCGTTCGGAAGTTGCGGGCACCACCAAGAAGTCGAAAAAGCAGAAGGGCGGCGGTGCGCGTCATGGCGCGTTGACGGCTCCGATCTTCGTCGGCGGCGGCGTGACCTTCGCGGCCAAGCCGCGCAGCTTCGAACAGAAAGTCAATCGCAAGATGTACCGTGCGGCCATCTGCGCGATCTTCTCTGAGCTTAACCGCCAGGGGCGCCTGATGATCGTCGAAGCGTTCGACGTCGAAGCAACCAAGACCCAGGGTCTGATCGAGAAGCTGAAGGGACTGGATGTGGGCAAGCGCCCGCTGATCGTCACCGAAGAGGCCTCCGAGCACCTGTATCTGTCAGCCCGCAATCTGCCGTATGTGCAGGTGCTTGACGTGCAGGGTCTGGATCCGGTCGCTTTGGTCGGGGCCGATACGGTCGTGATCACCGCTGATGCGGTCAAGAGGATCGAGGAGTGGCTGGCATGAGCAGCAACGAAAAAATCTTCAGCGTGCTGCGTGCTCCGCGGGTCTCCGAAAAGACCGCGCGCCTGCAGGAAATCTCCAACCAGTATGTCTTCGAAGTTTCGAACGAAGCCACCAAAGCCGATGTAAAGGCTGCAGTTGAGCAGTTGTTCGACGTCAAGGTCAAAGCTGTCAACGTGGTCAACGTCAAGGGCAAGAGTAAGTCCTTCCGTAACCGTGCTGGTAGCCGCGGCGATTGGCGCAAGGCGTACGTCCGCTTGGTTGATGGTCAATCCATCGACGTAACGGCCAAGGCCTGAGGTCCATCCCATGCCATTGATGAAGTTCAAACCAACCTCTCCCGGCCGTCGTTCCACCGTGCGCGTGGTTACTCCCGATCTGCACAAGGGCGCACCGCACGCGGCGCTGCTCGACTTGCAGAGCAAGTCCGGTGGTCGTAACCACCATGGCCGCATCACCGTGCGTCACGTCGGTGGTGGCCACAAGCAGCACTACCGCATCATCGACTTCAAGCGCAACAAGGAAGGCATTCCGGCGCGTGTGGAGCGGATAGAATACGATCCGAACCGTACCGCTCATATCGCCCTGCTGTGCTATGTCGACGGCGAGCGTCGCTACATCATCGCCCCCAAGGGCTTGAAGGCTGGAGATCAGGTCATTGCTGGTGCCAACGCGCCGATCAAGACCGGCAACACGCTGCCGCTGCGCAACATCCCGGTCGGTACGACGGTGCACGGTATCGAGCTGAAGCCGGGTAAGGGCGCTCAGATCGCACGTGCTGCCGGTGCCGCCGTCCAGCTGGTCGCTCGCGAAGGCATCTATGCCACGCTGCGCCTGCGCTCGGGTGAAATGCGCAAGGTGCCGGTCGAGTGCCGCGCCACCATCGGTGAAGTCGGTAACGACGAGCACAACCTCGAAAAACTGGGCAAGGCTGGCGCCAAGCGCTGGCGCGGTGTTCGTCCGACCGTTCGCGGTGCGGCCATGAACCCGGTCGATCACCCGCACGGTGGTGGCGAAGCGAAGGCTGGTCAGGGTAATCCGCATCCGGTCACCCCCTGGGGTGTTCCGACCAAGGGTTACAAGACGCGCAAGAACAAGCGCACCCAGCAATTCATCGTCCGCGATCGTAGGGGTTAATCGACCATGGCACGTTCACTTAAGAAGGGCCCGTTCGTCGATCACCACCTTGCAAAGAAGGTGGAGTCCGCTGCGGGTAGCAAGAAGCCGATCAAGACCTGGTCGCGCCGTTCGATGATCCTGCCCGAAATGGTAGGTATCACCATCGCCGTGCATAACGGTAAGAACCATATTCCGGTGCTCGTCAACGAGAATATGGTCGGCTACAAGCTCGGCGAATTTGCCGTCACCCGGACCTTCAAGGGTCACGGTGGCGACAAGAAGTCGAGCAGGTAAGGAGAGATGACGATGGAAGCGAAAGCAATCCTGCGCACTGCGCGCATCTCCCCGCAGAAGGCCCGCCTGGTCGCTGATCAGGTGCGTGGACTGTCCGCCGAACGTGCGGTCAATCTACTGAAGTTCTCGGACAAGAAGGCTGCACACCTGATCAAAAAGGTGGTGGAGTCGGCTATTGCCAATGCTGAGAACAATCAGGGCGCGGATGTCGACGAGCTGAAGGTCAAGACCATCATGGTTGATGAAGGTCCCTCCCTGAAGCGTTTCATGGCGCGGGCGAAAGGCCGCGGTACCCGCATCCTCAAGCGCACCAGTCACATCACTGTGATTGTTGGCGCCGCCAAGTAAGCGGAAAGGAAAAGACCATGGGTCATAAAGTTCATCCGACTGGAATCCGTCTTGGCATCGCCAAGGACTGGAATTCCAAGTGGTACGCAAACAAGGCCGATTTCGCCGGTTATCTGGCAGCCGACCTGAAAGTGCGTGAAATGCTGCGCAAAAAGCTCGCGCAGGCAGGTATCAGCAAGATCTTGATCGAGCGCCCTGCCAAGACCGCCCGCGTGACGATCCATACCGCCCGTCCGGGCGTGGTGATCGGCAAGCGTGGCGAGGACATCGAAAAGCTGCGTAAGGAAGTGAGCGCGATGATGGGCGTTCCTGCCCACATCAACGTCACCGAAGTGCGCAAGCCGGAGCTGGATGCGCAGCTGGTCGCCGAGTCGATCGCGCAGCAGCTTGAGCGTCGCATCATGTTCCGCCGTGCAATGAAGCGCTCGGTCGGTAATGCGATGCGCCTGGGTGCCCTGGGCATCAAGGTCAACGTGGCTGGCCGCCTAAACGGTGCAGAAATCGCCCGTTCGGAGTGGTACCGCGAAGGCCGCGTTCCGCTGCACACGCTACGTGCCGACATCGATTACGGTTTTGCTGAGGCGTCCACGACCTACGGCATCATCGGCATCAAGGTCTGGATCTATAAGGGTGAGGTCTTCGACTTCTCCCAGGTTGGCCAGGAGAAGCAGGACGACAGCCCGCGCAACGATCGTAACGATCGTGGCGACCGTGGTGACCGTCCTTCGCGCCCGGCTCGTGAAGCGAGGTAACGGCAATGTTGCAACCCAAGCGAACCAAATATCGCAAGATGCACAAGGGCCGTAACGACGGTCTTGCATGGAGCGGAAACGCCGTCAGCTTCGGCGAGTATGGCCTCAAGGCAACCGCGCACGGTCAGCTGACCGCGCGTCAGATTGAAGCAGCACGTCGTACGATCAGCCGCCACGTCAAGAAGGGCGGCAAGATGTGGATTCGTGTGTTCCCCGATAAGCCGATCACCAAGAAGCCGATCGAAGTCCGCATGGGCTCCGGTAAGGGCAACGTGGAGTACTGGGTCGCGCAGATTCAGCCGGGCCGCATGATCTATGAAATCGAAGGTATTCCCGAAGATGTCGCACGTGAGGCATTCCGCCTCGCCGCTGCGAAGCTGTCGGTGACTACCACTTTCGTGACCCGGACGGTGCGTTGATGGACATCAAACAACTCCGCGAGAAGTCGGCTGACGAACTGAAGGCTCACCTGACCGATTTGCGTAAGGAGCAGTTTTCGCTCCGTATGCAGCAGGTCACCGGCCAGCTGCCGAAGACCCACGATACCCGCCGGGTACGCCGCGAGATTGCTCGCGTCAAGTACCTGCTCGGCAGCACCAAGTAAGGACGGCAGCGATGAGCGATAACAACGAAAAGCAAGCGCTGCGCACGGTCGAAGGCCGTGTCGTCAGCAACAAGATGGACAAGACGGTCACCGTGTTGGTGGAGCGCCAGGTCAAGCACCCGCTGTACGGTAAGTACATCAAGCGCTCGTCCAAGCTCCACGCACACGATGCCGACAATGCCTGTAATGAAGGCGACGTCGTTCGTGTGACCGAAATTGCTCCAATGTCCAAGACCAAGAACTGGCGGGTGGTTGAAATCGTCACCCGTTCGGCCGGCTAAGGGAGATCTGAATCATGATCCAGATGCAGAGCTACCTCGATGTGGCCGACAATTCGGGTGCCAAGGAGGTGATGTGCATCAAGGTGCTGGGCGGCTCGAAGCGCCGCTACGCACACATTGGTGACATCATCAAGGTGACCGTCAAGGACGCCATCCCGCGTGGCAAGGTCAAGAAAGGCGAAGTCTACGACGCCGTCGTGGTTCGTACCCGCAAGGGTGTGCGCCGTCCAGACGGTTCGCTGATCCGCTTCGATGGCAACGCCGCTGTGCTGTTGAACAACAAGCAGGAGCCGATCGGGACCCGCATCTTCGGGCCGGTGACGCGCGAGCTGCGTTCCGAGAAGTTCATGAAGATCGTCTCGCTCGCTCCCGAAGTGCTGTGAGCGGAGGACATATACATGGCTAACCGTATCAAGAAGGGCGACCAGGTCGTCATCAACACCGGTAAGGACAAGGGTAAGCACGGTGAGGTTGTGCGTGTGGATGGCGATCGCGTGATCGTTTCCAACGCCAACATCATCAAGCGCCACACCAAGCCGAACCCGCAGGCGGGTGTCGCCGGCGGCGTGGTCGAGCGTGAAGCGTCGATCCATATCTCCAACGTCAATATCGTCAACCCGGCAACGGGCAAGGGCGAGCGCGTTGGCTTCAAGGTGCTGGAGGATGGACGCAAATTGCGTGTGTTCCGCTCCAGCGGTGAGGCGCTCGACGCCTGAGGAATGAGATCATGAACACGCGTCTCGAAAAGTTTTACAAGGAAAACGTGGTGCCGGCCCTGATGAAGGAGTTCGGCTACACCAATCCGATGCAGGTGCCGAGGTTGGTCAAGGTCACGCTCAATATGGGCGTGGGCGAGGCGGCGACCAACAAGAAGATTCTGGAAAATTCGGTCGGCGACATGTCCAAGATCTCCGGTCAAAAGCCGGTGGTCACCAAGTCGCGCGTTTCGGTCGCATCGTTCAAGATCCGCGACGGTTGGCCGATCGGCTGCAAGACTACGTTGCGTCGCGCCAAGATGTATGAGTTCCTGGATCGTCTGATCAACATCTCGCTGCCGCGCGTGCGCGACTTCCGCGGTGTTTCCGGTCGTTCCTTTGACGGCCGTGGCAATTTCAATATGGGTGTGAAGGAGCAGATCATCTTCCCGGAAATCGATTTCGACGCTGTCGACGCGATCAGGGGTATGGATATTGCCATCACCACCACCGCCAAGACGGATGCGGAAGCGAAGGCGCTGCTGGCAGCGTTCAAGTTCCCGTTCCGTAACTGACCGTAGAGAACATCCGAAATGGCAAAGACCTCCATGATCCGCCGCGACATCAAGCGTGCAAAGCTGGCGAAGAAATTCGCCGGCAAGCGTGATGCGCTGAAGAAGATCCTCTCCAGTCAGGATGCGTCCTACGAAGAGAAGATCGATGCCTCGACCAAGTTGCAGAAGCTGCCGCGGGATTCGTCGCCGAGCCGCCACCGCAACCGTTGCGAACTTTCCGGTCGTCCGCGCGGTGTCTACCGCAAGTTTGGTCTGGGTCGCAACATGCTGCGCAAGGCCACGATGAACGGCGACGTTCCGGGCTTGCGTAAGGCAAGTTGGTAACTGCATTCCGGTCGCTCGTTGCCGGTTTGAACAGGATTGTCCTGTCCAAGGGAGTCCGACGTAAGTCGGGCTCTTTTGTCGTATACTTCTGCTTCTGTCTCGCCCATAGAGGGCTGGGCATGGCGTAAAGGGTTCTGGCCCATCCCCAGGAAAACACAAGATTTTCGCGAAAGCGGATATCGGTGCACTCAAAGGTACTCATATGAGCATGACTGATCCCATCGCCGACCTGCTGGTACGCATCAAGAATGCTGCCGCGGTTGGTAAGCAGACGGTGAAATTGCCGTCGTCCAAGATCAAGGTTGCGATCGCTCAAGTCCTGAAGGACGAGGGTTACATCACCGACCTGCGCGTGACAGCGACCGAGAACAACAAGTCGGAGCTTGAAATCGTACTGAAATATTTCGAAGGCCGTCCTGTCATCGAGACCCTTAAGCGTTTCTCGCGCTCGGGTCTGCGCCAGTACCGCGGTAAGACCGAGCTGCCCAAGGTCCTGGGTGGACTTGGCGTCGCCATCATGTCCACGTCGAAAGGCATCATGACCGATGCGCAGGCTCGCGAAGCCGGCGTTGGTGGTGAAGTCCTGTGCTTCGTGGCCTAAGGGAAGGAATCGAACATGTCCCGTGTAGCCAAGAAGCCTGTGTCCCTTCCAAAGGGTGTTGAGCTCAACGTCCAGCCCGAGCTGGTCAGCGTCAAGGGCCCTAAAGGCACCCTGACCCTGCCGAAGCCGGTTGGCGTCGAAATCACCATCGACGGCGATGTTGCAACCCTGTCGGCCAACGATCCGTCGCAGCTGGCCATCACCGGCACCGTGCGCGCCATCCTGGCCAATATGGTCAAGGGTGTGTCCGATGGCTTCGAGCGCAAGCTTGAGCTGGTCGGCGTCGGTTACCGCGCTGCCATGCAGGGCAAGGACTTGAGTCTGGCGCTCGGTTTCTCGCACCCGCTGGTGTTCGTGGCGCCGGAAGGCATCACGCTGTCGACCCCGACCCAGACCGAAATTGTGGTTCAGGGCGCCGACAAGCAGCGCGTCGGCGAAGTTGCCGCCAAGATTCGCGGTTTCCGTCCGCCGGAGCCCTACAAGGGCAAGGGTGTGAAGTACGCCGGTGAAGTCATCATTCGCAAGGAAGCCAAGAAGGCGTAATGGCGAGTCCCTCGCCAGGGTCCGCACATCCCTGTGCGGACTTTTGGCAGGAGCACGCTTTCCCTTCAGCTTCCGTAGGATAAATATCATGAGCATCAACAAGAACATCGCCCGTCTGCGTCGCGCCAAGTCCACCCGTTCGCACATCCGTGAACTGGGCGTCGCCCGCCTGTCGGTGCTGCGCACCGGTCAACATTTGTATGCGCAGGTCTTCACAGCCGATGGCTCCAAGGTGATCGCTGCTGCGAACACCCTGCAGGCCGATGTCAAGGAAGGTCTGAAGAACGGCAAGAACAGCGATGCGGCCGTCAAGGTTGGCAAGCTGATCGCCGAGCGCGCGAAGGCTGCAGGGATCGAGAAGGTCGCATTCGATCGCTCGGGTTACCGCTACCACGGCCGTATCCAGGCGCTGGCCGACGCAGCTCGCGAAGGCGGCCTGAAGTTCTAAGCACTGCTGCAACTGTGGCCATCGGCCACAGTTGTATTGCCGCCGGCTGGGAGATGCCGGACTGTCCCGTTCTTTTGCAACGGTGCTGGGAACACAGTTCTATTACACAACTATAAGCGGCCCCGAGCCGTACATACTCAATCAATCAAGGAATCAAAATGGCAGAAGAACGTGCACCGCGAGGTCGTGATCGCGACCGTAATCGCGAAGAGAAAGTCGACGATGGCATGATCGAAAAGCTGGTCGCGGTCAATCGCGTTAGCAAGACGGTCAAGGGCGGTCGCCAGTTCACCTTCACCGCGCTGACCGTGGTCGGCGACGGCCTGGGTAGGGTCGGGTTTGGTTATGGCAAGGCGCGCGAAGTGCCGGTCGCCATCCAGAAGTCGATGGAACAGGCGCGCAAGAACCTGGCTAGTGTCGATCTGAACAACGGCACCTTGTGGCATGCCGTCAAGTCCGGTCATGGCGCAGCTCGCGTTTACATGCAGCCTGCTTCGGAAGGTACCGGCGTCATCGCTGGTGGCGCCATGCGCGCTGTGCTGGAAGCCGTTGGCGTGAAGAACGTGCTGGCCAAAGCGGTCGGTTCGCGTAACCCTATCAATTTGGTCCGTGCAACGCTGAAGGGTCTGTCGGAAGTGCAGTCGCCTGCGCGCGTTGCTGCCAAGCGTGGCAAGAAGGTGGAGGAGCTGAATCATGGCTAAGGACACTGGCAAGACTGTGAAGGTGCGTTTGGTGCGCGGCCTGCGTGGTACCCAGTCGCGTCACCGCCTGTCGGTGCATGCGTTGGGCCTGAATAAGATCAACGATGTGCGTGAACTCAAGGACAGCCCCCAGCTGCGTGGCCTGATCAATACGGTTCACTACCTCGTCAAGGTTGAGGACTAATCCTATGACTATGCATCTCAATGACCTCAAGCCCGCCGACGGCGCACGTACTGAGCGCACGCGCGTAGGTCGTGGCATCGGCTCCGGCCTTGGCAAGACCTGCGGCCGCGGCCACAAGGGCTCGTTCGCTCGTAAGGGCGGCGGCAAGATCAAGGCCGGCTTCGAAGGCGGCCAGACTCCGATGCAGCGTCGTCTGCCGAAGATCGGTTTCCGCTCCAAGATGGCGCGTGACAGTGCCGAAGTGTTGTCCTACCAGTTGGATAAGCTGGAAGCCGGTGAGGTCGACTTTGCAGCGTTGCTTGCGGGCAATCTGGTCCCGAGCCGCGCCAAGAAGGCGAAGATCGTGCTGAAGGGCGAGCTGAGCAAGAAGTTCGTGCTGAAGGGTGTTGCTGCAACTGCAGGCGCCAAGGCAGCAATCGAAGCTGCCGGCGGCAGCGTAGAGGAGTAATCGGCAGATGGCGCAGGCTGGCATTGGTAACCTCGGTGGCGGGCTTGGCAAGTTCACAGAGCTTCGTCAGCGGCTGTTGTTCGTCCTCGGGGCATTGATCGTCTATCGCATCGGCTGCTATGTGCCAGTGCCTGGCGTGAATCCCGATGCCATGCTTTCGTTGATGCAGGCGCAGGGTGGCGGCATCGTGGACATGTTCAACATGTTCTCGGGCGGCGCCCTGCACCGTTTCAGTATCTTTGCGTTGAACGTGATGCCGTATATCTCGGCATCGATCGTGATCCAGTTGGCCACGCACATTTTTCCCGCGCTCAAGGCGATGCAGAAAGAAGGCGAGTCCGGCCGACGCAAGATCACACAGTATTCACGCATCGGTGCGGTGCTTCTGGCAGTGGTGCAGGGCGGTAGTATCGCGTTGGCGCTGCAGAATCAGACCGCGCCGGGTGGCGCTCCGGTGGTGTACGCGCCGGGCATGGGCTTCGTGCTCACCGCAGTGATCGCACTGACTGCCGGTACCATCTTCTTGATGTGGGTGGGCGAGCAGGTCACCGAACGCGGCATCGGTAACGGTGTGTCGTTGATTATCTTCGCAGGTATTGTCGCAGGGCTTCCGTCTGGCGCAATTCAGACCGTCGAAGCGTTTCGCGAAGGCAATCTGAGCTTTATCTCGTTGTTGCTGATCGTCATCACCATCCTGGCGTTTACGCTGTTTGTGGTGTTCGTTGAACGCGGTCAGCGACGTATTACCGTGAATTACGCGCGTCGCCAAGGCGGCCGTAATGCGTACATGAATCAGACCTCGTTCCTGCCGTTGAAGCTCAACATGGCAGGCGTGATTCCGCCGATCTTTGCATCCAGCATCCTGGCCTTCCCGGCAACGTTGTCGATGTGGTCCGGTCAGGCGGCATCGGGCAGTGGCGTTGGTTCGTGGCTGCAGAAGATCGCTAATGCGCTTGGACCCGGCGAGCCGGTGCACATGCTGGTGTTTGCTGCACTGATCATTGGTTTCGCGTTCTTCTATACCGCGCTGGTGTTCAACTCGCAGGAAACTGCCGATAACCTCAAGAAGTCCGGTGCATTGATTCCGGGTATTCGTCCGGGCAAGGCGACTGCGGATTATGTGGATGGTGTGCTGACGCGTTTGACTGCTGCTGGTTCGTTGTACCTGGTCATCGTCTGCTTGCTGCCGGAAATCATGCGCACGCAGCTTGGCACTTCGTTCCACTTCGGTGGCACCTCGTTGTTGATCGCGGTGGTGGTGGTTATGGACTTCATTGCGCAGATCCAGGCGCATCTGATGTCGCACCAGTATGAGAGTTTGCTGAAGAAGGCCAACCTCAAGGGCGGCTCGCGCGGCGGTCTGGCGCGCGGTTAAGTGGTACACTTGAAATTCATTACGTGAAGACGTCCTGGTTCCCGGGACACGACCTTCCGATCAGAAGGGCGGCTCGCGCGACGTCTCGCGCGTGGGTGTGACGATGTGGTCCTGTGCGGGAGTAGTACAGGCGATTCGGAGAAGTTTTCTGGATCAACATCGTCCGGCGCCGGAGCGAGGGCACACTCCCCACGCCGGGTCCATGGAACTTTTTGGTTCCACGGGCTTCAAAGCAATCCGAGGCCTTGCTACAATTCCTAGTTAACTTTTTATCCATCCTGCCGGATGGCGCCTGGGCGCTGTCGGGCCATCACTCAGTTGGAGAATCGCGTCATGGCGCGTATTGCAGGCGTCAACCTGCCAGCCCAGAAGCACGTCTGGGTCGGGTTGCAAAGCATCTACGGCATCGGCCGTACCCGTTCGAAGAAGCTCTGCGAATCCGCAGGGGTTACTTCGAGCACGAAGATTCGTGATCTGTCCGAACCCGAAATCGAGCGTTTACGCGCCGAAGTTGGCAAGTATGTCGTCGAAGGCGACCTTCGCCGTGAAATCGGCATCGCGATCAAGCGACTGATGGATCTGGGCTGCTACCGCGGTCTGCGTCATCGTCGTGGTCTCCCGCTGCGTGGTCAGCGTACCCGTACCAACGCCCGCACCCGTAAGGGTCCGCGCAAGGCGATCAGGAAGTAAGGGATAGATCATGGCAAAGCCAGCAGAAAAGAAAACGAAGAAGAAGATCAAGCGCGTCATCACCGATGGCGTCGCCCACGTCCATGCTTCGTTCAACAACACCATCATCACCATCACCGATCGCCAGGGCAATGCACTGTCGTGGGCTACGTCCGGCGGCGCCGGGTTCCGTGGTTCGCGTAAGTCGACCCCGTTCGCTGCTCAGGTTGCCGCCGAAAAGGCTGGCCGCGCTGCGCTCGATTACGGCGTGAAGTCGCTGGAAGTGCGTATCAAAGGTCCGGGTCCGGGCCGTGAGTCGGCCGTGCGTTCGTTGAACAACGTGGGCTACAAGATCACCAACATCATCGACGTGACGCCAATCCCGCACAACGGGTGCCGTCCGCCGAAGAAGCGTCGCGTCTAAGGGAGCGATAAGAAATGGCTCGCTATATCGGTCCTACCTGTAAGCTCGCCCGCCGCGAAGGCGCCGACCTTTCCCTCAAGAGCCCCGCGCGTGCGCTCGACTCCAAGTGCAAGCTTGAGCAGAAGCCCGGCCAACACGGCGCGGCGCGCAAAGGCAAGCTCTCCGACTACGCTACCCAGCTGCGTGAAAAGCAGAAGGTCAAGCGCATCTACGGTTTGCTGGAACGTCAGTTCCGCAACTACTACAAGAAGGCCTCGACCAAGAAGGGCAACACCGGCGAGAACCTGCTGCAGTTGTTGGAAACCCGTCTGGACAACGTCTGCTACCGCATGGGCTTTGCCGTCACCCGTCCGGCCGCGCGCCAGCTGGTGTCGCACCGTGGCGTGCTGGTCAATGGCAAGTCTGTGAATCTGGCTTCGTACCAGATCAAGGCTGGCGATGCGATCACGTTGTCGGAAAAAGCACAGAAGCAGCTCCGCGTGCAGGAAGCCCTGACCGTGGCTGAGCAGCACGACATGACGCCGTCGTGGGTCGAAGTCGATTCGAAGAAGTTCAGCGGCGTGTTCAAGGCTGTTCCGGATCGTGCCGACCTGCCTTCGGATATCAACGAAGCGCTGATCGTCGAGTTGTATTCGAAGTAATTCACATTGGAGAGCCTCCGGCACTGCCGGAGGTTCGCAGGAGACCCCGCAACATGACGGTTACCGCCAACCAGGTTCTACGCCCCCGTGGTCCGCAGATCGAACGTCTTACCGACAATCGCGCAAAAGTCGTGATCGAGCCCTTGGAGCGCGGTTACGGGCACACGCTGGGCAATGCCCTGCGTCGTGTTCTGTTGTCGTCGATCCCGGGTTTTGCGATCACCGAGGTCGAGATCGATGGCGTGCTGCACGAGTACACCACGGTCGAAGGGCTGCAGGAAGACGTGCTTGACGTCCTGCTCAACCTGAAAGACGTGGCGATTCGTATGCACAGTGGCGACAGCGCCACGCTTTCGCTGTCCAAGCAGGGTCCGGGTACGGTCACTGCGGCCGACATCAGGACCGATCACAACGTCGAGATCGTCAACGGCGACCACGTGATCTGCCACCTGACCAAGGACACGGCGCTGAACATGCGCCTGAAGATCGAGCGTGGTTTCGGCTACCAGCCCGCTGCCGCACGTCGTCGTCCTGACGAAGAGACACGCACCATCGGTCGTCTGATGCTGGATGCGTCGTTCTCGCCGGTGCGTCGCGTTGCCTACGCCGTGGAAGCTGCACGCGTCGAGCAGCGGACCGACCTCGACAAGCTAGTGATCGATATCGAAACCAACGGCACGATCGATGCAGAGGAAGCCGTGCGCACTGCCGCCGACATCCTGAGCGATCAGCTGTCGGTGTTCGGCGATTTCACCCACCGCGATCGTGGTGCGGCCAAGCCGGCTGCCAGCGGCGTGGATCCGGTGCTGTTGCGCCCGATCGACGATCTCGAGCTGACCGTGCGTTCGGCCAACTGCTTGAAGGCCGAGAGCATCTACTACATCGGCGATCTGATCCAGAAGACCGAAGTGGAGCTGCTCAAGACCCCGAATCTGGGTAAGAAGTCGCTCACCGAAATCAAGGAAGTGCTGGCACAGCGCGGCCTTGCACTGGGCATGAAGCTGGAGAACTGGCCGCCGGCCGGTGTCGCTCAGCACGGCATGCTTGGTTAATGTGTCAAGACATGGGCGTCTTCGGACGCCCATGTTGTTTTTTTACATCGACGGGCCAAAGCCCGCGGTGACATCCGGTCAAAGGACGGCCGGCTCGGACCAACCGCAGTCCATTCAACAGCACCAGGATGGCGACAACGTCTCTGAAGCAGTCTCAATATTCTTAGGAAATCACACTCATGCGTCACCAGAAATCCGGTCGTAAGTTCAACCGTACCAGTGCTCACCGCGAAGCCATGTTCCGCAATATGGCCGCTTCGCTGTTCAAGCACGAGCTCATCAAGACCACCTTGCCGAAAGCAAAGGAATTGCGTCGCGTTGCCGAGCCGCTGATCACCATCGGCAAGGTCGATGGCGTTGCCAATCGTCGTCTGGCGTTCGCTCGCCTGCGCGACAAGGAAGCAGTGGGCAAGCTGTTCGTCGAGCTGGGGCCGCGGTACGCGACCCGTCCAGGCGGCTACCTGCGCATTCTGAAGGCCGGCTTCCGTGCCGGTGACAATGCGCCGATGGCGTATGTCGAGCTGGTCGACCGTCCGGTCGTCGCCGAGGAAGTGGCCGAGTAATCGGTTCGCTTTTCGCAAAGATTTTTGAGAAAGCCTGGCTAATACCGGGCTTTTTTATTTATGAGTCGAACGTGATTGCGTTGGCGTTGGCGTTGGCGTTGGCGGTGCTTAGGGCGGCGCAATGACTGGAGCAAGCAACCGCCAGTGCCTGGTTTGTGTTGCTGTGCTGCTGAGAGCGCTCGCGCACGGCGATGTGTCTGGATGTCGCGATGCAACTGCCCGTTAAGTGCTTCGCACCATACGACCGCGCAGGCGCAGGCATCCGTGGTTATGACGACGGCGATGACGGATAATCGATGACTTGATCCTAGGCAAGCGGTAACGATGAATCCATTTCGTTGGGGTTTCCGGGCGCAGTTTCTGCTGAGCTTTCTTGCATGCGCAGGTTTGCTTGCCTATGCGATCTATGTGCAGCTGCATCTGGGGCTTGAGCCCTGTCCGTTGTGTATTTTTCAGCGGATCGCCTTCGCAGCGCTGGCCGTTTTTTTCCTGCTGGGTGCGTTGCATGGGCCACGCGCTCCAGGTACGCGAAAACTCTATGGTGTGCTGAGCTTCATCGCTGCCGGCGTGGGCATGGGCATCGCGGCACGGCATGTCTGGGTGCAGATCCGGCCCAAGGACATGATGTCTTCGTGCGGGCCGCCGTTGAGCTTTTTGAGCGAGACAATGGGCCCGTTCGAGGTGTCCCGCACAGTGCTGACCGGCACCGGCGATTGCGGCAATATCGATTGGCGGTTTCTGGGCCTGAGTATGCCGATGTGGAGCATGGTGTGGTTCGTTGCACTGGCGCTGTGGGCGCTGTATGCCGGGTTCAAGCAGCGCGGTCAGCGCAAGTTGTTCTAACCGTTCCGGCTATGGCCGGCGCCCGAGATTTCTGGAGTTCACGATGTCCGCTTCCCTTCATCAGTCGGTCAACGAGGCAGACCACTGGTCGCCGCAGAGTTGGCGCCAGCGTCCGGCGCTGCAGATGCCGAGCTACCCCGACGCAGCTGCGCTAGAGCACACCTTGGAGGAGTTGCGGCAGTTGCCGCCGCTGGTGACCTCGTGGGAAATCTTGGCGCTCAAGCGCCAGCTGGCCGAGGCGCAGGAAGGCAAGCGCTTTCTGCTCCAGGGTGGGGATTGCGCTGAGAATTTCAGCGATTGCGAATCGGGCACGATCTCAAACCGCTTGAAGGTGCTGCTGCAAATGAGCCTGGTGCTGGTCCATGGCCTGCACTTGCCGGTGGTGCGGGTTGGCCGCTTTGCCGGCCAGTACGCCAAGCCGCGTTCGGCTGATACCGAAACCCGCGATGGAGTGACTTTGCCGAGCTACCGCGGCGATGTGATCAATGCGCCGGCGTTCACCGAAGCGGCTCGCATACCGGACCCGCGCCGCATGATCACTGCGCATTCACGCTCAGCGATGACGATGAATTTCGTGCGGGCCTTGATCGATGGCGGCTTCGCCGACCTGCACCATCCCGAATACTGGAATCTGGATTGGGTGGGGTATTCGCCGCTATCGGCGGACTACCAGAAGATGGTGGCGTCGATCGGTGATGCGGTGCGTTTCATGGAAACCTTGTCCGGAGCGGAGGTGTACAACCTTAATCGCATCGACTTCTACACGTCGCACGAGGCGCTGTTGCTGCCGTACGAGGAAGGTCTGACTCGTCAGGTGCCGCGCCAGTGGGGCTGGTTTAACCTGAGCACGCATTACCCCTGGATCGGCATGCGCACCGCTGCGCTGGATGGTGCGCATGTGGAGTACCTGCGTGGCGTGCGCAATCCGATTGCGATCAAGGTGGGGCCGTCGGTGCAGCCGGATCAGCTGTTGCGTCTGATCGACGTGCTCAATCCGGAAGACGAACCTGGACGTTTGAGCTTCATCCATCGCATGGGTGCTGCGCAGATTGCCGAAAAGTTGCCGCCTCTGCTCGATGCGGTAAGGCGCGATGGGCGTCGGGTGTTGTGGGTCTGCGATGCGATGCACGGCAATACCGAAAGCACCGGAAATGGCTATAAAACTCGGCGTTTCGACAATATTCGCAGCGAGGTGGAGCTGTCGTTCGATCTGCATGCGGCGGCCGGTACGCGGTTGGGAGGTGTGCATCTGGAACTGACCGGTGAAGATGTGACCGAATGCACCGGTGGTGCGCGCGAGTTGACCGAGCGCGATCTGGAGCGCGCCTACCGTTCCAGTGTGGATCCGCGTTTGAACTACGAGCAGTCGCTGGAAATCGCGATGGCGATCGTGCGCAAGCAACAACAGGCGGTGGAGCAACCGCTGGACGCGTGATGTCAATGTGCGCATGACGTGATGCTCATGCCGCGTGCGGCATGATTTAGCGGCCATCCCTCTTTCCCCCCACAGGAGGAACGGTTTGACTGCCGATTGGAATGTCATCCGCGAATACGCAATCCCGCTTGGTGCCTCGCTGATGGCGGGCATCGTCACCTGGTCGTTGATGCTGTGGCTGTTTCGCCGCATGCAAGGCCGCGACTATCGCCGCGCACGCATCATCCGTGTGGTGACTCTGTCGGCCGCCTTCATTTTGCCCCTGCTGTTTCTGGGCATCGCCACGGAAGCGACGCCGTTATCCGGCAAAGGATTGGCAGCCGTGCAGCATCTGCTGCATGTCGGCATCGTCGGCTGCGTAACCTGGTTGTTGGTGCGCGCGGTCGCTGCCGGCGAGATGGCGATTTTGCGCAGCAACCCGATCGAAGTCTCCGACAACCTCACCGCGCGCCGCATCCAGACCCAAACGCGCGTGCTGAGCCGTGTGGTGATGGGCGCGGTGATCCTGCTCGGTATTTCCGTAGTGTTGCTGGGTTTCGAACAGGTGCGCCAGATCGGCAAGACCCTGTTGGCCTCGGCCGGCATCATCGGCCTGGTGGCTGGTATCGCGGCCAAGCCGGTATTCGGCAACCTGATTGCGGGCCTGCAGATCGCGTTGACCCAGCCGATCCGGCTCGACGATGTGGTGATCGTGGAAGGCGAGTGGGGCCGCATCGAGGAGATCGGCAGCTCGTATGTGGTGGTGCGGATCTGGGATGAGCGGCGCATGGTGGTGCCGTTGACCTGGTGGATCGAGCACCCGTTCCAGAACTGGACGCGCAGCAGCGCCGATCTGCTCGGCACCGCGTTCCTGTGGCTGGATTACCGCACCCCGATCGCGGCGGTGCGCGCGGAGCTGGAGCGAATCTGCAAGAGCGAGCCTTTGTGGGATGGGCGCGTGTGCGTGACCCAGGTGACCGAGACCAGCGAGAGCACGATCCAGGTGCGTTTGCTGGTGAGTGCGCGTAATTCCGGCGATGCGTTCGATCTGCGCTGCATCGCGCGCGAACGCATGATCGATTTTCTGACCCGCGAGCACGCCTACGCGCTGCCCAGGATCCGCGCCGAAATCGCTGCGCAGGAACAGCCGCCGGTGCGTGCGGCCGAGCCGATCGCCCAGGAGAGCGTGCGCTCGCCCGGGGCTGAAGACGGCGAGCCTGCGACTACGGGAGTAACCGCAGGTGCGACAGCCGGTGTGCTTGGCGCTGTCGGCGCATAGCCGGGCGCAAAGCGCGCCTTGCTGCGTTGCTCGTAGGCGTAAGCCAGTTCGATCAAGCGCTGCTCGTTCCAGGCGCTGCCCATGACAGCAAGCCGAGCGGCAGGCCCTGGGTCTGCCCCATCTGCACGCTCAGGCTGGGATAGCCAGCCACTGCGGCGTCCCCGTAGCCGGCACCGGGAAAAGTGTCGCCCTTGACCAGATCGGTGACCCAGGCGGCGCCGGTGGTTGGCACGATCAGCGCGTCCAGGCGATCGGCCTTCAACGCGGCGTCGATGCCTTCCGGCCCGGTCAGTCGTTTGGCGGTGGCGCGTGCAGTGAGATACGCAGGGTCGTCGAGTCTGGGTGATGCCTGCCCCTGCTCAAATAGTACCTGTCCGAAGTAGGGCATCTCGTGCTGTGCGCGACTGCGATTGAAGGCGATCAGCTGTTCCAGACTCGAGACCTGTGCGGCGTGGCTGCGCAGATAGTCATTCAAGCCGGCCTTGAATTCGACCAATAAAACCATTTGCTCAGCGGCATCCCACTGGCCATCGGTCGCCAGGCTGGTTTCGACCACAATCGCGCCCGCGGCACGCAGCGTCTGCACGGAGCGATCCAACGCTGAGGAAATGGCAGCATCCTCGCGCAGTGGATTGCGCAACAGGCGCAGGCGCGCGCCGCGCAAGCCATCGGATTTGAGGTGCGCCAGATAGTTCGGCGTGGAGCCCGGCGCATTGCGCGTGGCCGGGTCTTGCGGATCCGGTGCGGCGATTGCCTGCAGTACTCCAGCAGCATCGGCAACGCTGCGCGTCATCGTGCCAGCGGTGTCCCGGCTGCTAGAAATCGGAATGATGCCGTCGCGGCTGACCAGGCCCACGGTCGGTTTGAGTCCGACCCAGCCATTCACCGACGCCGGGCAGGTAATGCTGCCATCGGTTTCGGTGCCGATGCCGACGGTGGCCAGGCTGGCCGCGATCGTCGCGCCGGTGCCGGCACTGCAGCCGCAGGGATTGCGATCCAGCGCGTAAGGATTGCGGGTCAGCCCACCGCGTGCGCTCCAGCCGGAGCTGGACCCGGTGGAGCGGAAATTGGCCCATTCGCTTAAAGGAGCCTCTAAAAACCCCAGCAATCTGCCATCATTGACTTGACGCCCTGCCAGCGGAGAACGACAGACATGAT
>NZ_MDEJ01000076.1 GCF_002940065.1 Xanthomonas populi
ATCGCTGATTTTTTGAAGGTATGGTCATCATCCAGTGCGTGTCACCACGGCTACGACTTGGTTGTTCGAGGTGCCCTTCAGCTATTCGGTACCGAACAACACGATTTTCTGTGCGCCATGTATGGAGAGCTGACGCTCCGGATCAATCCCTCGTGTCAGGTGATGAGCGAACCCTTCCACGGCCGTAATGCGCGCTTGCGTGAGCATGCAAACACCTCTTTTAGCGGTGTGGGTCACCTGCGCAGGACACCCTGCGGCGCAGCGGTAAAACTCTACGAGAACGCCTTTGCGGCTTATCCGTTGCCATTCGACGCGATCCCGGGCTGCATCGAGGTCGTCCGGGTGGAGCTTGTGCAGACAGATTGAAAACCGTAAGGCATATTGTGCCTTGCGGGGTAATGCCCTTGCGGGGGTAGTGCAGATAGTTGTGCGGCTTCGTCTCATTTGGCCGGCCGAGTGATCTTTGCCGGACACGCATGATGCCCTCAAGCAGCAAACACATCCGGGCGCGACGGCGGGGCCGGCTGTGCAACGGCGCCTTCGTGGCTGAACATCTGCTTCCAGGCGGCGTAGACCGAGCCGGCGAACACCGGCATCAGCACGGCCATCAGCAGCAGCTGGGCCAGCCACATCGCCACGGTCTGCCCGGCCACCAGGCCGACGAGCAGCGCCACGATCATCACCGCGAAATAGATCGCAAAGAGGGCGATGAAGGCCAGCACGAAGAACACCAGCATCGCCGGCAGGTTGTGCAGGCTGGCCCGCAGGCTCTCGCGCAGCGCGTGGCCGCCGGTGCTGCGGTCGAACATCACCTGCGGCGGCATCACGAACAGCGCCAGCGTCATTGCGGCGAACGTTGCGACGGTTAGCAGCAGCCACAGCAGGATGCGGCCGGCCGGCAGGCTGGCGGCGAGTTGCTCGATCTGCACCGGGTCCGGCTGCGCGCCGGACTGGCTGATCTGGTTGATCTTGACCATCACTTCGGACAACTGCTGCAGCCCGTTGGCGCCGATCATCACCAGCAGCAACACGCCCAGCAGCAGGCCGGCGATCAGCTGCGGCAGAAGCGACACCAGCAGATGCGGTGCGCGGCCGTCCTGCAGGCCATGCAGCAGATGCGACGGTTTGGCGATGCGGCCTTCGTCCACTTCGCGGATCGCCCACAGCATGCCGCCCATGAACAACGGGCCGGCCAATACCAGCAGGAACTGCAGGGCTGGGCCCAGCAGCGGCACCAGCAGCGACAGCGACACCACCAGGGTGGCGGTCACGCTCCAGATCACCCCCAGCGAGCCGAGCGCCAGTGGCGCCCGCTTCAGCAGCGAGAAACCTGTCAACAACCATTCTGCGCCGGCAGACGCCGGCACCTTGCGAAGTTCGCTCATTCCCATTCCGGATCGATACGCACCGGACCATCCGGCGTGGCGCGATTATCGCTGCTTTTACGTGTGCGCGGCGGGATGTGCGGTCACTGTTTGCAGGCCGCGTGCGTGATGCACGAAGCGGCGCAGCAGCTTGCGGGCGATCGGCGCGGCGCTGACCTCGCGGGCGACCGTGCGGGCGCAGTAGCCGTGGCGGGCGATGCACTCGGCGCGCGCCTGCACATAGCCGCGCATGTGGTGGGTGGCGAACTCGGGGTGAAACTGCACCCCCCAGGTGGCCTGGCCCCAGCGGAACGCATGGCAGTGGTCCTGCCGCGAACGCGCCAGCACGATGGCCCCGTCCGGGGCGCGCACCACGGTTTGCATGTGCGTGGCGTGCGCGGGGAAATGCGCCGGCAGGCCGGCAAACAAGGGGTCTTGTTCGGCCGGCGGGTGCAGTTCCAGCGCGATGGTGCCGGACTCGCGCCCGGCCGGGTTGTAGTCGACCTCGCCGCCCAGCGCATGCGCCAGCAGCTGGTGTCCGTAGCAGATGCCCAGCAGCGGCATGCCTTGATGAGCGACCTCGCGCAGCCAGTCGGCGCTGCGTTCGCTCCACTCGGCGCGGTCGGTGACATAGGCGGCCGAGCCACTGACAATGGTGCCGGCAAAGCGGTCGCGATCCGGCAGGCGGTCGCCATTGGCGACATCGATGACCACGGTCTCACGTTCGGCCAGCCCGGCCGCCACGCGGATCCAGTGCGGAAAACGGCCGTATCGCTTCATCTCCGGCACGGGGTGCCCGGTTTCGATGATCAGGAACGGAAAAACGGACATGCGCGACAACCTAGGACACGGCAGATGCCGCCGATTGTAGGCGGCAGTGGCGCGTTTTTTTAAGCTGCGCGCCAACGCGGGCACTCGGGTGATTGCCGATTGACATGTCCTGATTCCCTCGCAGCTAGATAGATGGAATGGTGACGGTGGTCGCCGATGGCTGTGGCACGTCCTGTACATCGGCAGACAAGTGCACGACTGGACCGCCAGAGCGTTTGCGCCGTCGCAGCCAGAGAATGCCGCTGTCCGCTTGAACAGAAGCAGAGGACAGCGATGGGGACGGCCAAGCTCGGGCTGAGGGCGCGCGTCGGACTGCGACGGGTGTCAGGCCAACGCGAGGGTCGGCAGGGATTCGTGTAAAAAATAGTCGAATCGTGCCTAACCACCCGAGCACTGCGCCTGACGGCCGCCGAGCACCCAGCCCTGCAGGTGCGCTGCAGCCAAGATGTGCAAGCGCTGCAACACCGTCGTGGGCCTTCGGCCCAACCCGTTACGAGCATCGTAAACGTCATCAACGCTTCGTATTAGATAGAGGCCGCTAGCAGGCGGACTGACTAAATTACAAGCATGAAAACCTCTAACGTCAATCCAAACTCGTTCAAACTGGCCGTAAAGCACTCTCACGAGAAACTGCCCAGGCCAGCGGAGGATCAGGCAGCAGCCAGCACCAGGAGCAACCCTCAATCACTTGGACGGCCGCCGGGCAAACGGAGGCGGGTAGAGTCGGATGAAACTGGAGCTTCGACGCGACACAGGGAGCCCTTGCCCGTGGATGAGCGAACCGGAGCCAACGAAGGCGCATGGGACAGGCGCCTTCGGCAACAATCGGTCGCCCGCTCATACCGGCGCGATGATCCCACCGACCGACGCGGTACCGCGCCCGAGTGGCGCCCGGACAACATGCCCGCGTACGCCAGCGCCTCGTTGGCGTGCCGTAGGCCACAACCAGCAGCGCATAACTTGGAGGCGACAGCGGATCTTCGCCTGACTGAACGACAGTCCAACCGGCCCGCAGTAAAACGATCGCGGGAAGAGCGCGAGTCGCATCAGCGATCGCAGCGGCCAAGGCGTGAGTTTGAGTTGAGCATGGAGGACCTTCGCCGTACCGAACGTCAGCTCGACCCGACGGCAAAAAAACGGCTGCGGGCAGAGCGAGAGCGGTATCGGCAACAGTTGAGTGCGTCCAACCGGGGAGCTCAGAACCACAACGCTCGCCTGTGCGTCTCCATGGCACAGGACAACGAACTGGCGCATCGCAGCTCTGGCTGGCTGGCGTTGCCCTTCCTGGATGAGACCATCAATGCGCAAACCAATGCGCAGTGGCTCGATAAATACCTTCAGATGATTGCCAATGCAAGGCCGGTCGCTGGGGCAGCTGGGGCAGTCGTAACGCACCGCGATCTCGATCGTAACACCGAACTCGCGGCGCAGTATCTCTACAAGACCGGGTGGTTCGAAGCTGCATCGCTGAAGCAGCTGGCCCATGTGGGCAACAAGCTGAGCAAGCACCTGAACCAGCAAGCATGCATGGATGCAATCGCGTGGATCGCCGGACAGGTGGAGCAGGCCGATGATCTATTGGAGCTGGTTGGCAATCCTTTAGTCCTACTCCTGAACGCCTTCGCCAAGAATACCGACAGCGGCAGGTGCAAACGCGCGGTGGCTCGTCTGGCACGTCACCTGCAGCGTGACCACAAGGCCCGGCAGTCTCTGGACCCGCGGGGCATCGGCTTGTCACTCAATGCCTTCAGCAAGTGGTTCGATAATCCGGACTGCCAGTCCATGGCGCACTCGCTCGCCGCGCTTCTCGCCAGCGACAGCCGCCTGCGTTATGCGATGGATGCGCAGAGCGTCGCGAACACGCTCAACGCCCTGAGTAAATGGCCCGACACGCCGGTCTGTGCGGCCGCCGCCAGCGCGCTGGCCTCGCGGCTGGCCGACGAGCGCAGTTTGTGCCACGCCCTCAAGCCGCAAGAAGTGGGCACCGCGCTTAACGCCCTGAGCAAATGGCCCGACACGCCGGTCTGTGCGGCCGCCGTCAGCGCACTGGCCTTGCGGCTGGCCGACGATCGCAGGTTGCGCAATGCCCTCGAACCGCAAGGCGTGGCCAATGCGCTCAACGCCCTGAGCAAATTCCACGACACGCCGGTCTGTGCGGAGGCTGTCAGCGCGCTGGCCGGGCGGTTGGCCGTCGATCGCGGGTTGCGCAATGCCCTCGAACCGCAAGGCGTGGCCAATGCGCTCAACGCCCTGAGCAAATTCCCCGACACGCCGGTCTGTGCGGAGGCTGTCAGCGCGCTGGCCGAGCGGCTGGCCGACGATCCCGGGTTGCGCAAGGCCCTGGACCAGCAAGGGATTGCCAACGCGCTCAATGCCTTGAGCAAATTTCCCGATACGGAGGTCTGCGCGGCTGCCACCAGCAGGCTGGCCGAGCGGCTGGCCGACGATTCCGGGTTGCGCAAGGCCCTGGACCCGCAAGGTGTGGCCAACGCGTTGAATGCCCTAAGCAAATTTCCCGATACGGAGGTCTGTGCGGAAGCCCTCAGCGCGCTGGCCGCGCGGCTGGTCGATGATCCCGGGTTGCGCAATGCCCTCGACCCTATCAACGTGACCCAAGCGCTCAACGCCCTGAGCAAATTGCCCGACACGGAGGTCTGCGCGGCCGCCGCCAGCATGCTGGCCTTGCGGCTGGTATTGGAGCGCGATTTGCGCGACGCCCTCAAATCGCAAGAAGTCGCCACCGCGCTCAACGCCCTGAGCAAATTTCCCAGCACGGAGGTCTGTGCGGAAGCCGTCAGCGCGCTGGCCGCGCGGCTGGTCGACGATTCCGGGTTGCGCAATGCCCTCGACCCTATCAACGTGGCCCAAGCGCTCAACGCCCTGAGCAAGTTTCCCAGCACGGAGGTCTGTGCGGAAGCCGTCAGCGCGCTGGCCGCGCGGCTGGTCGATGATCCCGGGTTGCGCAATGCCCTCGACCCTAACAACGTGACCCAAGCGCTCAATGCCCTGAGCAAATTGCCCGACCTGAAAGTCAGCCAGGCCGCCGCTGAGGCCTTGGCCTTACGGCTGGCCGACGAGCGCAGTTTGTGCGACGCCCTCAAGCCGCAAGAGGTGGCCATCGCGCTCAACGCCCTGAGCAAATTTCCCGACACGCCGGTTTGTGTGGCCGCCGTCAGCGCACTGGCCGCGCGTCTGGCCGACGATCCCGGGTTGTGCGACGCCCTCGAACCGCAAGAGGTGGCCAATGCGCTCAACGCCCTGAGCAAATTGCCCGACACGCCGGTCTGTGTGGCCGCCGTCAGTGCGCTGGCTCGGCGGCTGGCCGACGATCGCAGGTTACGCCAGGCCCTCAACTCACTAGACTTGGCCAGCGCGTTGAATGCCCTAAGCAAATTGCCTGACGCACCGTTCTGCACTGCTGCAGTCAAGGTACTCGCCTTGCGGCTGGCCGACGATCCCGGGTTGCGCAAGGCCCTGGACCCGCAAGGTGTGGCCAACGCGTTGAATGCCTTGAGCAAATTTCCCGATACGGAGGTCTGCGCGGCTGCCGTCAGCGCACTGGCCGCGCGTCTGGCCGACGATCCCTGGTTGTGCAAGGCCCTCGACCCGCAAGGCGTGGCCACCGTGCTCAACGCCTTGAGCAAATTGCCCGACACGCCGGTCTGCGTGGCTGCCGCCAGCACGCTGGCTGCGCGGCTGGTCGAAGATCCCGGGTTGTGCGACGCCCTCAAGCCGCAAGAAGTGACCACCGCGCTCAACGCCCTGAGCAAATTGCCCGACTCGCCGGTCTGTGCGGCCGCCGTCAGCGCACTGGCCGCGCGGCTGGCCGACGATCCCGGGTTGTGCAATGCCCTCGACCCGCAAGGCGTGGCCAATGCGCTCAACGCCCTGAGCAAATTGCCCGACTCGCCGGTCTGCGCGGCTGCCGCCAGCGCACTGGCCGCGCGGCTGGCCGACGATTCCGAGTTGTGCAATGCCCTGGACCCTATCAACGTGACCACCGCGCTCAACGCCCTGAGCAAATTTCCCGATACGGAGGTCTGCGCGGCTGCCGTCAGCAGGCTGGCCGCGCGGCTGGCCGACGATTCCGAGTTGTGCAATGCCCTGGACCCGCAAGGCGTGGCCATCGCGCTCAACGCCCTGAGCAAATGGCCCGACACGCAGGTCTGCGCGGAAGCCGTCAGCGCGCTGGCCGCGCGGCTGGCCGACGATCCCAGGTTGTGCAATGCCCTCGACCCGCAAGGCGTGGCCAATGCGCTCAACGCCCTGAGCAAATGGCCCGACACGCCGGTCTGTGCGGCCGCCGTCAGCGCACTGGCCGCGCGTCTGGCCGACGATCCCGGGTTGCGCAATGCCCTCGACCCTATCCACCTGACCCAAGCGCTCAACGCCCTGAGCAAATTTCCCGACACGCCGGCCTGCGAGACGGCCATCGACGTCTTGGCTGCGAGGCTGGCTGAGGACCACGATCTGCGACAAGTCATGGAAGCGCAACACGTGGCCCTGTCGCTCAACGCGCTGAGCAAATGTTTCGGAAGGCCGGCGTGTCAACCGGCAGGCGTACTGCTCGCCGAGCGCGCAGGCTCGGCCGAGTTGCCATGGCAGCAGTTCGAGATGCGTTGGATCGCCATGGTGGCCAACGCCATGTCCCGCCTGCTGCACCTGGCCGAGGAACAGTTCCAGACCTTGGGTGGCGCCAAACTGCAGGCGATGGCTGGGCACCTGGACTTGCACCGCGAGCGTTTTGAGTCCGCCTCGGCCTCGGATATCGGAACGCTCTTCAAGGCCCTTTCATCGGCGCGGCTTCATCGCCAGATGCGTCCGCTGGCACGGCCAGCGCTGGAGCGGGTTTCGGTGCTGGTCGGGGGCGACGGATTACGCGAGACCAACCTTGAGGGTATCGGTAGCCTATGCATGGGACTGTTGCCGTTGATCCGCAGTCCAGAGCTGACCTCTCGCCATCGGGGCCACGCATTGCGCGCGTTGAACACGTTGCAGCCCATCGTCGAGCGCAAGATCGACATTTACCTGAGCGGCGGTGGCTCGCGGTCTTCGACCGACATCGAACAGCACGCAACGCGATGCCCGGCGCTGACCTTCTTCCAGGTGCTCAAGGCTTACGCGATGGTCAGCCGGCAATGGAAACCGCGCCACGTTGAAGGCTCGCGGGTGGAAGTGCGCCAGCGCCGCGACCAACTGGCGAAATGGGTGGACTTGACGCTGGAGCGGACGCGCGAGGCCATTGAGGCGGACCTCGGCGAGATGAGTTGGAACCTGATCGCGCAGATCGAGGCCGGTGAACAGGTGTTTGACGCCCTTGACCTGCGCATGGCGAAGGAAGCGCCAAAGATCGCGCAGGCACATCCACCCAGCGACTTCGGCCTAGGCGCCGGGCGCCTGAGCATGTGTTCGGAACCCGGCCAGCCCCGCGCGCCGGCGTCCGGCACCGGCAGCACGACCCACATCGTTGTCGATCTGCGCGGCAAGGAAGTGTCGACCAACGCAGCCGAGACGAACAAGCCGTACTCGCTGTTCGCGCGTCTGACGGGCCAGCCGCTGGTAGAGGTCCAACTGCCGGGATCGATTTCAACGTTCATGCTCGCGCGCACGCTTACCTACCAGGGCGAGCCCTGGCGCTTCGACATGTTTGGCGGCAGCCGCGCCACGCGCGGCAACATGACCCGCCCAGTCCATCTGCTGTCCGGCACCTCTGGAGCGTCGTCGATGCTGCCGGCGATCCGCTATGCCGACACTGTTCCGGGCAGCAGCCTGATGAAGCTCGTCGCCAAGCTCGCTCCGCAGCGCGAGGACTGGTCGCGCATGCAGCGCTCGCTGCTGGAGATGGTATCGAGCGATCACGTGGTTGAGGGTACGCTGAGGATAGGATTTTTCGACGATGTCAGCGGTCCAGAACACCCGTTCAAGCCCCTGGCGCCGGACGGGCGGCCTCTGGCGCTGTGCCCCAATGATGGCTGCGGCTTTCTGAAGCTGGAAGTGGCCAAGAGCATCCCGGCCTTCCGTAAGTATTTCTCTGCCTGGCAAGCTGTGCAGGCCGGTCAGGCCAGCCAAGAGCAGCGTGACCTTCTTGGCCAGGACAAGGGCCCCACGCGACTTGCACCGCAGGCGTTGCAGCACTTCCCGCGCGACGAGATGGCGTTGCAGGAGGCGCACGAGGCGATGCAGCGCCGGCTTAAGGCGCTGCCGCCGGCGTTGAACAAACTCGCGCTGTTCGAGCTGGCCACCAGCGGCGGCTACCAGGGCCAGAGAGTCAGGGCGGTGCCCTCCGCCGACGACAAGGTGCATCTGCCGCGGGAGCGCAGTCAGGCCTTCGACGCTGCAGGCGGTCCGTTGCTGATCGGCAAGCCACCCTACGACAAGGAGAATCTGCTGCCGGTGCCTGAGGAGCGCGTCGCGACCGTGGCGAAGGGCGACGCCACCGCGGAGTTTCTTTCGCAGTCCTTCGGCATTCAGTACAGCTACACCGGGTTCGACGACACGTCGGACAACGATGAGCAGATGCTGCACAGCAAGGGCATGCTCATCGTGGTGCCGGAGAAGAGCTGGCCGGCCGATTTCGCGAACACGGACCTGGTTTGCTCGAAGGAGGACCTCAAGACGCTGTCGAGCTGGACGTCCGGCCGCGACCGCAGCGCCGTGCCGCGCGACATGCTAAGCACCGGCAGCCTGCGGCTCAAGGACATCGTGGAGCCAGGGCGCCTGGGTGCGCTGCCGATCGCGGAGTTGCGCAAGCGCAACATGGATACCGACGGGGACGATGCATTTGTGTACGCGGGCTATCCGAAGCTGGCGGCGCTGATCTCGCGCGAGATGGCCGATCGCGAGGAAAGACGCGGCCAGCCGCAGTCCTTCAAACCACCGAAGACGGCCACGCCGGGCATCGACCCCGAGAGTGGTCACTACCAGGCCGGTCGGTTGTCCGAGATCATGTCGCTGCAGCGTGGCGGCAAGATCATGGGTGCGGCCAGCACCCTGGCGGCGCGCTTCATGGCGCAACCCGACGAGCTGCGCGAGGCGATGGCGCGCAGTATGATGTTCGGCACCTACGATGGCATCGAGCGCGATCTGCGCAATGGCTTGCGCCAGGTGCTCGAAGGCGAGCAAAGAGATCCCCAGATGTTGGAGGGACTACGCGCCCAGGCGCATGAAGCCATTGAGCGCGCCCATATGCCCGAAGCGCGTGAAGCCGCCGAACTGCTATACGCGCAGCTGCTCGGGCTGGAGCAGGCGTCGGCCGCCTCCGCAGACGCGCCGCACCTACCCGATGCGCTGGCCGAAGCGTTCCCGCAGCTTGCCGAAGCCTACGCTGCCGCGCCTGATGCCGAAGCACGTATCCACGCTATCCTCGACAACTATCCGGTGTGCCGGCTATCACGCGCGCAGTTTCCGAAGGGACAACCGGGGCTCATCCCTGGCGAGCCAGAGCTGAGCATGCGCAACCTTTTCACCATCGCCATCAAGGTGGGGACCGATGCGCTGAAATCCGACACGGGTACGGCGTTGTTCGCCAAAATCGTGGAGTCCTGCGAACGATCCGAACGGGCCTTCGCCGAGCGGGTACGCATCGTGCCGTACAGCAAGACAACCGCACGGGCCATGCACGATGGCAGCTTCGACGCCGAGCAGACCACTGCACTCCTGCAGCGCATGCCGACGATGGCTGCGGGCGTCATGCAGGATGCGCTGCGCTCGCTGCAACAGGCGCGCCTGATCGATCCGCCACCGCCTCCGGCCCAGCGATTGCGCGCGGTACGGGCCGAGGACATCACGCGTAACGCCCAAGCCCTGCTGACCCGCGCCCGCGAAATGGAACCCGTGGTCACCGACATGCTGGAAAGCGTGGTCCAGGCCCATGATGGGCGACTGGTCGGAAAGCACCTTCAACTGAAATCCCTCGGCTCGTTGGTGGAAAAGCTTGGGCAGCAGGTAGCTTTGAAGCACAAGACCCTGGAACAAGCGGCGGCTGGTGTGAATGACGCACTGCGTTACAGCGTGGTACTTGACCAAAAGAACTTCAGCAGCGGCCTGCGTAGCGTGCTGGCCGCGCTGGACGACCAGGGCCATGCCCGCGTGAAGCTGACCAATTTTTTCACCAAGCGCCGGCAGACATTCAAGGCGGTCAACGTCACGATGCGTGGCCACAACGATGCGCTATGGGAGATTCAGTTCCATACGCAGGATACGTTCGCGCTCAAGGAGAGATTCCACGATGTATACAAGAGCGGACATACGCTGAAGCTCGAGGGCGCTCCTTTGAGCGATCAGGATGAACTGATGGCGCCTGCGCGGGAGGCATTCGGTCTTATCGCCACGCCGCCCGGCTGCGATGAGATCGACGATTGGGAGGAGGAGAACGTCCCGGCCGTGGCAATCAGTGCCCCGGTTGTCGATTCCAAACTTCAAGCACCCGCAAAGACGCCGCAGAATTCCGTGCAGGCGTCAGCAAGCAGCACCCCGCAATGGGCGCTGTCGCAGCAGACACCTCTCGGCAGGATGACGCCTTCCGCAGCCGGCGAGGTCACGCCCCAATCGACCCCAGTGATGGTCTCCCCCTTGCAGAGGGCGCCAACGCAATTCAATGCAGACGTATCGCCGGCACAAATCTTGTTCAACGTCGCCGCAGGCAAGCAAGAGTCGCTTACCCCCGTCTTCAACAAGCTGGCCGACGACTTGGACGCGCTGCTCTGGGGGAACGTGCGCTACAACAGTGCGGACGACCGGATCGAGCAGGTGCAAAACGCGCCGTTCCAGAAATCGGTCGCATCGATCAAGGACAAGATTCGGCGCCATGTGCGAGCCGGCATGACGGGGGCACAGGCGAATCAGAGCGTGGGCGATGCGCTGCGCTATGTGCTTCAGTTGCCTTCCGAGGATTTCGTGGCGAAGGTGCTGGCGGCAAATGACGCGCTGCATCGGCAAAAAATGACTTGCGTGAAGCTGAAAAATTACTTTACCTCAGGAGACGGCACCTACAAGGGGATCAATGCCCGTTTCACGGATGCCGAGGGATATGAGTTCGAAGTGCAGTTTCACACTGCCGACAGCTTCAAAGCCAAGGCGAAAACGCACCTGCTGTACAAACAGATACAGTTGGCACAGAACAAACTTGACAAGGTGAAGCAAGAAAATCAGCCCGACCTCGTTAAGCAGGCAAAACTGACACAGCAGATAGCAAAGCATATAAACGCGATGCAAGAGATAATGACTAAAGTGAGCAAGCCTGCACGCGTCGAGAGCCTGGATGGTCGCTCATAAGGTCCAATCAACCGCCCGAGACTCCGGGGAACTCCGACTCTTGAGAAGATGGAGCCGTGAGCCAGACGAAGTATCCACCGGAAGTGCATGAGCGCCGAGTTCGACTGATGCGCGAGCATCAGGGCGAGTACGGCTCGCAGTGGGCGGCGAGTGAGTCGATCGCCGTCAAGGTGATCGACCGCTGGGCGTAAGAGAACGGCGTGGAAACCGGATTTCTCTCGGCCTGCAGCTCACCAACAACGCGCTGGTGGAAAGCTTCAATGGACGGCTACGATACGACTGGAGTGCTTGAACGAAAACGAGGGGTCGGCAGGGATTCGTGTGAAAACAGCCAAAAGTTGGCTTACTCGCTGTCAGCCAGAGAATTTTTCACCAAACCCTGCCGGCCCTCGACTCCGCGCGGCGGCTTGCGGGCTTCCCGACGGGTCGCGCGCGCGAAAAAAGCGTAAGCGGCGTGCTCCGGAGAGCGGAGGATTCGCCTATTCGCGCGGCGGCAGCACCGACAGCACTTCTTCGATGGTGGTCAGCCCGGCAGCGACCTTCTCCAGGCCGGTGCGCCGCAACGTGCGCAATCCCTCGCCGCGCGCGGCATTGCTGAAGCTGGCCAAGTCAGTATCGGCGCGGATCAGGCTGCGCAAACGCGGGGTCACCGGCAGCAATTCGTACAAGCCCACACGGCCCAGATAGCCGGTGCGGCGGCATTCCAGGCAGCCGACCGGCGCGTGCACGTTGAGCACCTCCGGCAGCGCTTCGCCCGGCTCGCGGATTGCCGACCACTCGTTATCGCTGAGCGTGTGCGGGCGCTTGCAATGCACGCACAGCGTGCGTACCAGCCGCTGCGCCAGCACGCCGTTGAGCGTGGAAGCCACCAAGTAATGCGGCACGCCCAGATCGAGCAGGCGGGTAATCGCCGAGGCGGCATCGTTGGTGTGCAAGGTAGACAACACCAGATGTCCGGTCAGCGAAGCTTGCACCGCCATCTGCGCGGTTTCCAGGTCGCGGATTTCGCCGATCATGATGATGTCTGGGTCTTGTCGCAGCAGTGTGCGCACACCGCTGGCAAAATCCAGGTCGATGTTTTGCTGGACCTGCATCTGGTTGAATTCCGGCGCGATCATTTCAATGGGGTCTTCCACGCTGCACACGTTCACGTCCGGTGTTGCCAGGCGTTTGAGCGTGGAATACAGCGTGGTGGTCTTGCCCGAGCCGGTCGGGCCGGTGACCAGTACGATGCCGTGCGGGCGCTCGACCAGTGCGCTCCAGCCGGCCGCTTCCTCGGGACTGAAACCGAGTTGTTCGATGCTCTTGAACGCCGAATCCGGGTCGAAGATGCGCATCACGCATTTCTCGCCGAACGCGGTGGGCATGGTGGACAGGCGCATTTCCACCTCGCGCCCGCCCGGCGCACGGGTCTTGATGCGGCCGTCCTGCGGGCGGCGGCGTTCGGCCAGGTCCATGCGGCCGAGCACCTTGATGCGGCTGACCACCGCGGTCATCACCGACGGCGGCACTTCCAGCACCTTATGCAGTACGCCGTCGATACGGAAGCGCATGCGCCCGGCTTCGCGGCGCGGCTCCAGATGGATGTCGCTTGCCCGCTGTTCGTAGGCGTATTGCAGCAGCCAGTCGACGATATGCACGATGTGGTGGTCGTCGGCGTTGACGTCGCCGGCGCGGCCCAGTTCCACCAACTGCTCGAAACTGGGCAGGCCCGCGCCCGGTTCGGCGCTGCGCACATCGCCGCGTGCGCCGCGCACCGACTGGGTGACGCCGAAGAACTCCATTGTGTAGCGATGCAGTTCCAGCGGGTTGATCAGCGCCAGTTCGATGCGACGACGGCTCAGATGCTGCACGTCGGCCAGCCATTCCAGCGCCAGCGGCTCGCTGGTGGCGATCAGTACGCGTTCGGCATCCAGCGCCAGCGGCAGGATGCGGTGGCGGCGCGCATACGCATGCGACACCACGCCGGTGACCGCGGCCACATCGATGCGGGTGGGATCGATACGTAGATAGCGCAGGCCGGTGCGGGTGGCCATCCACTCGGTCAGCCGTTCCAGGCCGAGTTCGCCGGCCGGCGGCTGCGCGGCATGCAGCTTGAGGTTGGCCAGCAGCACCAGCGGATGCACCTCGCTGGCGTTGCGCACGCCGGCGGCCGAGAACTGCACGCGTTCGTGCTCGTGCGGCACCACCATGCCATCGCCAAGAAACGCGGCGGCCACCGGGTCGAACATAAGCCGGCCGCGCGGTAGCAGTGCCACTACGCTGTCCGGATCGGCCGTACCCCGCTGTTCCATGCTCGATGTTCCCCTGCCGCGGTGCCCCGCGGCAAAGCGCTGCGGGTCGGCCGGTATACTAGCGCACCCCTTCCGCACGGCCCTTGCTGCATGTCCGATTCCCGGCGCGTTCCAATCACTTTCCAGGGCCTGATCCAGACCCTCAACCAGTACTGGGCCGAGCAGGGCTGCGTGCTGATCCAGCCGCTGGACCTGGAAGTGGGCGCGGGCACGTTCCATCCGGCTACGTTTCTGCGCGCGCTAGGCCCGGAGCCGTGGAATGCGGCCTACGTGCAGCCCTCGCGCCGTCCTACCGATGGTCGTTATGGCGAAAACCCCAATCGCCTGCAGCGCTACTACCAGTACCAGGTGGCGATGAAGCCCAACCCGGACAATATCCAGGACCTGTACCTGGGCTCGCTCAAGGCGCTGGGCATCGACCCGCTGGTGCACGACCTGCGCTTTGTCGAAGACAATTGGGAATCGCCGACCCTCGGCGCCTGGGGCCTGGGCTGGGAAGTCTGGCTCAACGGCATGGAAGTGACCCAGTTCACCTACTTCCAGCAGGCTGGCGGACTGGAGTGCAAGCCGGTGCTGGGCGAGATCACCTACGGCCTGGAACGGCTGTGCATGTATCTGCAGAGTTGCAACAACGTCTACGACCTGGTGTGGACCTACGGCCCGGACGGCACGCCGGTGAGCTATGGCGATGTGTACCACCAGAACGAAGTGGAGCAGAGCGCTTACAACTTTGAACATGCCAACGTCGCCGAGCTGTTCCATCGCTTCGATGCGTGCGAAGCCGAGGCCAAGCAGTTGATCGAGGTCGGCTTGCCGCTGCCGGCATATGAGCAGGTGACCAAGGCCAGCCACGCGTTCAATCTGCTGGATGCACGCCGCGCGATCAGCGTGACCGAGCGCCAGCGCTACATCCTGCGCGTGCGCACGTTGTCGCAGGGCGTGGCGCAGGCGTACTACGCACAGCGGGAGAAGCTGGGGTTTCCCGGGGTAAAGAAGTAACCGAGCCCCTTTCCCACCGGGAGAGGGGTTGGGGTGAGGGTACAAAGGCGTCGCCCTCGTGCACTCAAACTCCGCAAGGCTTCGCCCGTACCCTCATCCGCCCCTTTGGGGCACCTTCTGCCAACGGGAGAAGGGACACACGCAAGGTTCACCTGATATGCGCGAACAACTTCCCCTGCTGATCGAACTGGGCACCGAAGAGCTGCCGGTCAAGGCGCTGCCTGGCCTGGCGCAGGCCTTCTTCGATGGCGTGCTGCACGGTCTGGAAAAGCGTGGCGTCGCGGTCACCCGTGGCGATGCCAAACCGCTGTCCACGCCGCGCCGTCTGGCGGTGCTGCTGCCGGGCGTGGCGACCGAGCAACCCGAACAGCGTTCCGAAGTGCTGGGCCCGTATCTCAACATCGCACTGGATGCCGAAGGCAAGCCGACCAAGGCACTGGCCGGTTTCGCGGCCAAGGCCGGCATCGACTGGACCGCGCTGGAGCGCACCAGCGATGCCAAGGGCGAGCGTTTCGTGCATCGCGCGGTGACGCCGGGCGCGCGCACCGCCGATTTGTTGCCGGACATTCTGCGCGAAGCGATCGCCGCGATGCCGATCCCCAAGCCGATGCGCTGGGGCGCGCACGAATACGCGTTCGCGCGGCCGGTGCAGTGGCTGGTTCTGCTGTTCGGCGATGCGGTGATTCCGGCCGAATTGCTGGGCGTGCGTGGCGATCGCATCACGCGTGGGCATCGCTTCATGCATCAGGGCGAAGTCTCGCTGGTCGCACCGGGCGATTACGTCGACGCACTGCGTGCGGCGCACGTGCTCGTGGATGCGGACGCACGCCGTGTGCGCATCGTCGAAGAAGTCCAATCGGCCGCAAAGCAGGCCGGCGGCAGTGCGCGCATCAGCGAGGACCATCTGCAGCAGGTGGTCAACCTGGTCGAATGGCCGTCGGCGGTGCTGTGCAGTTTCGAGCGCGCGTTCCTGGCGGTGCCGCAGGAAGCGCTGATCGAAACCATGGAGATCAACCAGAAGTTCTTCCCGGTGCTGGACGACGGCGGCAAGTTGACCGAGCAGTTCATCGGCATCGCCAATATCCAGTCCAAGGACGTGGCCGAAGTCGCCAAGGGCTACGAGCGGGTGATCCGTCCGCGCTTTGCCGATGCCAAGTTCTTTTTCGACGAAGACCTCAAGCAGGGGCTGGAGGCGATGGGCGCGGGTCTGGCCAGCGTGACCTATCAGGCCAAGCTGGGCACGGTAGCCGACAAGGTCGCGCGCGTGGCGGCGCTGGCCGAGATTATCGCCCCGCAAGTTGGTGCCGATCCGGTGCAGGCGCGTCGTGCCGCGGAATTGGCCAAGAACGACCTGCAGTCACGCATGGTCAACGAATTCCCGGAACTGCAGGGCATTGCTGGTCGCCACTACGCAAAGGCGGCCAGTGAGCCGAGCGAGATTTCGCTGGCCATCGACGAGGCTTACCAGCCGCGCTTTGCCGGCGACGACATCGCGCTATCGCCGCTGGGCAAGGTGCTGGCGATTGCGGAACGTTTGGATACCTTGGCCGGTGGTTTTGCGGCCGGGTTGAAGCCGACCGGCAACAAGGATCCGTTCGCGTTGCGGCGTAATGCGCTCGGGTTGGCGCGGACGGTGATTGAGTCGGGGTTTGACTTATCACTAATTGATTTGATCAAGAAAGCAGTGAGTTTGGTTAGTTCCGCTTTGGCCTCGTCGCAAGCTAGTAAACAACAAACAGCGGCTGAAGCCGCCAAGACCCAAGGCGTCAATGTCGCAGAGCGTCAGAGCGGCGGACTATGGGTGCCAAATGTAGAGGCGACTACAGCAGAAATTTTTGATTTCGTCCTGGATCGTTTGCGAGGCTACTACGCAGACAAAGGCGTCCCTGCCACGCATTTCAACGCAGTCGCCGCATTGTTCTCGGTCGCGCCCGAGGGCGCTCCTACAGCGCTTGGCGTAGGAGCGCACCTGGGCGCGACCCACGGCTCCCTCTACGACTTCGACCGCCGTATCGATGCGATCGGCATCTTCGCCACGCTGCCCGAGGCCGAAGCCCTGGCCGCAGCCAACAAGCGCATCCGCAATATCCTGCGCAAGGTCGAGGGCGACATCCCCGGCGATATCGACACCCGCCTGCTACGCGAGCCTGCCGAAGAAGCCCTGGCCGAAGCGGTGGAAGCTGCCATCGGCGATACCGGCGATGCGCTGCACCGCCACGACTACGTCGCCGTGCTCGCACGCCTGGCGCGGTTACGCCCCCAGGTCGACGCGTTCTTCGACGGGGTGATGGTCAATGCCGAAGATGCACAACTGCGTGCCAACCGACTCGCCTTGCTGAAGAAGCTCGGCGACCGCCTCGGCAGTGTCGCCGCCATCGAGCATCTGTCCAGCTGATGGCAGCGTCCGCCGGCGCAGTGCACTGGCAAACCGCTCAGGCTGCATTGGCACGTCGCGACCTGGGGGTGGCGGCGTCTGCATTGCAGGCGCTACTGGAAGCGGCGACCAAACCACGCCATAACGCCAGTATTTGACGATGATCGACGGCAGCTCCGGGTGCCGGACTGGCGGCCCTGGGTGCTGGTACCGCTTTAGGTGCAATCTGCGATCGGCACGTCGGGTTCTTTGACCGAGCGCAAGCGATGAGACCATCGTCCACGCAGGCATCAATCGCTCATCGGATCCAAGTTTGCCTGGAAAGATCGAACACGCGGTCCGCCATCGCAATGGTCTCCTTGCGATGAGCGATGATGATCCTGGTAATCTCCAGATCCATAACTGCGTCGTTGACCACCTTTTCGTTGTCGCTATCCAGATGGCTGGTCGCTTCATCGAGCACGAGGACCTTAGGCTGCCTGTATAGTGCCCTCGCCAGTAGGATCCTTTGCTTCTGTCCACCGGACAAGGTCGAGCCCATATCGCCGACCAGGGTTTCGTAGCCCATTGGCATCTTCAATATGTCATCGTGGATACCGGCAGCACGCGCTGCCGCTTCGATCTCGGACAGCTCCGCCGCGCTGTCGAAGAACGCCAGGTTGTCGGCGATCGTCCCAGAGAATAGGCAATCATCCTGCATCACTGCCGCCATTCCCTCGGCGGGGATTGCGCTGCGGCAAACAGGGCCGGGCTGGTCGGTTACTGTCACTTCTCCTTCCTGCGGCGCAATCAGGCCAAGGACGATTTTGGCAAGCGTGGTCTTGCCACATCCGCTTGGACCGACCAAGGCAACAGACTGGCCAGGCGCTATGGTGAAGCTCAAGTTCCTGAAGATCCACGGTTCCCATTCGGAGTAGCGATATCCCAGCCCCTTCACCTGCACCTCCGGTGCGGATCGGAGGGCGCCTTCCAGGCGCCCGTGCGCAGGCTCTTGGTCCGCAGTGGTGATATCGGCGAGACGATTGAGGTGGAGTCCAAGCATCTTTAGCTCGACCGCCATATCGATGAAGGAGCCGACACGGGTCGAAAACTGGTCCGCATAGGACAGGGCGGCAACCATCATGCCGGCGGTCATCGCGTTGCTTGAGATCAGGTAGGCGCCTGCCGAGAGCAAGAAAACTCGCTGCAGCCCGAAGATACCCTGGCTGGCGGCTCCAAAGCCCAGCTTGATCCGCTCGGCGGTCACTCCACGCTTGGCGGCCTCCAGCGTAGCATTGGCCAAGCGGGCGCGGCGTTCGAGCTGGCGGTTGGCCAGCTTGATTGCCTGGATGCCCCGTACCGACTCCATCAACTCCGATTGCTGTCGTGCATCGAACACCATGCTCTGTTCACTTGCACGCCAGAGCGCCCTGAACATGAGGAAGCGACCCAAGGCGTAGAGGGCGGCCACTGCTACCGCCACGGTCGCCATACCCTTGCTGTAGATGACCAGCAATACCAAAGCTAGGCTGCCCGTCAGGCCATCTAGCAGTGCGGTGACGAAGCTACCCGTCAAGATCGCCTGGATCCAGTGAATGGATCCGAATCGGGACATGATGTCTCCTAGGTGTCGCTTCTCGAAGAAGTCCAGTGGCAGGCGCATGAGATGGCTGAAGATGTTAGTGACCCACTGCGTGCTGATGTTGGCCCCCAGCCAGCTAATCAACCACGCCCTCGCCAAATTCAGACCCGCCTGGATGATGATCACCAGCGAAAAGATCGCTGCCACCGTGAGTATGACCTTGCCGTTAGACTCTGAGATCTGGTCGACTGCCCACTGGGCCTGGAGCGGTATAGATAGCCCGAGCGCCTCGATTGCCAATGCGAGGGCGAAGATCTGGATCAGGACCTGAGGTTTCCCCACGTTTTCCCGAGATAGATCAGCTGGTTGCACCCGGATCGTGTAGAAACAAGTGCGCGCATGG
>NZ_MDEJ01000077.1 GCF_002940065.1 Xanthomonas populi
ATTAGGGAAAATTGCTCTGGTGTGATCTCCATACCCGATAGTTTACTCGCTCAGGCCATTAGTGTTAACAGGCCATAGATACCAATGCAGCGCTGACTGTGGGCAATGCGCTGCAGTTGAACGATCAGCTCACCCTGGTCGCTAGCAACGATCTGACCTTGAACGGTGCCATCAGCGGCACCGGTAGTCTGATCAAGAATGGCGCCACCACGTTGTCGCTCAACGCAGGCAACACGTACGCAGGCGGCACCACGTTGGCTTCCGGCACCATTGCGGTCGGTGCCAACGATGCACTCGGTACCGGCAGTCTGTCGGTGGTCGGCAACGCGGCGTTGAGCAATGCGATTGCGGTGGCATTGAGCAACGACATCGCACTTGGCGCAGCGCTCACCGTGGACAACGGCGCGGACATGCTGGCCAGCGGCAACATCAGTGGTACAGGCGATTTGATCAAGGCCGGCGCCGGCACCCTGACCTTGACCGGCAGCAACAGCTACACCGGCCCGTTGGCGATTCAGGCCGGCACACTGGTGGCCAGCACTGGCGCGGCGCTCGGCAATGCCAGCAATGTCGATGTCGCAGCAGGCGCGGTGTTGAATCTGACCACCGGTGGCTTGATCACCGCGCTCAGCGGTGCCGGCAACGTCGACACCGATGCAGGCGGCACGCTGCAGTTGGGTGGCGGCGATTTTGCCGGGAGCCTGGGTGGTGGCGGCAATCTGGACAAGAGCGGCGTGGGCACGGTGCGCTTGCTCGGCACCAGCGCGATCGGTGGTGCCACCCAGGTCAGCGGCGGTACGCTGGATGTGATCGGCAGTCTCGGCACCAGCGCGTTGAATGTTGCGCTCGGCAGCACGCTGACTGGCACTGGCACGAACGGCAGCGTGACCAGTGGCGTGACCATCGGCGATGGCGGCCGGCTTGCATTGACCAGTGGCTCCTCGCTCAGCGTGGGTGGGTTGTCGCTGGCGCCGGGCGCGTTTCTCGATGTCGCACTGGCAGCGCCGAGCAACACGCGTCTGCTCGCGGTCAACGGCGATCTCACCCTGGACGGCACGCTCAACATCACCGACATCGGCGGTTTCGGCACCGGCGTGTATCGCTTGATCGACTACACCGGGTTGCTCACCAACAACGGGTTGGCATTTGGTGTGATTCCCGGCAGCGTGGATCTGAGCCAGCTCGCCTTGCAGACCGCCATCGGCCAGCAGCTCAATCTGGTGGTCACTGCACCGGGCAGCATCGTGCAGTTCTGGGACGGCGTGCAGACCACCGCAAATGGCACCGTCGATGGCGGCGCCGGCACCTGGGGTGCGGCGACCAATTGGACCAGCCAGGACGGCACCGTCAACAGCACCTGGCAAGGCGATTTCGCGGTGTTTGCCGGCACCGCAGGCGCGGTGGGCGTGCAGGGCACGCAGAGCATCGGTGGCCTGCAGTTCGTCACCGATGGGTATCGGTTGACCGACGCCGGCGCCGGTGCATTGAACGTGGTCGCCTCGTTGACTGCAGTACGTGTGGACCCGGGTGCCACCGCCACGATCGATGTGGCGATTTCCGGCATCGGTGGCGTGGAGAAACTCGACACCGGCACCCTGGTACTCGATGCGGCCAACAGCTACACCGGTGGCACTGCACTCAGCGGCGGCACGTTGGTGCTTGGCGATGCGCAAGCACTCGGCACCGGCACGTTGACTGCGGCAGCCGGCACCAACCTCGATAGCAATCAAGCATTGGCTGTGGGCAATGCAGTGGTGCTCGGCGGTGCGCTCAACCTGATCGGAAGTAACGATCTGACCTTGTCCGGTGCGATCAACGGTGCGGGCAGTTTGATCAATAACGGTGCCTCCACGCTCACGCTTGATGGCACCAACAGCTATGTCGGCGGCAGCGTTTTGAACGCTGGTACCTTGGCGGTTGGCAGCAACAGCGCGTTGGGTCTCGGCAGCTTGACGGTGCTGGGCAATTCCACCTTGAGCAACGCGATTGCGCTGGCACTGGGCAATGCGGTCAATCTCGGTGCCGATCTGACCATTGCCAGTACAGATGATCTGGCACTGACCGGCGCCATCAGCGGTGCAGGTGCGTTGACCAAGAACGGGTTGGGCACATTGACGTTGTCTGGTCCCAACAGCTTCACTGGCCCGGTGGCGGTGCAGGCCGGCGTGCTGGCAACCGCTGCACCTGGTGCGTTGGGTGCGACCAGTGCGGTGGATGTCGCGGCAGGTGCGGGGCTCTCGCTGGGCAGCACGACGGCGTTGGGCGCGGTGACCGGGCAGGGCAATGTCGCGATCCTTGGCGGCAATACCTTGCAATTGGGCGTCAACGACCTCAGCAGCACGTTCGCCGGCAGCCTGAGCGATGCAGGCAACCTGGAAAAGGTGGGCACGGGCACGGTGCAGCTCACCGGCGTCAGCGCGCTCGGCGGTGCAACGCAGATTACTGCAGGCACGCTGGATGTGGATGGCCTGCTGGCCAGTAGCGGCGGTGTGACCGTCGCAACGGGCGGCACGCTGAGCGGTACCGGCGAAGTCGCTGCAGCGGTCACCGTCAACGATGGCGGCCGCCTGGTGGTGACCAGTGGTGCGGTGTTGACCACGGGCGCATTGAACCTGGCGCCCAATGCCACCATCGATGCGTTCCTCGGCGCACCCAGCAACACGGGTGTGTTAGCGGTCAACGGCGATCTCACCCTGGACGGCACGCTCAACATCACCGACATCGGTGGTTTCGGAAATGGCGTGTATCGCCTGATCGATTACACCGGCGCACTGACCGATAACGGGCTGGGCTTCGGCACGATTCCGGGCACCATCGATCTCACCCAGTTGGCGCTGCAAACCGCGTTGTCGCAGCAGGTCAACGTGGTGGTCTCAGCACCCGGCACCAACGTGCAGTTTTGGGATGGTGCGCAGACGCTGGCCAACGGCAGCATCGATGGCGGCGCAGGCGTGTGGACAGCGGGTCCGACCAACTGGACCACGGCCGATGGCTTGCTCAACAGCGACTGGCAAAACAGCTTCGCCGTCTTCGCCGGGCCGGTGGGTTGATCAAGAACGGTGCGACCACGCTCACGCTCAACGGCAACAACAGCTATGCCGGCGGCACCGTGCTCAGCGATGGCACGTTGGCGATTGGCAGCAATACTGCGCTGGGTAGCGGCGGTTTGTCGGTCGTCGGCGATGCGGTGCTGAGCAATGCGGTTGCCGCAACACTGGGTAACGCGGTAACGCTGGGCGCTGCGCTCACCGTTGACAACCCGGCGGATCTGACCCTGGCCGGCGACATCACCGGCAGCGGCACATTGATCAAGACCAACATCGGCACGCTGACGCTCGACGGCAGCAACAGCTACATCGGTGGCAGCACACTCAACGCCGGCACGCTGGTGGGCGATAGCGCAAGCTTGCAAGGCGCGATCGTCGACAACGCCACGTTGGCGTTCAACCAGGTGGCCGATGGCGTGTTTACCGGTTCGATCACCGGCACCGGCACCGTGATCAAGGATGGCGCCGGCGATCTGCTGCTCAACGGTGCGAATGATTACACCGGTGGCACCACGATCGTTGCCGGTACGCTGATCGGCGACACCACCAGCCTGCAGGGCGATATCGCCAACAGCGCGGCCTTGGTGTTCAACCAGGCGACCGGCGGTGTGTATGCCGGCGCGGTCAGCGGCACCGGTTCGCTGGAAAAGGCCGGCACTGGCGTGTTGCAGTTGGTTGGTCCGAACACCTATACCGGCGGCACCTTGGTCAGTGCCGGTACGTTGATCGGCAACAGCGCCAGCCTGCAGGGCAACGTGGTCGACAACGCTACGCTGGTATTTGACCAGGCCGCCGACGGCGTGTTTGCAGGGGCGGTGAGCGGCACGGGTAATGTGGTCAAGCAGGGTGCGGGTGCGTTGACGCTTGTCGCTCCCAATACCTATAGCGGCGGCACCACGATTGCCGGCGGCAGCCTGATCGGCAACACCGCCAGCCTGCAAGGCAACATCGTCGACGACGCGGTGCTGGTGTTCGATCAGGCAGGTGATGGCACGTTTGCCGGCGACATCAACGGTAGCGGTGCATTGATCAAGACCGGTGCCGGTGCGCTCACGCTGGATGGCGTTAACGGCTATCTCGGCGGCACCACCATCGCTACCGGCACGCTGGTCGGCGATACCGACAGCCTGCAGGGCGACATCTTCAACAGTAGCGCGCTGACATTCCTGCAGAACACTAACGGCACCTATGCAGGCAGGCTGTTCGGGGTCGGTCGCTTCGTCAAGCTCGGCACCGGCACCCTGTTGCTCACTGCCAACAGCAGCAGCTTCACCGGACCGACCGACGTCAATGCCGGCACCTTGAGCGTGGGCAATCCGGACAATCCGGGCGCCGCCTTGGGCGGGCCGGTGACGGTGGGACCGGGCGGCACGCTCACCGGCAGTGGTAGCGTCGGCAGCCTGACCTCGGGCGGCACCGTGGTGATCGGCGGCACCACCGGCACCATCAGTGTCGGCGGTACTGTCACGCTCGGGAATGGCTCCACCTTGCAGGTCACGCCAGGCGAAGGCGGCGTGGTCACACCCATCAGCGTGGGCGGTGCGGCCACGCTGGCAGCGGGCAGTACCCTGCAGTTGGTGCGTGCGACGGATCTGCCGTTGTTTACCGAGATTCCGGTGATCACCGCCGCTGGCGGGCTCACCGGGCAGTTCACCAATCTCGTCTCCGACTTTGCGTTCGTCGAGCCGAATGTCAGCAGCAGCGCTACTGCGTTGTCGGTGTCGCTCGGTCGCAACACCGTGGCCATGGTCGATGCGGTCACCGTGCCAAACCAGCAGGCTGCCGCAGCTGCCGTGGATGGATTGCCGACCGCCAACCCGGTCTACCAGGCCGTGGTGCGCTTGCCGGACGATCCGCAGGCGATCAGCACTGCGTTTGCCTCGCTGTCTGGCGAAAGCCATGCCAGCACGGCCACTGCGTTGCTGGATAGCCGCTTCCTGCTGAGCGGCGTCGGCAATCATCTGCGTGGCGACAGTCAGGACGCGCGCGTGGGCGACACCACAGTGTGGATCACAGGACGTAGCCTGCCCAATCGTGTCGATGGAGACGCCAACACCGCATCGGTGCGACGCGAAGACAACGGCATCATGGCCGGTGCAGAACGGCGCCTCGGCGAGCGCAGTGTGGTCGGTATTGCGGTCGGTAATCAGGACATCGAAACCCGCTCGCGCGAATCCTTTGATCGCTCCGATATCGATGGCACCCATGCCGGCATCTACGGCCAGGCCGATTGGTCTGCGTTCGCGCTGCAAGCGTCGGTCGACTATGCGGACTACAGCGTGGACAGCACGCGTCGGGTGATGTTGCCCGGCGTCCTCGAAGAGCAGCTGAGCAGCAATTACGATGCGAAGGCCATCACCGTGTCGCTGGAGGCGGCCTGGAATCTGCGCATCGGCAATGCGGTGTACAGCCCCTTCATCGCGGCCGACTACACCCATCTGAAGACCGATGGTTTCAACGAGCGCGGCGGCATTGCCGGGCTGTCGGTGGACAGTGCCAAGGACGATTACACCACCAGCACGGTGGGTGTGCGCGGGCGTTGGCAGCTGGGCCCGGTGGCAGGGTTGTACGCGTCGGTGGGTTGGCGGCATGCGTTCGGCGACCGCGCTGTGGAGCGTTCGGCCGGCTTCATCGGCACCGGCTCGCAGTTCTCCGTGCAGAGCGTCACGCTGGCGAAGAATGCGGTAGTTGGCGAATTGGGCGCCAGCCTGATCACCTGGCCCAACAGCCGCATGTCGTTGTCGTTGCAAGGACTCAACGGCGATGGCCAGACCGCATACGGTGGCCAGGTCACCTGGGGTTGGAATTTCTGATTCAGCGCAGTAGAAAAAAAAGCCCCGGCATGCCGGGGCTTCTTTTTGGCAGATACAAACGCAGGCACACGCAGCATCACGATTGCACTTGCACTTGCACTTGCACTTGCACTTGCACTTGCACTTGCACTTGCACTTGCACTTGCACTTGCACTTGCACTTGCAGCGCACGCGCAGGCGCTGGCGGCTGCATCGGCAACCGCAGCATGCGTGTAGTGCATGCCGCCTCTGCATGCCGGCCACGCAGCCTTGCGGCCGCGCGGTGGGTCTGCAGCTGGCGCTTAGAACTGCCAGCGCAGGCCGACATTGGCGTTGATGCTGTTGGCATCCGAACGACCACGCTCGGCACCCGCGTTGCCGTAGATGGAGAACTCATCGTTCAGCTGGTAACGCACACCGACCGAGGCACGCAGCGCCTGCTTGGACACCGGCTCGCCGGCGACGTTGAAGCGCGCTTCCGGCAAATCGGTGAACCACGCGGTGAAGTCGGAGTTCGGGTTGCCGAACAGCGAGCGGTAGGCAACCAGGCCATCGAAGCCCCACTTGCCGCGTGCCAGATGGCCGCGCACACCCACTTCGCCATAACCTGCGCGCAGCGTGTCGCTGCTCGCGCTCAAGCCCAGACCGGTGACCGATGCTTCGCTGAAGGCATCCTGCGTCTGGCTGACCACACCGACGGCGACGAACGGTGACAACCCTGCACGCGGCAGCAGACCGAGTTCGGCGCGCAGCGACCAATTGGTGTCGTGACGACGATCCTGCAGACGCTCGCCGATGCTGCCGGCCTGCACGGTGCGTTCGGTTTCCACATTGCTCATGCCATACGAACCGATGCCCGAGAGGTAAGCCTGACCGATCGGCTGATACAGATACGCGGTCATCGCGTAACGGTCCGCGCGCAGACGGCTGGCCGAGGCATCGATGTTGGCACGGTCCTGGCCGGAGCTCACCGCCGCACCCACGATCGTGCCGGCGCTGCCCACCGGCAGATCCACACCGACGGTGGTGGACTGCTGGGTGTAATCGGCCGAGTCGAAGCCGCTGCCGCCCAGCTTGCCGTCCAGATAGCTGGACTGCATCCAGGTGGTCAGCGTGGTGGTGTCGGCCAGGTAGGGCAGGCGATCGGCAGCCACGCGTGCATCGTTGAGTGCAGACTGGAAGCCCAGCGTGCGCTCGATCCCGTGCACCTGGCCAGCCAGGGTCGGCAGCGATGCGGCAACCTGCGCATCGGTGGCTGCCAGCAGCGAGCCGGTGGCGCTGATCAGCCCACCCAGATTATCGGTATCGCCGGACGCCACACGCGTATCCAGCACCTTGACCAGCGTATCGGCCTGCGCGGCACCGTTGACCACCGACTGCGGCGCACCGGCCGCCTGCGCGCTGGCAGCGGAAGCATTACGGGTCAGCGTGGCGGTAACGGTGGTCGGGTCGTAGGCGAGTGAGGCGGTCCAGAAGAAATTGTTGGCGTACTGCACGCGATCGAAGGTGCCCTGCAGGTTGCCGGCCTGGACGATCTTTTCGCTGCTGCCGACGTTGTAGCCAGCCGCTTCCGGCAGCAACAACACATTGCCCTTCAAACTGGCCTGGCCGGTGACGGTCAATCCCTTGCCCAGTTCGAGGGCGGTGGTGCCGGTGTTGTTGACCACGCTGTAGTTACCGTTGATCACACCGCCGCGCGATTCGAACGTGGCCGAGTTGAGCACGCTCACATCCGAACGCAGGCTGCCGGACAGCGCGAACACGCCGTCGCTGACGCTGGTGCCGCCGGTGTAGGTGTTGTTGCCGCTCAGCGTGAGCTTGCCGGCGCCGTTCTTGGTCAGGTTGCCAGCGCCAGAGATGTCGTTGCTGAAGGTGCTGTCGTAACCGGAAGTCACGTTGGCCGACCAGTTGTTGATGAACTGCTCCGGGCCCTTGATCGCCTTGGCCGCATTGACCAGGCCAAAGCCGTACAACGCATCCACGCCCGGGTCGCCCAGATCGGTGGCAGTGGTCAACAAGGTCTGCTGCAGGTTGGAGGCGCTCATCCACGGATACACGCCCAGCACCTGCGCCGCGACGCCGGTCACCGCAGCGGTGGAAAACGAGGTGCCGGCGATCTGGCCCTGCAATTCGGTGCCGGCCAGGGCCGGGGCAAAGTAGCTGCCCGGCGCCACCAGGCACCACTGCGCAGCGGCGCCGCAATGGTTGGAATAACTGGTCAGGCCGGCCGCATTGCCGGCGGCGTCGATGTTGATCGCGCCCACCGCCAGCCAGTTGTTGCGCAGGCTGGCTTCCTGCACCGGCGTTGCCGCCGGGGAGGAGGCTTTGGACGCGCCTTCGTTACCGGTCGATGCCACGATCAGCGCATCGGCCTGCACCAGCGGAGCCAGGGCGAACCTCCAGGCCAGCGCAGCGTTCGCGCTGCTGGCAGCATCTGCGTACGAGGCACCGATCGAAAGATTGGCAATCCGCACGCCGGCAGCCGCCAGATCCACCGCCGCGCGGCGGGTCTGCTGGGTGCCGCAGGAATTTTCAGCGCAGATGCGCGCATAGAACAGGTCCGCATCCGGTGCGATACCACCGGCAAAGCCGTCCTGCGCCGAACCCAGCACCAGCGCCGAGATCACCGTGCCGTGGCCACGCAATGCGTTCGCAGACGACTCCGGCGTGCCGGGGCTGGCGGTGTAATCATTGAAGCTGTCGACCTTGCCGCTGATCGGCGCATAGCTGGGGACCAGGTTGTCGTCCAGCACTGCCACCTTCACGCCCTGACCCCTGGCACCTGCCTGCTGCGCCAGATCCGCATTGGTCGGCACCAGCAGATTGCTGCCAAGACCCTGGTAACGGGCTGGAGCTGGAGCTGGCGCTGGGGCTGGAGCGGGCGCCGGAGTGGCAGGCGCCGTCGGCATCGGCGTCGGCATCGGCGTCGGAACCGGTGTCGTCGGTGTCGTCGGTGTCGTCGGAGTGGTCGGAGTGGTCGGTGCAGGCGTGGACGGCGTCGGGGCCACAACCGTGCTCTGTGGCGGGTCGCTGCGGACGTTGCCACCACCGCCACCGCCGCCACAGGCGGTCAGGACGAGGCAGGATGCGATGGTCGTTGCGAGTAGCGAGCGATTCATAGTTCGTTTAATCCGGTCATTTGGCGCGCCGCTACTGCTGACTATCTGAATTTGGCGCAAAGGTTTCCCACGTCAGCGGTGGTGCCGACGGAGGCATTTAATTTCACGGGTAATTCACTTTATTCGTCGCTAATCCGTCCCTTCGGATAAGCGCCGCTTAGAACACGGGGAATGCATTGCTGTATCCAATCGTGTGCTTGCGAGATTGTTTAACGGCGCTATCCAAGAACTCTGAAACCTGAATGGTCAGTTGCAATTCAGAGAAAAACCGAGCAAATAGGCATTTGCGATTTAATCCATAGACAGAAAGGATTAGAACGCCACTAGCAAGCTCTAGTGCAGAACAAAGTCAGAGCGAACTCGACAGTGAAGCATCACGTTTCTCAGACGGCGGCAATCCTAAATGCGATCACTATCGCAGTGAAGCAGGGATTTACCTCAAACTGTCGGTGAATCCCCCACACCCTCTAGCGGATTCGACCGTCAGTTAGCGAATCTAACGGACTCTGCCGTATGCTCGGCGAGCGGTCTTGCCCGCGATAAAAATACAGCCGGATCTCTCTCGACATTCAATTTTTAATTTAGTATATCCATCTTAATTTATACTAAGCAGACACAGCCAATGGAATCGATTGTGCAAAATTCAAGGTTTTTGGCATGCCAATAAGCCTAGATTTCCGTATGGGCAGCTAGAAACGTTCGCGTAGTTGCCTGATAGAAGCCGAGCCTCTTTACGCAAAAAGCGCTGTTGCTGTTAGCGAACAGGTGCTTTTTCATTCCAGCGATCAATCGGGCAATAAAAGATTGAATCCCAGTGTCACCCACGGCGTGTGGTCTTCACCGTGCTGATATCCGGCCAGCAGATCCACGCTGGCGCGGTCGCCGAACAGGCGCCGCAGTCCAGCCTGCTGGCCGAAACCACCACGGCTGTCGCCGACCGTCTCGGCCAGCAACGTCCAGGCAGGGCCCAGCGTGTGCTCCATGCCTACGCTTGCAGTCAGCGCCATCGCCGTGCCGCTGGGCGTGTTTGCGCCCACGTTCAGATGCAGCAAGCTGCGCAGGTCCGCGTCCAGCGCGATGCTTAACGGTACAGTGATGATCACCCCATCCAGACGCTGCCGGCGCACATCCCAGTTCGCGCCCAGTGACGCACCCACGCCCCAGCGCTGCTGGTCCAGATCGCGAAACAGCCGTTTCACGCCCAGTGCGACGATACCGGCCTGGGGCTGGTCGCTAAACGTCGATAGCCCAAGGCTGAATTCGTTGCCGGCCCGGGTGCAGGCAGGCACGGCGGTCAATTCGCGCCCCTGGTGTGAGCCACGTAGCCAGGTTTCCACCTGGCAGCGTCCTTCAGGGGTCAGGGCGGCATCGTCGGTGGTCAGGCTAGCGGCGGCCTGTGCACGGAACGCAAGCACCGATGCAGCTGCCAGCAGCAGGGCAGGGAACAGCTTCAGGGACATCGGCAATCTCCAAGGTCGGAGTGCCAAAGACCGCGCGTGTAGGTCTGGCGGATGGTTGGGGTACTGCGAGGAAATGCGTGGGCGCAAGCGCACGCGATGAGCCCGGTCCTGTGCGGACGGAGCCGACCTTGGGTCAGGATCCGTCGGCGCAGGTGCCGCGACGCAATCCACTATGACTGTCCAAGGAGCCGGCCTCTGGGGGTGCGGGACGAAAAAACGTGGCGCATGATGCCTGCAAGGCAGTGACGAACGCAATCGGTAGAGCATCGCAATGGCGCAGGTGCCCTGTCGCGACCGTGTTGGCCTTGCGCCTTCAGGCGCTAGGCCTTCGGTGCAGATAGACGCCGGCATGCAGTCGTCGATCGATACGACGGTAGGCGAGGTATTGTCAGACCTTCGATGTTTCCTGATCGAAGCGCACGCGTGCTTCTTCGACGACGGCACGATGTGGCGCGACCCACGCAGCCAGCACTTGCAACGGCGGTTTGAGACAGTAGCCGAGCGTGGTGAGCGCATGGTCGACGCGCGCTGACACGATGCCGCTGAGGCACAAGCCCGCGATGTACTGGCATTGGAAACAGCCTGTTCTCAATGGGGATCAGGCGACCGCATCACAGGCTCCCGCCTGTCCGATCTGTCGTTTGTTGATCACGTGCCGCTGTTGAACCAATGGCTATTTCATTACGCGTTCTCGCTAGGCACCGGGCTGAGCGCCATGACAGCGGCTTCCAGACAGACCAGGTAGTCGCTGAATCCACCAGTGGCGCGGGCGTCGCGGCGGGCGCTGGTGCTGACGACGGGGGTTACCAGGCGTGCGATGTGCATGCCGGCGTCTTCCAGTGCGCAGACCAATGCAACATCTTCGCTGGAGGTCCGTGTGGAAAAACCGCCGGCCGCCAGGTAGGCGGCCACGCTCATTCCCAGGTTGGCGCCGTGAACGTGCGGGTGGCCGTCTCGTCGGATTTCCTTATCCATGAAGGCTTTGCGCGTCTCTGGCCGGAAGTTGCGCCAATCGCTTACTTCCACAACGCCGCAGAATACATCGGCCGCGCAGCCGAGCTGTGCCGACAGCCAATCCGGTGGCACGCGGGTGTCGGCATCGGTGAAGGCAAGCCAGCGCGCCCCGCAGGCGATTGCCGCAGACGCCGCCGCTGCACGTGCGATGCCGACGCCGCCGCTGGTCTTGAGCGTCAACGCACCATGCGAACGGGCGATGCTGCCGGTGAGGTCAGTGCAGCGGTCGAGCGCAACATGGATTTCCACGCGCTCTCCAGACAATTGCGGATGCCGGGCTGCAACCAGAATGGATTGCAGGCATTGCCCAATCAGTTCTGCTTCGTTATGTGCCGGAATGGTCACCGCAATCATCGCAGGCGCTCCTGTTGCGCAATCGATGGTCCGGCCATCCACGCCTGCAGTACGAAATCAGAGTCTTGATACGTGCACAGCGTTTCCACCGCCAACGCCTCAATCAATCCTTCATGTACCTGCTCGGCAGTGCGCAGCGCACCGTGGAAGTGGTGGCGCCAGTGACAAGCGACCAGACAACCGCGCTCGGTGAGCGATCGAGCAAACTGCGCAACGGTTTTTTCGAATGCGGCATCTTCCAGGTAGTAGCCCACCTCACTGAACACAATCAGATCGAAGCTGCCATCTGGCCAATCTGCGGGATGCGCCGCTTGTTGCAGGGTGACATGGCGCATCTCTTCGACGCGCGCCCTTGCCAGGTCCACCGCTTGCTGAGACAGGTCGGTGGCTAGCAGCGCGTCACAGCGCTGCGCGAGTGCTGCAGTGAGTTCTCCGTTGGAACATCCAAATTCCCAGCCTTTTGCAAAGCGCCAATAGGGCAGGCTGCCAAGCAGGATGTCGCGTTTGCGCTGCTCATACCAACGGGAGCGATAGCCGAACGGGTCATCGTCGACATAGAGCTGTTCGAAATGCGCCACGCTCAAGGCCGTCATCGGATGAACACCTCAAAAGAGCGATCGAACCGTTCCAGCACATGCAGCGGCAGGATCGGCGCTGCGACAGCCGGCGTGCAATTGCCGATCTGCGTTGCGAAACACTGGATGGCCCGCCGCTTTGCCTTCATCACCGTGGGAGACAACTCGAATCGGGTGGCACGCTGGTCGCTAAAAACACCGTCGTCCGGTTGCGACCAGTGCCAGGCCCAGACCGGGTACTGCAGCAAGTGTGCACGGTGCGTCTGGCAGGCGGCCTTGGTCGCACGCGATGCGGCTTGGTGATCGGGATGGCCGTCGCGTTGCCAGGTCACCAGCACCGTGTCGTTCACATCGAGCAAGCCGCCCACCGCGTCTGCAATGTGCGCCTCGCGCGCAGCCAGTGCGCCGTCGCCCAATGCAAGATGGGTCAATGCGCTTGGCAACAGACCAAGGTGTTGGACGGCTGCATCCAGCTCCAGGCGCCGCGCAGGGCCAAGCACTTGCGGCGCCCAGCCCGGTTCGTCGGGATACGCCAGCTCGCCATCAGTGAGCGCAATGATCAACACCGGTACACCAGCCGCGCGCGCCGCTGCGATCAGCCCACCGCAGCCGAGCACCTCATCGTCCGGGTGGGGCGCGACAACGACCAGTCGGTGGCTGCCTTGCAGCAGCTGCGGTAGCGAGCTGCGCGGCATGCTGCTCAGACACGCTGCATCGCGCCAAACCGACTCGGGTGTGCCCGCGCCTTCGATTGGCTGGCAGGTCACATCTTCCATGCGAGATCCTGTTGCTGGCAGAGCTCACCCAAGGCTTGCAGATCGCGCTCGGCGTGGTGTTGTCGGATGAAGACCGACACGTCGGTACAACGTTGTGCATGCACGCGGTCGCCGCAAAGCGGCCCCGGACCCAGTGCACGGCCGACCCGATCGAGCGTGTCGCGCGCCACCGCTTCGACAACGCTGCGTACCTGCAGCACGCCGCGCATCTGCGGATCCTCCGGCTTCGCGTCGATCCGTTGCGCAAGCTGACGCAGTAACGCGCCAGCAGCGGCCAAGCCCGCATCGATGGCGCCAAGGTGCGCGGCGGCATGCGGATCGCGGCGTACGCGGGATGCCGTGCGCAGCACATCGGCAACGGCGATGGTGGCGCCAAACCAGCAGGCAGCGATGCCGGCGCCACCATGCCAGAACCCTGGCCGTGTCAGATAAGCAGCGCTGGATCCAACCTGCTGCGCGGCAACTTTGTTGAAGGTGACATTGGCGGTCTCGATGTCGCGCATGCCGATCGCCTGCCACCCGCTTGCATCGATCTGCACACCGGGCTGATCCAACGCCACGGCAAACAGACAGCTGGCGCCGGCGTGTTGCGTGGTCACCAAGGCATGCGTGACCTGAGCTGCGCCAGAACACCACGCCTTGGTTCCTTCGAGCGTACTGCCGGTAAATCGCAGGTCCGAACCCGGTGGCTCAGCCGCCCACACGGCCCAACGCTGCTCGGGTTTGAGGAGATCGACAGCGAGATCGGCGCAGATGGCCTGCGCGTCGTAATGCGCTTCCAGAAATTTGGCCACACACACATCGTCCGCAGCGATATCGGCGAGCACTTGCCAGCGCTCTGTAGTTCGGCCGCGCCCTGGTAAAGGAAGATACGGGTGAGCGCTCAGCCAATGCTGCACCATCGACTGGTTGAGCCCGTTCTTTGCAGCGCTGTTGTGGGATGATGAAAAAACTGGATCGTGCGATGTGATGCGTGCGCTCATCTCAGCAACGCTAAGCAGCCGGCGGTGCAAAGGGTGTGAGGTGCTCAACGGATGGCATCGCTTTGAAGCGGACCGTGCAATTGGATCGGCCCGGTCCTATTCTCTAGCTCCGGCATGCAGCAACACGGGGTTGCCTGAGCGCCAGAGGGAGTTAATGTGGCTTGATCGATGGACCGGAAAAGCGCCCGATGCACTGCGTAAAACGCATGGTCTGGCTGATGCAGACGCTGGAGTGGTCGCTGTTGCTGGCCATCGCTGACCTCGCCCGCCCAAGCCAGGAGACGGTGCCCGATGGGTTGTAGCTCGTCGCAGTGCTGGCGTTGAGCGCCGGCGGATTGCAGGGCAGCCTGGTGCTGCGCCGGCTTTAGCGACAATTGCAGGCCGATGGCTATGGGAAATTGCGCTGGCTGGGCATGTTGTTCATCAGCAGCCTGGGGGTGGCGATCGGCGTTGATCTGGCCGTGAACACCGTGTTCCTGTCGCTGCGCATGTTGTCGCCTGGCCTGATGGAACTGCATGAAGCACACCGATGATCTCCGGTACGCCGTTGCTGTGGCCCGCCTACATCGCATGGAGTTTGCGGTCGCTGTCGATCAGCCGGCAGACGCGATTGGCCGAAGCCGCCTGCCAGCAGAACGATCTGCGACTTGCCCTTAGAGAGGCACAGTTGCAACGTCTGCTCGGCCATCTCAGCCCGCATGTCACCTTCAACACGCGCAACAATTCCGCGCGCTCATCCTCAAGGACCCCGAGTTGGCAACCCCCCGCTTTGCGAGCACGCTGCGTTATCCGCTCACCGGTGGCGATGAGGCGCTTGTAAGCGTTGACGAAGAGATGTCCCTCGTTCGCCATTACCTTGCCCTGGTGGGCCTGCAGCTTGGCAAACGTCTGCGCTATGCCGAGCAGGTGGATCCGCTGGCACTGGCAATGCAGGTACCACGCTTTTGCGTGCAATCGCTGGCGGAAAACGCGATCAAGCATGGCCTTTGGCCCAGCAGCACCGGCAGCGACTGGCATGTGCAAGTGACTACACAAGGCCCGGCGCTGCGGATCGAGGTGCGCAATAGCGGCTGTCTGTCGCCAGCCGATGGCAGCGGCACGGGCTGGCAAACCTGCATCAGCGCTTGCAGCTGTCGTTTGGATCCAGGGTCGCTCTTGGCCTGGAAGAGCAGGGCAATGAGGTGGTTGCCCATGTATGGATTGGAGGCGTTGCGTGATCGAAGCGGTGATCGTGGAGGATTCGGGGCTGGACCGTTTCGAGCTTGAACATCAACTCAAGGCCTATCCGCAGCTGAGCGTGGTTGGGTGTCCCGAAGATGTGGAGGCGGCGGTGGCGCTGATCGACTCCACCGCACCGGAGGTGGTGGTTCTGGATCTCGCTCTGCCTGGCGGCGAGGCCTTCAACGTGTTGGAACGCCTTACCCAGGTGCCGCGCATCATCTTCACCACTGCATTCGATGCTTACGCGCTGAAAGCCTTCGCCTACAACACGGTGGACTACCTGCTCAAGCCGATCGAGTCGCAGCGATTGGCACAGGCGATCCAGAACAAGCCGCCGTGTTCCACATCGGACAGACCCTTAACCTGGAAGATGATCCGGCCGAAGCCCTGAGGCGAGGATGTGCCATCGGCCAATGCGGTCTTGCGCATCGCCTGCGCCAGCAGCGGCACTGCAACCGGCCGGCCGTCGCGCAAGGAACGATGCCAGATCGCAAGGTCGTCCACCGTGCTGATCAGTCCACCCGCGCCTTGCGGCTTCGATATGCTGATGAAGTCCGCATTCTGCAATTCCCCCTTGCTGCGGCGATAGCCTTGCGGGCGTTTGGCGATCACCGCCAGGTGGTTGTCGTAGCGGGTGTGCTGCATGCCCAGCGGCTGGAACACAGACGGCTGCAGGTAGCTGGCGTAGGGCTGCCCGGACACACGCTCGATCAGGTGCGTCAACACGATGTAGTTGGAATTGCTGTAGCCAAACCGTGTGCCCGGATCGAATTCCGGCGGCAACTCCTCGAAGTAGTTCATCAGACCGAGCGCATCGGTGTCTTCGCGCCGTGCCGCCCGCGAGGCAGCAATGCTGCTGATGTTCTTGATGCCAGAGGTTTGCGTGCGCAGCTGCTGCACCGTCACCTTGGCCAGTGGTCCGCTCAATGCCGGGTCCAGCGACACCGGCGTTGCATCCAGGCGCAACGTGCCCGCCTGCACCAATTGCAGCACGGCCACTGCAGTGAACTGCTTGCTGACCGAGGCCAGGCGCAGCGCCGCATCCCCGCGTGTCACCAGCATCACCCCGCCGGGCTGGTTATTCTTTACGCTTCATTTGCCTGGCTCCTCCAGTGGATTGAGCTCAGCGTAGAAGGGCGCTTGAGCCGCGCACAGCGATCTATGGCGTGTGGACGCAATGGCGACTGTATGGGTCTTGCGGCAGGATGAGCGGCGCGCTTGTGTCAGGCAGACGCAGCCGCTTGGCCGTGGGGCGTCACTGCGGCCGCTCTGTGTCTAGTGCCCCACGAACGTCTCGATCTGTTGCACCAGACCACCGCGTGTATAGGGTTTGCTCAGGAAGATGGTGCGCTCAGGCAATCCGTTGGGCGAGCGGCCAAGACCGGAGGTGAGGATGGCTGGCACATTGTTGCCGTTCGAGCGCAGGTAAGAGATGAGACCATAGCCGTCCAGCATGCCCGGCATTTGAAGGTCGGTAAAAAGCAGATCGATCCCCGGATAGGTGTCGATATGTTCAAGTGCTTCCTGGGCGTCTGCAGCAGTCACAACCGCATATCCAATATCCGACAGCAACAGCGCAGCGATCTCAAGAGTGTCAACATCGTCGTCGACCACCAGGATCAGTTTTTCGTTTTTTAAGTCCATAAAGCAGGTGTTCTAAAGGATGCCCGCACCACACTACGTTTCCCACGCGAAAGGCATGTGATCGATTTGAGCACGATGAAAACGATGAACACAACGCAAGATTTCCCCGATCATCGCTACCGGCAAGTGGTCGAACTGTCGCTGGATTCCATCAAGGAAATTTCGCTGGATGGACGCGTCCAATTCGTCAATGCGCATGGGCTGGCACGCCTGGCGGCAGAGCATGCCAAGCCCATCGTGGGCGGGCGCTGGTCGTTGCTGCGGCCGGAAGAATTCAGGCACCGCGTGGAAGACGCGCTTGCGGCTGCGGGTCAAGGAATGATCAGTCAATTCGAGATCGAATGCACCGGCGCAGATGGCCAACACCAATTCTGGCTGGTGCGCACCAGCCCGCTGGGCGACGCTCACGGCGGCATCGATGGCGTGCTGGCGGTCAATCGCAACATCACCGAGCGCCGGCAATCGCAGCAAGCGCTACGCACGCTCAACCAGACGCTGAGCGCCCACAATGACCCGCTGATCAGACAAAGCGAACTGTCAGACGCCATATGCCACGAGCTTCACGGCAACATTGGCCACGAGCGTGCCGTCGAAGACGAGCTGGATATCGCACGTGCAGCCCAGCGACTGGCCGAGACCCTAGCCGAGCGCGCGCAGGAGGAGCAGGCTGTCGGGCAATTGCTCGCAGGTGTCGTTCACGATTTCAATAACGTGCTGCAAACCGCTGGCGCCGCCATCGAAGTGGTTCAGTCTCGCGGCGCTGTCATTGAGGAAGACAGGAAGATTCTGCATATGGCCGAGGGCGCTTTGCAGCAGGGCTCGATCATGGCGCAGCGGCTGCTGGGGTTCGCGCGCAATGACCCGTATGCGCCCGAATGGGTGGATCTCAACGATCCGGTTGCTCGGCTGCTGCCTTTGCTGCAACAGGCAGCAGGCAACGCGGTATCCATCGAGTGGACACCGGCAGCGACCAGGAGCCTGACGTTGGTCGATCCGCACACGCTGGAGCGCGCGCTTTTGAATCTGGTGATCAATGCACGCGATGCGTGTGGCGAGCACGGCAAGGTCGTTATCGCAGTCGCACAGTGCATGCTTGCCGATGCCGACGAGGTAAGCGCTCGCTGCGGTGGCGACTACGTCACCATCGCTGTAAGCGACAATGGCAGCGGTATCGCAGCCGAGGTACGTGAGCGACTGTTCAATGCCTAATTCACGACAAAGCCCGCAGGGAAGGGCACCGGCTTGGGGTTGGCGCAAGTCGACGGCGCAGTGAGACACGCCAATGGGTTCATCGACGTGGCATCCGAGCCCGGACAGGGCGCTTGCTTCACGTTGGGATTCCCTGCGGTTTGACTGCGCTTGCCAGAGGTTGAGGCATCGTTGCCGGGTAAAGACGTCCGTGCATCTGCAGATCTAACTTGGTAAGTCTTCCTCAATCGGCACGGCACCTCGAACGGCACACGCATGTCAGCTGTCTTCGAGAATGCCCAACGCCGAGAGTTTGCATCTTCCCATTCATTGCTTGGCGTAATGCCTCGCTGCAAGCTGGGTATCGAATCTGATATCCGGCGTTTTATAACCGCGCAGGGTGATGCCATCTTCGAAAGAGACGAGAATTTCCGGAGCGTACAAGTCACCTGCCGGCGCCGTGTGTGCCGTCAATCGGTAGCGGCCGATGTGCCGGATCATGGTGAGCCCCATACACACCTCGGTGCCTGCAACGGGCGGCTTGAACCAGTGAGGCTGGTCCAGTGAGAAGTTGTCGATTCCACATTGGGCGTTAATTTTGCAACTTGCAAGCAATCAGCGGGTTTAATCGTTGCTGTTTGCAATGGAGCATGAAACGCAGTGGATCGCATGGTGGACAGTTCGCTCATGGATAAGGGCACCTCGAACAACCAAGTCGTAGCCGTGGTGACACGCACTGGATGATGACCATACCTTCAAAAAATCAGCGAT
>NZ_MDEJ01000078.1 GCF_002940065.1 Xanthomonas populi
AAGCTCGACGTCATGTTCCTCGGATTCCTGAGCTTCGTCCTGATCGTTGAAGGGCTTCGTATGTGTTAACAGGCCATAGATGAAAGAGCGCATGTTTCGACTGGCCGCCGGTGACAGCTGGCGCAATGCGTGGGGCATGGTAAATAAAAGGATCAGAGGAAGTATCTGTTTCAAACACACCTTTCCTCCGGCCTTTTTGTCCTGAAGTGCCGGCCGGCACGCTCAACGCGGCGTGCCGGCCACGCTCTTGGCGGACAGCTCGCGTCGAAGTTCCTGTAGCAATCGCCAAAGCGCCGCGTAGACATCCGCTCCGGCATCGCCGATGAGCAATGCATAAGCCTTCGCACGCTTGGGTTCGATCAGTCTGGCTTGGGGGCCGCGGCCCTGTTCGTACCGGGGCTGGATCCGGTCATTGCAGCGTAGCGATCGCGTGCACAGGCGCGCATCGCGACGAAATAACGACCGGATCGCGTCAGGCTGCCTTGCCGCGCAGCCTCGCCTCGATCATGTCCGGGCTCTGTCCACGATGTCGTTGATAAATCCGGCATTGCGCTCCAATACCTGGCAGACCAAGCCGGCATCCGGCATCCATGGGGATGTGGCAATACCGCCCAAGCCTTGATGCAACGAAAGCAGCGACGCGGTCGATGCGTCCACATAGAGCGCGGCGTACCAGCGCTTGACCGCTTGCGCTTCAGGCGTGGCATTCTGGCGCAGTGCGTTGCGCAGGCAGTCGACGACGGCCGCGTGAACCGAATCCAGGCCTTTCGCATAACGGCTGTTCATGACGCTACCGTCGAGCAGCACATCCAGCGCGAGTGCGGGAGTGTCGATGACCTCTCCCCAGCCATGTCGCAGCGGATCCCGCGGACCTGCAGGCACGCCGTTCTCCCGCGCGTAGCGGAATCCGGTGACGTCGATGCTCACGGCCTTGTTGCGGCCGTCTTCGCCAGGGACGACCAGCATGTTGTCCGGGCCAAGATCGGAAGATTCGCCCAAGGTGAATCGGGCCAGCAGCGAAACGAACAGGCCATCCAGTCCCTTCTGTGACAACATTCCCTTCAACGCTTGCTTGCCCGCGTCGAGATTGGCGGGGTCGTCGATCTTCGCGATCAGCGCTTGCGCGCGCGCGCGGTCATCCGAATGCGCGCCGCCCGCGGCCGCCTTATCCTTGAGGAGCGCGGCGGCGCGCCCGGCGTCCTTGAGCGCAACGCCGGGCGGAAGAAAGGGCTCGGTCAGGAACGTATCCAGCGGCTTGGCATCGGCGATGAGCCGGGACCCGATCAATGCATTGTTCTGCACGGCCAGCAGTGACGAATCCGGCATGTGCTGCTTCGGCAGGTAAGTACCTTGCAATGCGTTGACCAATTGCTGCCCCGCTGCCACGTTGATGACGTCGAACAACACCGGCACACCGAGCGTATTCCTCAATCGAGGGTCTGCACGAACAAGGCTTGCATGAATGTCGCCGACATCGGCGATGTCCAACGCATCGGTCCTCGCTTTGCCTGCGAGGTTCTTGCCCTCCTCTGTCTGCAGAAAGGCATGGAACGCCTGTGTCAGTAATTGCCTCTGGTTCCCCTGCTTGGGGTCGGTCTTCAAGAGCCTGGCCGCGCCATCGACGATATAGCCAAGGCGTTTGTTCGCCTGATCGACCTGCCCGTTTACGCAACACGTCACCGATTGACCGAGCAGGCTGCGCGAGATTCCGGTTTTGACAAGATGTTCCTGGCCGTCGATGGTCGCGACCATGCCGACGTCGCTGCCGCCCAGCGCTTGCTTCGAGCGAGAAAAAACCACGCCATTCCCGGACACGGCCGATGCTGCAGGAACTTTGCCCACATCGCGGTCGGTCGACAGGAACGACAGTTGCCTGACGATCGAGAACATGCCCCGATCGGGGCGATCTGCGTGCGCCGACGATGCGGCATGGGGCATTGGCGCGCAACTCGCTGCGGGCGGCGTTGCGCGCTCGCACGGAGCCGATGCCGCGCCACCCGTTGCGCTCTTGCGGAGCCGCAGTCCCTCCAGCCGAGGTTCGCCACCTTGCGCGGGAAGCCGAGCGACAGGGGGGCTTTGTGGCTGTCGATCATGATTTATACGAGCTGGCGAAACCGCGGTTCCCGCCAGGCGATTGATTCGAGAGTCCATGATGCGTCCACCAAGTAACCAACGGCGAAATGGTGCAACGCACAGGGGCGCGATGCCACGCCGCTTGGCGCAATCGCAAACGGATAAGCGAACAAGCGCTTCGCGCAACATTGGAACAGGGTTGCGAAACTTGGGCCTGCCCCCGCTTCAGGTCTGTTTGCACGCACGCCCTGCATCTGCAACGCGCACGAGCTGTATTGAGACGACCGAAAAAACCAGGTCGAGCTGACAGCATCGGCTAAAATTCAGGCGAAATCGCTCCGTTCGCCGCGACAACCCTTCGACGTGGTGCCGCTTTTTGTAGACTTCCCGAGCGCAGTTCCCTGGTGGCCATCGCGGAGGATGGGTCGGCACGACCGGGGCGACATCCCGCTCCGGCCTTGGAGCGACTATGCCTGAACATGCGACATGGTTTCGCGTCTACCGGGCAAGACAATAGGTTGACCGAGGCGCAGCCGTGGGCCGGGCCGTGACATCGCCGACGGTGCGCGGAACCCAGCCCGCCCGAACCATCGCAGGAGCTAGCCCATGAATCGATCACCAGAGACGCTGACCTTGCCCAACGGGGGCAGACGCCTGCTGCTGCACTCGTGTTGCGCACCATGTTCCGGGGAGCTGATGGAGGCGTTCGTCGCCTCGGCGATCGCCTATACGGTCTTCTTCTACACCCCAAACATCCACCCGCTGAAGGAATACGAACTGCGCAAGCAGGAGAACATCCGCTTCGCCGAGAGGCACGGTGTGCCCTTCATCGATGCCGACTACGACACCGACAACTGGTTCGCCCGCGCCAAGGGCATGGAGAACGAGCCGGAGCGCGGCATCCGCTGCACGATGTGCTTGAACATGCGCTTCGGGCGCACGGCCTTATACGCGCACGAGCACGCCTTTGCGGTGATGACCAGTTCGCTGAGCATCTCGCGCTGGAAGAACATGCCGCAGATCAACGACTGCGGCCGCAGCGCCTTACCAGGGTCTGGTGTACTGGGACTACAACTGGCGCAAGGGCTGCGGAAGCGCGCGCATGATCGAGATCAGCAAGCGCGAGAATTTCTATCAGCAGGAAGACTGCGGGTGCGTCTATTCGCTGCGCGACAGCAATCGGCACCGTCGCGCGCAGGGACGCGACCGCATTCGCTTGGGCTTGAAGTTCTACGGCGAGCAAGAGCCGGAGACGTGAAGCGCCGCGCTGGGCGATGGCAGGCTTTCCGGCAGAGCGCCGGACATCGTCCTTCATGCAGTGCAACGAACGGCTAGCGCATGACCACCGCCGAAACCTGCCTTGCCGCTCGACAGACGATGCCGCGCATGCGCGTCGCATCGACGATGATGCCGCGCTCAAGCTGACGCTGGAAGGGATGATCGCTGTCGATAGCGCATTTCTCCGAACGGACAACGTGTGCGGCGATGGTGCATATCGCGGGCACGCTTTTCGTCAATTGCGAGGATATCGGTGTCCTGATCAGCTGCTTCTCTGCTGATTGAATATGTAGTAACGTTACTACATATGATCGATCTCAAAGGCGTGCTATGCCCATCACAACCCTATCCAGTCGCGAGCTGAACCAGGACGTGACGCGAGCAAAGAGGGCCACCAAGGGCGGTCCGGTGTTCATCACGGATCGCGGCAAGCCTGCGCACGTACTGTTGAGCTTCGAGGACTATCAGCGGCTGACGAAGCAGCGGCGCAACATTGCCGATGCGCTGGCGATGCCGGACGTCGCGGAGATCGAGTTTGAGCAACCGCGCGTGACTATTGGAGCCCGGCCGGCTGATCTGGAATGATGTACGTGCTCGATACCAACGTGCTGTTGGAGCTGCGAAAAGTACGCCTCGGCAAGGCTGATGCGAATGTGGCGGCGTGGGCGGAACGTGTTGACGCCGCCGACCTTTTCGTATCGGTCATCACCATCATGGAGCTGGAGCTTGGCGTTCTGTCGATTGTACGCAAGGACGCCCCCCAGGGGGCCATACTGCGCTCCTGGCTTGAGCAGCATGTATTACCCGAATTCTCTGGGCGAACATTGCCTATCGATACCGCTGTAGCGCAGCGCTCGGCTGCATGTAACAGACAAGCGCGACGAGCGCGACGCGCTCATCGCAGCGACGGCGCTAGTGCACGGCATGGCAGTGGTCACTCGCAACGCGGCCGATTTCAAGCCGACGGGAGTGACTATCGTCAACCCGTGGGAGCCGTCGCCATGAACGCCTACGGGTTAAAGATTGTCTCCGATAGTGGTACTCCAGCGGTACAGAGCTGAGTTTCGCCCGTCTTCGCCAAGCTGCGCTAAACTGCTGTTGCAGCTTAATTTTTTGTTATGTTGATTTTTGCACTGGTTAGCCTACCCTTCAGCCCAGACCGGGGCCGATGCACGCAATTGGTTGAAGCACCTGACGCACGAGTCGACGACGCGTATCTAAACGTGTTGCGGACAGCCGGCAGCAAGCTCGCGATGCCGGTGCGAGCGCGCGACGTGGACGCCGACCAGCGGAGCCTGGCCGGCTCTTTAAAGCCGTTCATCGGCCTGCTCAGCGCAGGCGGTTCACAAAGAACGCCGCGCGCTCATCGCTCCAACGCGCGAACGAAGACAGGAACCGCATAGCGCGCGATCTGGTGCGCTAGGCTAAATGCTGACTGCGCCGTGATCGGAGGGGTCCGCGTCCGACGCAGCGTTAGGTCGATCTTCCACGGCAAGCCCAGATCGGCCAACGCCTCACCAAGCCGCGCTAGACCAATAAAGTCGAGTGTGCTGGCGGTGATGCACAGGTCGATATCGGAATTGGGCCGGTTCGTGCCGCGTGCGCGCGATCCGTACAGGCATACCTCTTCCACCGCCACGCGTTGGGCGAGGACCGCACCCATGCACTGCCAGTGCGCAGCGGCCACGCCGCCTGGCGCCGGGGAGTCAACGTCGCTCATCGCGAAACGCCTCGAGGCGTGCGGCGAGCGATTCGAGCAGCGGCAGATGGCGCTGGGCGATGGCGCAGGCAAGCTCGCGCGCAATGACTCCGTGGTGCGACTTTGCCTCCAGCGTTCTGCACGCACACATTTCCATCCACCGCTCGCCGTCGCCGACGACACCTCGCGCGAAGGCCTCGCGGAATGTGTCCCGCGGTCCATGCAAATCGATCAGGCCCTGCCAGCGCAGGTACTCGTTGAGCGCATGCCACGCCATGTCGTGGCAGATCTCAAACACCTTGATGAGGCCTTGGTCGGCGAGGTTGCCCGCCCCGAAAGTCGCTTCACCGATCTGAATGCGCGCCCATGCGAGCGTTTGCGCGAACTTGTCGGCGCGCTGCTCACAGCGTGCGGGACAGTCGAGTGAGTCGGCCGCATCGACCGGTTCGGGCAGTGCGTTGAGATAGGTCATAACCGTTCGCGGGCAAGGCGCGAGCGCCAGCCGGCCACGGCGGCCGTGTCACCCCGTTCGACTTCCGTTCGAAAGACGCGACGCTTGTACGCGAAATAGACGTCGCGTAGGTTCCCTTCTTCCGAGGCGTTGTAACTCAGGAAGACGGCGCGGCGGTGGGACCGGCTTCTATCGGGGCTGGATCGGTGGGGCAGAAACGCGCTGAACACGACCGCGTCGCCGGGCAACAGGTAGAGCGCCTCCCACGACATCGAGCATGCATCCACCAACTGACCGTGCGCATGGGGAAGCAGGGTGCGACCGCACGCGAACTCGCGATCGACCTGCAGCGCTCCATTTTCCGCCGTTGTTTCGGCCACCGCGACCATTACCGAGACCGCCTCCTGCTTCAGCAGGCGCCAAGCAGGCGCGTCCTGATGCGGCGCCTAACCCCCGCTGCCCGCCGGCTTGAGATTAAGCTTTTCCTTGAAGAGCACGTACGGCCGCCCCAAGGCGGCGGAGACCGCGTCATGCATCGCCGGGTTGGCGAACACTGCCGGCGCCTCGGGGCAATGCTCAAGAAACGCCTCGACCCGGTTGAGAAGACGCGTGCCCCAACTTGAGAGCCGCGCCCGGAACGCCGCCGGTGTCGTCGCGCTCCGATACGCCGCGCAACGTGCGTTATGCAGGCCGGTTCCATGCCGCACGCGAACGAACCGACCGCCAGTGTCCCCGCGGATGCACATACGGCGTAGAGGCCAATGCCCGCGCCGATGAGCGCAACGCTGCCGGCAGCAACTGGCAAGGATGACACCGAATCACGCCGATGCGGTATCAGGCGGCTGCCTGCCCAGAGTCCGATGGCCATGGCGGCGCCGAACGCGCCCACCTACCACGCGGGCTGCCGTTGCTCATGGAAAACGAGAACGGGCACTGTCAGGGAGACAAACGGAATGACGCACCCGTTGATGACCGCGCCGATCACGTTCCAGTCCCGTTCTGCGGGAATGCGAATCGACAGCCGCACCCCAGCCGCCAGACTGGTGAACCAGCCATCGCGCCCCCCACCCGACAACGCCGCCTCGGGGGCACGGATCGAGGCGGTCACAGCAGCGTCACCACGAGCATCGCCGCGTTGACCGCGAGGGCCAGCGAAACGGCATCCAAGTCGCGCCGAACCCGGCGAGCAGCGGCGCCAGCAGGAAGACGAGGGCCTGTGAGGCGGTAATTGCCGCAAAAGCCTGCCCGCGGCGCTCGCGCGGCACTCGCGACGCAATGATGCGGCCGGACACGGCCGTCATCAGGCTCACGCCCAACGCGAGCGAGCCGACAATGAGCTCGGTGACCAGCGGCCGGTAGTGCCCGTACCACGTCCCAGCCCACAGCGCGATCAAGCCTGCAAGCGACCAAAGGTCCGCGGCGAGGGCACAGGCCTTGCGCGACCAGCGATCAGCCAGCGGCCAGCGGCCAGCGGCCAGCGGCCAGCGGCGCGAGGATGGGGAGGCTGACCAGCCCGCACAACGAAAAAATGAGCGCCAACCGCGTGAAGTCGGCCTTGGACCCGGTGCGTGCCAGCAGCCACCACGACAGACTCAGGAAGCTGCAGCGACCGCCGAGGATGGCGAGGAACTGCCCGGTCCGAAAGCGGACGAAGTCAGGCGAAGGCACGCGCGTGTGCCTCAGGGCGCAATAGGTCGTGCGGCGCCTGCCCAATGTGCCATAAGGTGGCCTCAGTGGCCTCGACGAACGCCGGCTGGTGACAGGTCATCAGGACTGTCCCTACGCGGGCTGCATCATGGATCAGCTCGACGAGCGCGTCGGCGGTTATTTGGTCGAGTCCGTTAAACGGTTCGTCCAGCACGAGCAGTGGGCGCTCGATCAGCAATGCAGCCAGATGCATGAATTTCTTGCGGGTGCCGAGCGACGCCTCGCCGAACGTCGTGCCGAGGTAGGGTTCGACGTTGAGGCGGTGGACGAGGTGTGTAAATCGCGCGCGCACACGGCCTCGCCCTGTCCGTGTGCGCGCGCCACCAGGCGTGCGTACTCTTCTCCCGTCACGAAGGGGTAAAACGTGGCCGCATCCGGGACGAAGGCCAGGTTGCGGCGCGCGTCGATGAAATTGCGTTTCAAATCGTGTCCGGCAATGGAGATCCGGCCGCGATACGGAATGACGCCGCACACGGCGCCCAACAAGGTCGATTTGCCTGCACCATTAGGGCCTGCGATGACGTGACAGCCGGTCGGAAACGCGTGTGTCAGCTCATCAAAGATCTTCGTCCGCCCGTACGAGATCGTCAGTTCAGTCAAGGACAGTGGAAGCATGGTCATCGCGCCCATACGGACGCCACCCAGGAGGTGGCAACTACGATAGAAATGGAGAACAGCAATACGGCGGCGATCGTGTGCCTCGGCCACGCGCGGTAGGCGACGTACTGGAACGCGCTGAGCAGCAGCGCACAGATCGCCACCAGCGCTCCATAGCGCAGCCCGCTGCGGGCCGCAACCAGGGACAACAGGACGCCGACAAACAGTAACGCCGGACCTTCGACCGCCACGATCGCCTGGAGCACCCGCACCGGACGCGCGATCGGCAGCGGCGCGAGAACACCCGCATAGGCCCGTTGGTGCCCCGTCAGCGTGCCAAAACCGAGCCCGAGAACACCCGTCGCGAGTGCCGCATAGGCGGCGGCTAGTCCGACCGCGCGGGAAGGTGTCCCGTCGGACTGGGCAACCAGCAGGCCAACAAATACCCCAAGCGCAGCGACCAGTGCCAGCGTAAGGCTGTAGGCGCCATGCCTCCCGCGGTACAGGCCCATCCAATACAGGGCTGTCAGCGTGGTGCACCGCCATGCGGCAAGTCCGCCTGCCGCGCAGCGCTTGGCTTGGCGTGGCCGAAAATCGCGGGGCAACGGCGGGCAGCGCCCGAGCCAGACGACCGCGGCGATGATGGCGGTCGCCGCAAGCATCCTTGCGCCAGGTCTTGCGTCCCCGCACGCAAGAACGGCCGCGCCGACGCCGATCGCCGCGACGGCGTAACGCGCACGCAGTATCGCCAACTGCACGGTGAGTGCGATCGCGCTGACCGCCAGCATGGCCACGCCGCGTTCGACCATATTCATGGGGTGTGGCGCGGTCCCTGCAGCAACCGCGAGCAGCACCGTCCAAGGGTTCGACACCGACGCGAGAAACAGCGCGTCGCGGAGCAACATCTGGAGCCGCGGCAGGGGCAGGCTGTTCATGATCGCGGCCGCCGATACAGAGCCCACGGCACCACGCTGGAGCGCCGCCCAGAGCGCCAGCACGAGGACATACCCGACCGCGCTGGCCCCGGCCGCGGAGTTCCGGGCGAAGATCTGCTGGAGGGGGGCCAACACGACCGCCTTGAAGGCGGGCAGGCCCGGCAGCGCAAGCAAGGCGATCACCAGCAGGACCTGCTTGTACCGCGTCACGCGCTCCTTGAGCTCGACGCGATAGTGGCGCAGGGCCAACCCCAGCAGATCAAAGGTGGACAGCGAGCGGCTATGCGGGCGCATAGGCTGCCGCCGCTTGAACACGTCCCACCGCCGCCTCGGCCCGGACGAACGCCCGGTCCAGAATGTCGCGTCCGCGCGCGTCGAACATCGCGCAGTTCGTACGCATGGCTTGGCCCAAGGCATGGATGATGCGGATCACCCGCACCGTCGAGCGATGGTATACCGGACACGCCTCCAGCTGCCCGGTGGCCTCGCGGTACAGCAGCATCTCGACGGCAACGATATAGCTGTGAAACGCCAGGTAGATCGGGAAGCAGGTGCCGCCCATCACGAAGGGCAAGCCGGTTTCGACCTGCACGTCCTTGCGGTCCTGTGCCATGTGGGGGTCAAGCGTGTCATCGACGAAAAGCAGCATATGCACGAGCTGGTGGACAAGCAGCTCGTGGAAATCCAGTTCGTCGAAATCGTCCTTGAAGTTGAAGTTCGCGACGCCGATGGTGTCTTCGGTGGTGCCGTTGGTCTATTCGCTCAGTTGGTTGACGACGATCAACCGGACACAGAAGTCCGCCATTTGGCGCAGCCGAGGTGCCTTGTCGGAGAGCGTCTGCAATGCCCGGTCGAAGTAGCCGTTCGCCAGCCGCTCGCGCAGCAACGACGAGTTCTCCGCAAAGAAACGCTTCTTCTGCTCCGCGAACAGAGGCGCGTAAGGCTTCAGGCCTTCGAAATCGACGCGTCGCGGGCCCACCCAATCGATCGCTGCCTCTATGATCGAGTGGGCCTGCAAAAATTGGTTGAACCCGGCGACAGCCGTCGTATCGTCTAATCGTTGAGCGTGCAGTGCCCCTGCGCGACGCAGCAGCAGGCTTGTGACAACTTCGTCCCCAAACAGGTAGTACATGGCGTCAAGCAGCGGCGACAGTCAGCGCTAGCGGCTTCCGCAACCCATGTCGGGCCAGGATGCCGCGGGCAATATCGAGCTCGGCCAGCATGTCGCTGAACAAACCGAAATTGGAGTCGCGCTCGATGATAACGGCCGCCGGCCGGATGTGCCGACACACCTGATCGAACAGCTCCCACACCTCGCGCCAAACATCCGTGGCATGCGTGTCGACCATCATGCGGAACTTACGTGACCCGCCGGCTAGATGCACCTCGATGATGCGGTCGAGCGGCAGCTGCTCCAAATAGGTCATCGGATCGAAGTGGTGGTTCGACGCGTTAATGTAGAGGTTGTTCACATCAAGGAGCAGGCCACAGCCTGTCGCCTCGCACAGCATGCGCAGGAAATCCGCCTCGGGGATGCTCGAACCCGGGATTGGGTAGTAACAAGTGATGTTCTCGACGAGAAAGGGCCGGTCGCTGAACGCCTGAACTGCCCGGATCTTCGCAACGGTGCGCTCGAGGTCCTCGTTCGACAACTGCATGGGCATCAGATGCCCGACCTCGACCCCGTCCTCGGCAGTGAGCGAGAGGTGGTCGCTGAACCACTCGTGGGACGTGGCGGAAAGTGTGTGAGCAAGGTTGGCGCAATAGGTCTGCGGCATCTCATTAGACGAGCCAAGCGAGAGATCGAGTCCGTGCAGCGACACCGGCAGGCGTGACATTAGTATCTCAAGCACTGGATCGTCGTTCTGGATGAACAGTTTCTCGGTCGTGACCTCGAGAATGTCCAGCGACTCCGTATTGGCGAGTAGCTACTCACGGAGCTGACTCTTGTAGTTCACACCGACCATTGTCGACATGGTTCAGCCCTCGTGCATGGCGTCGGGGATGCAAGGCGCAAGGACGCCTGCGGTTAGCAACGACGCAACTAGCGTCGACAGATGAGGGTGCCGGTTGAGGAGTTCGGCATGCGAGTAGCGGCCTTCAAACAACCCGAGCGACTTTCCCACGGCAGAACCCAACTTGAGAGTCCCGACGCCGCCGCGCTTCCAGTTCTTGAAAAATAGAATGCGCTCAGGACCTTTGACGATCGCATCCAGTACCGCATTGCGCGTCATGCCGGAGGTGACAGCTTTCACGAGACCCGCGACGTTTACCATGAATCCTACGATCTGCGAAGCCGGATGCAGTAGCAGTAAGCCTCGCTCAGGCGATTCGTGAAGTGTGTAGCGGCTGGCGGCGGCCGCGGCGGCTGCAACTCCGTTGCGGGTGACGTCATATTCGACCAGCGTGACATGTGGATCATCCGCCGGCAGCGTCTCAATGACGAAACGCCCGAACGCCACCGACTCGAGCAGCGGATTCTTGGGTGTCGGCGCCTGGGTCGCGATGGACGCGAGATAATCATCCCAATAGCACGACAGCTCGTACTCAGAGAATAATCGCGACGTTACCGTTAGAGCGTCGAGGATATTGTCCAGACGCCGCTTGCGCAACATGAGTACTGAGGCCCGGAATGCAGCGCCATGCGACTCAAAGAACACGTTCAAAGCCGCGTGGGTATCAGGTGCCAGCACTACGCCGAATTCGACGGGGCAGCCCCCGCGAAGTACGTGTAGCGCAGCGGGCGGGTTCACCACTAGCCGAGCCAGCGCAGCCTAGACCGTAGTATTCGTTGCCATAGTCAGGTCATCATACACGCCACAAGCGGCCTACGACGCGCGCAGGCCGCCGAGTCCCGTCTGATTACGGGCAAGTCACAGTATTGCAGAGGCAATCCACCGGAGCGGTGGCTTCCTCGATCACTTCGATTTCGAAGGCGACGTCGTTCTGCTGGCTGTTCATTTCATGCTCCATGTTGTCGTTGATAAAAGAACGTCACCTCTTCAACTTATGCAAAGCGGCGCTCTTGTGCTTGCGTGTGCTAGAAAATAAAAGCACCTAGCAATTCCCTCTTTAGCACGCACCTGCGTCAGCCGCAAGACAACTCCAGCGATGCCGCGAGCGGCATCGACAAAAAGTGGGCGGTTGAGAATCGAATCCTCACAGGCATCCAGCCACGCTTGCGCGCAGGTCAGGTAGGCGGAGGTGATCTCGTCGGCGAGTGCGTCGCCGCTGGCGCTTCGTTCACGGGCACAGCGCGCGGCACCCAACAGCGCGCCTAGTCCGTACTGCGATCCGAGCGTCGTTGCTGACACCAAGGATCGCAGTTGAGCAATCTCGTGCCAGAGGGTGGTCGAGTCCGAGTCACCGCCCGCGTCGAGCAGTAGGCGCAGCCGAACCAATCGATCGTGGACGGTGTCCGCCTTGAGATCGCGGGCCCGGATCGTTTGTGACACATGTGCGAGCGCATGCCAGTTCCCAACCGCGCGCGCCGCACGCGCAGTGGCGAGAACCATCGCCCAAGGGCTGGCCCACATGACCGACGGCGCTGCGACATCGCGATCGATGAGCCGGGCGAGTTGCGGGGAGCAGACGAATGCGTGCAGACGCGCATCGATGAGTTCTGCCAAGGCCGGTGCGGGATCAAGTTCGAACGCGGCGGTTAGACCGATCAGCGATGCCTGCAGGCATCGGCCCAATCGTACGGGCGTCCGGCGCGGCGCGCAGGCGTGCGAGCAGCTCATCCTGCAGGCGGCTCCGGCCAGTCCTCATCCCGCACCCCACGGCAAACGCCAGTACGCCGGAGCACCCGTCGAGTCCTTCGACAGGCAGCGACGCGGCGATTGCGCCGGCGTCCGATTCCGTGGCACGCCGGAACCGCGCTAAGGTCCGCTGTGCGGATACGACTCCGCTTGCCTCGGCCGCTGCATAGGCCGCCGCCATTCCGCTGCGTCCCGTGAATGCGCCCCAGTGCATGCGGGTCAGCACCAGCGCACCCCCGCGGCTTGAGGTGGCGGTGATCCAGTCCGGCGCGTCTTCACCCGACAGCCGCGTGTCGATGCAAGCGATGGCGCGCGCCAGCAGAGTGCACGCCGCACCTGGCGAACGCATTTCAGGCGATGTGAATGCTACCGCCCGAGCATTGCGCGCGCCGGCGGCAAACGCCTGCTCGGCCAGGGTCAACTGCGCAGCGACCGTCGCCGACGATAGACCGGTATCGAGCAGGGTGCGCACGCGTTCGACGCCGCTGACGCTCGCTGGACCGCTCGGTGCGCGACTGCGATCTGGACGATGTGACCGCTGCGCGCCGCTCTCGATGGGGGTGACGCCGTGGCGCGGCATGACGCCGCGGCACAGGCAGTCGCGCTCGTCCGCCGGATCCACGCCAGGCACGGGCTTCAGCGCCGTGGCGAGAAACCTGTCTTCCGCATCCCCCGACAACACTGCGCACGGCGCTGTTGATTCCTCGAGGCACTTGACGTACTCGCTCGTGTTGCGCAGTACGATCCTGGTCTCCAGGTCATTGAGCCGTACGGTATCCGCAAACGAGAGAAGACCGGACCCGACCGACTGCAGTCGTGCAAACGCTCGCCGCATGCCGCGCAGAAACGGCGCGCAATAGCCGTACGGATTAATAGATGCGCCCGCGATTCGAGGCACTTTCGTCGACTGTGGAACTGGGCGTCGCTCGCGGCGCAAAGTGAGCGCTCCGGTTGGCGTCTCGGCGATCTGCCACGTCTGGTAGTAGTGCGCGCCTTGCTGGCCGCCGGCGAAGCCGCTGACGTCCATACCACTAAACGCCCCCAGCGCGAAGCGCGTCATGGGAAGGACCGCAGTCGCCGTGATTGGCGGATACTGCGGCTCTTGCCCGTCCCGGTCCGCTGCCGGCGTAAACAGGCATTCGAGGTCGACGAATACCGGTGAGGCCCCGCGGACGACCACGTTGCCAGCGTGGCAATCGCGGCCCTCGAGCACAAACACTAAGGCGGTCAGCCAACCGAGCCGCTCGTAGTACGCCTCCACCTCTTCGGCGTTCGCGCAGTCGCTGGGGGCGCAGTACTCCATCCAGCCGTACGCGCCGCAATCCAGGAACCAGGGCGCGTGGACGGTCGGGTCGCCCGGCTGGGCTAGTGCGGCAGCCATGTCGTAGAACGCCTTGTCCACGCCTATAGAGCGCGGCTTGTAGACGACGTCCCACGTCCGAGATTGCGCCGCATCACTTAGCTGGACCCACCCCACCCAGCCTGACCGATGGCGGTCCCCGAGCGGGACGACTCGCGTGATGACCTGCGGACGCCCCCCCGGCACGGCACCTGGCGGCAAGTTCGTCCATGTCGGAGGTTAATCGCAGGCATAATGCCCGCACCTCCCCCAGCAACGCGTCGCGCATCGCGCCCATGCGTTCGTTGAGCCGTGAATAGCGATCGCGCGCGGTGGCGACGACCAATGCGCGTTGCGCGCTGGTCAGGTGCGACACGCGAGCGTCAAGTCCGAGGCGTCCATCGAGCTTAAGCTGGTTGAACGCCGCGGCCCATCCACGAGCCCACAGCCGATGGAGCGGCCGGGTGTAGGCCTCGTCGACAAGAGTCATGACCGCGCTGGCGCCCCAGCGCAGCGGCGCTCCGTCCAGGAGTACCGATACGCGCTCTTGTAGGCATTCAATCTCGGCGCCGAATGCCTGCTCGGCAATACCGGCAAGCGGATCTTCATATGGCGCCGGGGCCGGCGGGGCATCCCCCGGCCAATCCGCTGCGGGAACCACAGACCGCCACGCGAGATCGACCACAGATGCGTCGGTCGGAAACGGCGCCGGCTCGACCTGGCTCGCGCGCCGCGGCCATTCGATCTCATCGAGTTGGCGCAGCGCTTGAGTCAGTGAAGCGGACGCGTCAGACCCGGGCTCGACCGTCTCAGTCGGCACAGGCAAAAGACGCACGATAGAGCCTGCGTGGCTGGTCCGCGGGAAACGCGGTCCGGCCGTGAACCCAACGAAAATTGTCGATGAAAAGAACGTCACCGGACTCAAGTCGGAGCCGTACTTGGTTTGCCGGGCGATGGCACCAGTCCAGCAGTTCGGCCAAGACATTGAGGACTTCGCTGTCGCTTTGGATTTCCATCGCGATGCTGGGAAGCGCGCAGCCAAGACGGGGCCCGTCGATCAAGAGCGGGCGCTGGATCAACCCCATAGCACCGACCAACGTCAGCGCATCGCGAGCGAAGCAGGCCGGCGGGAGAGTGAACCGGCGCCCGTCGAGATAGGTGCCCAGCGGTGCGAGCGTCGTGATCCCGCCGTCGGCGGATGGCACATCGCAGTACAGGCTGATCACCGGCGGCGGTGTTGCACGGTGCGCATCGTCGGAATGCATCGGCTGCCCGATCGAGGAGCTCGCGTAGTACTTCCGGTTCGGGGTCACCGCGATCGTGCTATATCCCGCCCCGAGGGAGTCCGGAAGCGCAAGCCCCAGAATCGAGACCTGCTGCGCCAGCGACGCCTCGAAATCCACTCCGGGCGTCTTCGCGACGCATGCCCCGTCGTGGACAAGCGCCTCACGGATATTGCGTCGCACGTCGAGCAGCGAACTGACGGGGCCGAACACCGGCACGCTCGTCGCGCTCGGGCATGCTTCGACATAAGCGGCGTCGTTCGCCAGCGACGCGTAGCGGGCGAAGAATTCGCGATGCAACGCAGTCACGTCAGTCAAAATACTTAACGATGACATATTCGTCGATCATCCCTGTCTTCAGACGAACCGCGTTCTTTCGGACGCCTTCCACCGAAAAGCCGGCGGAAAGCGCGACCAAAAGCATGCGCACGTTGTTGCTCATTACGACCGCTTCCAGGCGTTTGATCACGCCTTCCTTGCCGACTTGTTCCGTAAAGAGATCGAGGATTGCGCGCCCGGTATCCCCCCGGTAGCCGGAATGCACGGCGCCACTGAAGGCCATCACGTGGGCTTTTCGTTGCAGCGCCACTACGTCGCCTTTGACATAACCCACTACATGCCCTGCCGCGTTCCACAAGAGCAGCAGCATCGCGCCCGATACCGCGTGGATTCGGCGTATAGCGTCCTCGCACCGAGCGACGCTGGCCGCGTGCTCCCCCGGCTCGAAGAGCATGAAACCTGTCTCGTCATCCAGCGCTTGCAGAAACGCCAGCCAAGCGGCCGCGTCTTCAAGTCTCGACGCGCGTAGGGAAACCCCCTTTCGCGCCAGCACCTGAGCAGGCGCCGCGACCTGTACTTTTGCATCCATGTCAACCACGTTCTATGTCGCCGTCGATCAGACGTAGCGAGAGCCTAACCCGCCCAGCCACCTCGTTTCAACGTTCGCGTTCGTCCGAGGCATGCCCAATCCCTGCGCTCTCCTTCCCGCATTAGAGCGTGTTATGAACTTTGGGGGACGTCGCACGTAGGGGAATTCCTACAAAGTCAAACCCTAGGCACGCTGGCGATAGACAGGGGGAACGGTTCGCCGGGCAAGGGCCTACGCCGAACACGATAGCCTTGTCGCTTGGACGACAATTCATGGCAAAAGCGGCTGCATAGGTGCGCACGGGACTGCACTTGTTCCCGGAAGCCGCTGCTGGCGCAGGATCGGTGCGCTCACACGTGGCCTGGAGCACCTTAAAAGACGCGATTCCGGCAATACACCACGTCGTGAGTGGTGGCCGGGCTAAATGGGGTGGATAAGGCGCGTGCCCCGTTCCCACGAAGATTCGAGAGATGAAGACGTCTTAAATTTGGTTCATCACCCAACTCCGGGGAAGGCGGCACGGATCTTGATTAAGAAGTAGTCGTCATCGCGGTAGCCATAGGCGATGCGCTTGATGACCTTGATCTTGTTGTTGATGCCCTCGACCAGGTTGGTGCCCAGTGGCCAGCGGCAGTGCGCCAGGATGCCGTGCAGGTAAGGCTCCAGCCGGCGGACGAAGACCTTCAGCGGCCCCAGGCCGCTGCGCAGAGCGCGACGTTTCCAGTTCTTCCATAACTTCCACGCCAACGCCCGGCTGCGATAGCGCCACAGTTGCTTCAGGTCGTCCTTGAGCAGATAGACCGTCAGTAAGGCGCGGTTGGCGGCCAGCAGTTCGTCCAGCTTCACCACCTGCTCGGGCGGGACGTTCTCGCGGTTGCGCAACAGCAGCCAGCGCGATGTCTTGACCACCTTGCGCGCCGGCTGGTCGCCGCGCAGCCGGTTGGCTTCGTCCACCCGGACACGGTCGATTACCTCGCGGCCGTACTTGGCCACGACATGGAACAGGTCATAGACCACCTCGGCGTTAGGGCAGTGCTGCTTCACCTCGAGGTCGTAGACGGTGTTCATGTCCATGGCCACCGCCTGGATCTGCGCGCAGCGCTGCGGCCCGAGCAGATCGAAGGACGGACGTACCTCGGCCCGGCTGCGGCCACGGCCCACCCACAGCACTCGCTTACGCTGTGGATCGACCACCACCGTGGCGTAACGGTGGCCCTTCTGGATCGCAAACTCGTCCATCGCCAGCAGCCGAACACCGTCCAGATCCGGCGGACCCAGCGTGCGCTCCAAATGCCGGTAATCAATGGCCTTGGCCGTCTTCCAGTCCAGGCCAAACCAGTGCGCCGCGTGCCGCACCGAGGTAACGGTGCATAGGCGCGTCACGCTCTGGGCCAGGCGCCGGGTCACCCGCGCATGCCAGTCCAGCCAGTCCAGCCGCGGCCCGCAACGCCGACAGCCCAGGCGTAACCGCTGCACACGCAATTCCACTATCTCCTCGAACACCGGCAGATCGCGGATCCGCCGCACAGCGCGGCATGGATCGCCAGGCTCGCCACACCCATTGCAGCAACGCACCACGCCCTTCTGCGGATCAAGCTTGAGCACCAGCCAGCGTTCAGTGCCTCGCTGCTCGCGATGCCAGCGGCCCACGCTGTATCCCACCCAGCCTTCCAGCTGGGACATACAATCCAACTCGGCCAAGGCCGGCCCCAGTTTGTAGTCTCGACAACCACAAACTTACCGGGTTGGCCGTGCGCCTCTCCCCTCAGTTGGGTGAAGAACCATTTTAATACCTGAACGATGAAGGGAATGGAGGAGAGACACTTAGCGTAGGCACTACTTTGCCTGCAACATGGCGCTAAATCCGCAAGCGTTTTGCGACTGCTGTAAGCATGCAACATCGGTCGTGCTTCACTTAGGGAACCTCTGAACAACGTCCCCATAGATGCGCGACACGACGCACTCACCTTGAGGGGGCATCCATGCAACTGACATTCGGTGATGCACAGGGCGTGGGCAAGCGCAAACCCGTCGTGAGATCTTCCTGGCCGAAAGGGAGCGCATCGTTCCATGGACGCACCTGCTTGGGCTGATCGCGCCCCACTCTCCGGTGTCCGGGCGGCCTGGTCGTCAGCCATATGTCCTGGCGACGATGTTGCGGATTCATCTGTTGCAGCAGTGGTATGCACTGAGCGATCCGGCGATGCAAGAAGCCCTGCACGAGATCCCGACGTTGTGGCGTTTTGCCCAACTCGGTAGCTTGGACAGCGTTCCCGACGAGACCACGATTGTCACCTTCTACCGCCTGTTAGAGACGCATGACCTTGCCGCGCAGATGTTGCAGGCAGTCAACGCGTCCCTGGCGCGCAAGGGCCAGCGCCTGCGGCCCGGCACCATTGTCGATGCCCCCCCTGATCGCGGCGCCCAGCTCGACCAAGAATGCCAGTCGCGCGCACGACCCTGAGATGCATCAGACCACCTGATTAGCCCTGACATTCAGCCGCCAGTCGCAGGATCTGCGCCGCGCTTTGTGGATGCTGCTGTCACCTGAAGCCAACGCGGCGACGTGATGCGCAGCAATGCCGTGCAGTTCCAGGCTGGATGATCGATGCCCGAGTTCTTCGCGTCCTGTGGCACCGAAGCCAAGTGCCATCGCGCGCTCTACACGTGGCGCTGGCC
>NZ_MDEJ01000079.1 GCF_002940065.1 Xanthomonas populi
TCGCTGATTTTTTGAAGGTATGGTCATCATCCAGTGCGTGTCACCACGGCTACGACTTGGTTGTTCGAGGTGCCCTTAATTTTTATCTAGGAATGCTCGCAACTGCTTGCATACTCCGTGGTGCCTGCTTGCCAAGTAGGCACATTCATCCTAGCAAAGTAAAAGGCGGCCTTGCGGCCGCCCCTTGTCCACAGATGTAACAATAAATCAAACCCCAACCGGATTCGCCTTCTCAGGATCAATCTTGTACTGCTTGATCGCCCGGGCAACATCCTTGCCGGTCATCTTGCCATCCTTCGCCAGCGCGGCAATCGCCGCATGCGCGATGTAGTAACGATCCACCTCGAAGAACCGGCGCAGATTCGCACGCGTGTCCGAGCGACCGAACCCATCCGTGCCGAGCACGGTGTAGGTCATCGGGACGAAGGCGCGGATCTGGTCGGCGAAGGCGCGCACGTAGTCGGTGGCGGCGATCGCCGGGCCCTGGCGGCCTTCCAGCAGCTGGGTGACGTAGGGCTTGCGCTGTTCGGCCTCCGGGTGCAGGCGGTTCCAGCGCTCGGCGGCGAAGCCGTCGCGGCGTACTTCGTTGAAGCTGGGGCAGGACCAGATGTCGGCGGTGACGCCGAAGTCCTTGTCCAGCAGCTCGGCCGCGGCAATGGCCTCGCGCAGGATGGTGCCGCTGCCCAGCAGCTGCACGCGCAGTTCGCCCTTCCTGGGCTTGCCGGCGTCCTTGAGCAGGTACATGCCCTTGATGATGCCCTCGGCTGCGCCGTCCGGCATGCCGGGGTGGGCGTAGTTCTCGTTCATCAGGGTGATGTAGTAGTACTCGTCGATCTGGTCTTCCATCATCGCCTTCATGCCGTGCTGCATGATGACGGTGACTTCGAAGCCGAAGGTCGGGTCATAGCTACGCACGTTGGGGATGGAGCCGGCAATGACCTGGCTGAAGCCGTCTTCGTGCTGCAGGCCCTCGCCGTTGAGCGTGGTGCGGCCGGCGGTGCCGCCGAGCAGGAAGCCACGCGTGCGCATGTCCGCTGCCTGCCAGGCGATGTCGCCCACGCGCTGGAAGCCGAACATGGAGTAGTAGATGTAGAACGGCAGCATCGGCACGTCGGACACCGAGTAGCTGGTGCCGGCGGCCATCCACGAGGCGATGGCGCCCGGCTCGCTGATGCCCTGCTGCAGCACCTGGCCGGTCTGGTCCTCGCGGTAGTACATCAGCTGGTCGGCATCGACCGGCTTGTACTTCTGGCCGAACGGGGCATAGATGCCGATCTGGCGGAACATGCCTTCCATGCCGAAGGTGCGCGCCTCATCGGCCACGATCGGCACGATGCGCGGGCCCAGCTCCTTGTCGCGCAGGGCGATGTTGAGGCTCTGCACGAACGACATGGTGGTGGAGTAGCTGCGCTCGCCGCTGTCCTTGAGCAGGCGCTCGAACTTGTCGAGCGTGGGCGCCACGAACGACTTGCTGGCCTTGGGACGGCGCGCCGGCAGGAAGCCGCCCAGCACGTTGCGGCGTTCCTTGAGGTACTGCACTTCCGGGGAATCTTCGCCGGGGTGGTAGAACGGCACCTGGCCGTCTTCCAGCTGCGCGTCGGTGACCGGGATGTTGAAGCGGTCGCGGAAGTGCTTGACCGCCGCGTCGTCCAGCTTCTTGGTCTGGTGAGTGGGGTTGAGCGCCTCACCGGCCGAGCCCATGCCGTAGCCTTTGACCGTCTTGGCCAGGATCACGGTGGGCATGCCGGTGGTGTTCACGGCCTGGTGGTAGGCGGCGTACACCTTGTGCGGGTCGTGGCCGCCACGGTTGAGGCGCCAGATGTCGTCGTCGGACAGGCCAGCGACCATGGCCGCGGTCTCCGGATACTTGCCGAAGAAGTTGGCGCGCGTGTAGGCGCCGCCGAAGGCCTTGCAGTTCTGGTATTCGCCGTCGACGGTTTCCATCATCAGCTTGGTCAGTACACCGTTGGTGTCCTTGGCCAGCAGGGCGTCCCAGTAGCCACCCCAGAGCAGCTTGATGACGTTCCAGCCGCCGCCACGGAACACGCCTTCCAGTTCCTGGATGATCTTGCCGTTGCCGCGCACCGGGCCGTCCAGGCGCTGCAGGTTGCAGTTGACCACGAAGATGAGGTTGTCCAGCCCTTCGCGGCCGGCCAGGGCGATGGCGCCGAGGGTTTCTGGCTCGTCGCTCTCGCCGTCGCCGATGAAGCACCACACCTTGCGGTCGGACTTGTCGATCAGGCCGCGGTTTTCCAGGTAGCGCATGAACTGCGCCTGGTAGATGGCGGCCAGCGGGCCCAGGCCCATCGAGACGGTGGGGGTCTGCCAGAACTCGGGCATCAGCCACGGGTGCGGGTAGGACGAGATGCCCTGGCCGTCCACTTCCATGCGGAAGTTTTCCAGTTGGGCCTGGCTGATGCGGCCTTCGAGGAAGGCGCGGGCGTAGATGCCTGGGGCGCTGTGGCCCTGGACGAACAGTAAATCGCCCGGGTGGGTGTCCGAGGGCGCACGCCAGAAGTGGTTGAAGCCCACGTCGTACAGCGTGGCGCTGGAGGCGAACGAGGCGATGTGGCCACCCAGGTCGCCCGGCTTGCGGTTGGCCCGCACGACAGTGGCCATGGCATTCCAGCGGATGATCGAGCGGATCTTCCACTCCAGCGCGGAGTCGCCGGGGTTCTTGGCCTCGTTGGCCGGTGCGATGGTGTTGACGTACTCGGTGGTGGGCGAGAACGGCAGGTAAGCGCCGGCGCGGCGGGTCTGTTCGACCATGCCTTCCAGCAGCTGATGGGCGCGCTCAGGGCCTTGTACATCGATGACGGCCTTGATCGATTCGAGCCACTCCTGGGTCTCAAGCGGGTTCGGATCGTTGTGCAGCACTTCGTTCAACCAGTTCATTAGCGCTCCCGGGGGGACACACCCCGCGGGTGTGTCGACATCGTGAATTCGTGAACCGCAAAGTGTACCGCACGCACCTGTTGGCATTTCTCGCTACGGGTGCGTATGGAATGGGATGGTGTTATGCGTGGGGGTGTTGTTGCGGTGGGTTTGGTGAGGGTTTGAGGTGGTGCGGAGCGCTTAGTTAACGCGAGCCGGGGGCGCACACGCTGCGAGGTGGGGCGGCAATTGAATCGACTGGCTGCATTGATGGGGAGCTGACGCCACTTGGCGAGCGCGGCTGGCGTACGACCACAGGATGAGGAAGCCAGGAGGACGGCGGATGCGCGTTGCCTTCTCCCTGTGGGAGAAGGTGCCCGCAGGGGCGGATGAGGGTGCGAGCGAAGCCTTGTGCAATCGGAACACCACCCGGGCTTGGCCCCGTACTCTCACCTCAACCCCGCTCCCGGCGGCAGAGGGGCTTTATCCGCGCGCCAGTAGGGTGCGGGGCAGCGGACGAGTGAGCGGACCAACACCCCCAATCAGAACGCCTGCAGCGCTTCGGTCAGCTGGCCGTTGTTGTTGACCGCGCCCATGATGCAGCCCTGCCAGCCTGGGGAGGCGTTGGGTTCACAGCAAAAGATGCCAAGCACGCGCGAGCCGATGGCGTTGCTGCGGGTGAGCAGGTTTGGTGAGCATGGCCCGGGTGGCGGCGGCCTGCTGCCAGGGCATGCCGACCTCGGCTACCACCACGTCGCTGCCGTAGCGGGAGATCATGTCGCGCATGTTGGTGTCCGGACGGTTGTTGTAATCCTGCCAGCTACCGACCGGCGGGTAGTGCGACAGACCGATTGACCCATACGCGCAGACCGATGGCGTTACCGCCAACGTGCTTGAACAGTTTGATGAAGTCGGTGGGGTTGCCCGATGCATCGCGAAACACCTGCGGCGGATTATGCGCCGCCTGCTGATTGCGCCAGCTGACATCGGCGCCCTTGGCGATGCCTTGCGCGCCTGGGTCGGCGCTGATAAAACCCAGCAGCAGCACCAGCAGCAAGCGGCTGTCACGCGTACAAAAACCGCTCATGACACCCTTTCCCTTGATCGATGGATGTCGCGCCACGCGGCGCCTTGCCTGACCCCCTGAATCCCGATGCGTGTTGTGTGGTGATGCGGGTGATGCTTGCGACGGCCACACACGCTGCAAAACGGTGGCGATTCAAACACGGCGATGCAACGCGGTCGCGCTCGCTATAGGTGCGGCGTGATTGCGGCATATCTCGAGGCGCAAAAAGCGGTGAGATAGCGCAATGGCACAATTTTCGCCAGAGCATCGTGGTGCGGGTGCAGCAGGACATCAGCGCAGCGGGATCAGGAAGTTGGCCTTGCTGTCGCTGTAGCCGACGCCACTCAACGTGGTGATCTCATCCGGCTTGACGTAGCTGCGCACCTGGCCGAAATGCGGCGATGCCGCGCTCACCGGACCGGACGCGATGCCGTGGTTGACCACGCTGTTGCCGCCTTCCGGAATACGGTAGCTCAGGCTGGCTGCACCGCACGAGTTGAAGGTTTCGCCCTTGAAGCCGTCGGGGTGCGCGCAGAGCTGTGCGAGCGCACCGCCGAGGGAGGGGCCGGTGACGGTGACATCGGGGGTGCGCCCCTCTTGCCTTGCCGAGTTCCTTTGCGTAGCCCAATGCGTTTTTGGCCAGCGCCAGCGCATCGGCTGCCTGCGGATTTGTCCGCGAGGCGACCATCGCCGCGTCGGTGAGAATGTCCTTGGCCGCGCCTTCGGTGCCCCGATGCGCAACCACGATCTCGCCACTGCCTTCGCGGCGATAGATCGTCTTCAGTCCTGCATCAGATCCAGATAAACGGTGCCGCGGTACTCGGTGTAGGACACCTTCTTCAGCGCGAAGTCTTCCTGGCTGGTGATGCGCCCGGCGATGCCGGTTTCGGGCTGGATCTTGCCGCATCCGGCTTCGTTGGCGACGTCGTACTGCGCGGCACCGTGCACCATGCCGAAGGCATCATGCGCATCTTTCAAGGTGCGCGTGACTTCGAACGCACGGCGCGGGCTGGGGTTCAACGTGGCAAGGCCGCGGCCACCGGCCTCCACGTCGGCTGCTGCGGCGGCCTGGGTTGCGGGGATTGGGTGTGGGTCATGCTGATCTCCGGGGCGCTACGGGCCGTCAGCAAAAGGGCCAGCAGGCTCGGTGTGAGAATCAGGCGCAAGGCCGGCCTCCATGGCGATCAGGGACGTTCGCTTGACCCGTTTTGGTCAATTTACGCCAGCTGAGGATGAGGTCACCGTAAGGCGGTTGCCGGCGGCTGGAAAACTGCCATGATCGGGTTCATCCGCCGCTAGGGATGGCACGTCATCGCCACTGATCTCATATCGCCAGCCGACAGCATAGCTATCACCCGGCGCGTGCACTGGCGGCGCAGCCTGCGCATGCGGGTGTTGCTGGCCGCCACGGCGGTGCTGGTGGTGTTGCTGGCCGTATTGGGCACGGTGTTTTATCTGGGTGCGCGCGCCGAGTTGGTGGAGGCGGCGCGCACCGAAGTAGATGGGTTGACCGAGCAGACCGCGCGCAGCCTGGCGGCAATGCTGGATTCGGTGCAGGTGAGCGGCCGCACGCTGGCGGCCAGCAGCGGTGCGGTGGGGCTGCAGCCGTTCAATCTGAGGGCCTTGTTGCTGGCCACGCTCAGTGGCGACCCGAATATCGGCGCGGCGCGTCTGATCATCGAACCGCGTACGCAAAAAGCCCGCGATACCGGTTTTTGTCTGGTACGTGCAGCGCAACGGCACGCGCACGCTGGAAAAATCGGTACAGGAACTGGGCTACGACTACCGTGCGATGCCGTGGTATTTGCGCACCCAACGCGAAGGGCGTGCATGGTGGTCGGAGCCGTACGTCAACAGCAAAGGCGGCGAGCTGTACACCAGTTACAACCTGCCGCTGCGTCGGCCGGGCGATGCGGTGGATGCGGCGCCGGTGGGCATGGTGAGCGTGGATCTGCCGCTGCAACATCTGCGCGAGATCATCGACCAGTTACCGCGCGACATCGGTCTGCAGCCGATGCTCTTGTCGCCGGAAGGCATGCTGGTGTTCAGCCCCGATCCTGCGCTCAATCTGCATGACACGCTCGATGCCTACGTGGCGCGTGCGCGCCCGGATCTTGCGCCGCTGCAGCGCGCAGTGGCGACGGGCCAGCCGATCTCGTTTTCGCACACCGCCCCCGATGGCGAGCGCTTTCTGACCGACAGCGCGGCAGTGGGACGCAGTGGCTGGACCTTCGTGCTGTCCGCATCGGAACACTACGTGCTGGCCGGCCTGAACTGGCTGGCGGTGTGGGTGGCGCTGGCAGCGCTGCTGGGTGCGGCGGTGTGGTGGTGGCTGATGGGGCGGATCACGCGCAGCTTGACGCGGCCGATCGAGGAATTGACCGATACCGCCGACCACTTCCGACGCGGCGAATTCGAATACCCGCTGCGGCATATCGAACGCGATGACGAAGTGGGCGTGATGGCGCGTGCGTTCGACAGCGCACGCGATGCGATCCGCGACCACATCGCGCAGATCGGCGAGATGACCGCTGCGCGCGAGCGCATGCACAGCGAGCTGCAGATTGCGCGCGAGATTCAGCAGGCCATGCTGCCGTCCGGGCGTACCTTCGATCGCGCCACCTCGCATCTGGAAACCTGCGCATGGCTGGAACCGGCCAAGGCGGTGGGCGGCGATTTCTACCACTTCATCGAGACCGAGCCGGGGCCGTTGTGGTTTGTGGTTGGCGATGTGTCCGACAAGGGCGTGCCGGCCGCCTTGTTCATGGCGCGCGCGGTGAGCGTGCTGGAAATCGCCGCGCGCCGGCACACGCGCCCGGACGCCATTCTGATCGCCGCCTCCACGCGGCTGGCCGAGAACAACGAGCCGTGCATGTTCGCCACTGTGCTGTGCGGGGTGATCAATGTGGTGAGCGGCGAGTACTGGCTGGCCAGCGCCGGGCACGAGCCACCGCTGTTGATCGATCTGGACGGCACGGTGCGGCCGTTGCCGCTGGACACCGGTGCGCCGCTGGGGATCGAGCCGCAGCTGGCCTACCCGGTGCTGCAGGGCCGCATGAGCGCCGGGCAGACCCTGCTGGGTTATACGGATGGCGTGACCGAGGCGATGGATGAACACGGCGCCAGCTACGGGCCGGAGCGGCTGCTGGCGGCGCTGCACCCGCGCCGCAGTGCGGCAGCGCAGTGCAACGCGGTGATTGCCGATATCGCCGGCTTCACCGGCCAGGCCGATGCTTACGACGACATCACGCTGCTGGCGATCCGGCTGCGCCAGGAGCATGCTGAGCGGAAGGCCGCCGGGGAGGCAACCACATCATGATGCTCGAGCTGGCCATCGCTCCGTCGCTGGACGACCTGGCCTATGTCAGCGACGCGCTGGAAGACTCGCTGCTGCGTGAAGGCCTGCCTCCCGAGCGCATCGGCCAGGTGCGGCTGATCGTGGAAGAGCTTGGCTGCAACGCGCTGCTGCACGGTCAATGCGACGAACAACCGCTGCGTGTGCAGTTGCAGGTGGACGCGCAGGCCCTGGTGCTGGAGTTGCGCGACCCTGGCGACGCCTTCGATCCTTGCGCCGTGCCCGCCCCCGATCTGGACGCCGATCTGGATACGCGCGCGATTGGCGGCCTGGGCCTGTTTCTGGTCAATCAATTCGCCGATCACATCGTCTACCGCCGCGATGGCGCATACAACATCGTGCGCGTCACCCTGCTCCACCCATATGCCCCTGTCCCCCGAGACCCTGTCATGACCACGCTCGCCATCCACATCGACCCGGCGCAAGACACCCGTCAACGCGTCATCCTCACCGGGCGCCTGGACACGCATACCTATCAGGATCTGGAAGCGGCGCTGTCGCCTCTGCTGGGCACCACCATCGCCACCCTGGTGCTGGACCTGACCGCACTGGAATACATTTCCAGCGCCGGCATCCGCGTTATCTTCAAGGCGCGCAAGACCCTGGCAACGCGCCAGGGCAAGGTACTGGTGACCAATCCGCAGCCGCAGATCCGCAAGGTGTTCGACATGGTCAAGGCGGTGCCGCTGAGCGATGTGTTCGCGTCCACCGAAGAACTGGATGCGTACCTGGCCGCGATGCAGCGCAAGGTCATCGAACAGCACGCCGACGGCGACAACCCGATCCTGCCGCACTTCGCCAAAGCCTGAGAGCGGCTAACACAACGTAGCGAGCGGTCGTCAGGTGAGGGCGGGCGGCGCGCTCAGAACCGCAGTGTACGAGCGGTACATGGCGATTCCGAGCACCGACCGCGCCCGCCTGGCGACCGCGCAGTAGTTTTGTTAGCCGCTCTAAGTTTCATCGCCTGCGCGCACATGCAGGGACGTGTTTGCGTATGGCACGTCAGCGGCATTGGGTAGGCTGTGACGCCCTGATACTTGCGTTGCAATGCCTGCACTGATCATCTTCGATTTCGACGGCACCCTGGCCGACTCGTTCGGTTTCTTTTTGAGCACGCAGCGCGTGCTGGCCGCGCGGCACGGTTTCCGTGCGGCACAAGCGCACGAAGTGGAGGATGCTCGCCGGCTGAGTACGCGGGAGCTGTTGAAAGCCTCCGGGCTGCGTGCCTGGCGCGTGCCGCTAGTGGCCGCCGACTTTATCCGGCTGATGCGCGCCGCACCGCCGATGGCGCTGTTTGCCGGGATTGTCGAAGTATTGGAGACGCTGCATGCCAGCGGCACACGCCTGGCGGTGGTGTCGTCCAACTCGATGGAGAATGTGCGCCGCGCATTGGGTGCGGAGTTGAGTGCAAAGTTCACGGTGATCGAAGGTGGCGCGCAGTTGCTGGGCAAGCAGCGCGCCTTGGGTCGTGTGCTGCGTGCTACCGGCTATAGCGCAACGCAGGCGGTGTATGTGGGCGACCAGGTTGCCGACTGGGAAGCTGCGCAAGTATTGGAATTGCCGTTTGCTGCAGTTGCGTGGGGGTATGCGCACCCGGACGTGTTTGCCGGGTTGGCTGAGACGCAGTTGATCGAACGGGTGGACGACTTGCTTGCCTTGGAGGTGCAGTAGCCCAGTTTTTCAATGGCCGGGATTCGGGATTGGCAAGAGTCAAGAGCAAGACCTTCTCACGGCTACGTGCAAACGTACCCTCATCCGCCCTTCGGGCACCTTCTCCCGGCGGGAGAAGGATCAGGCAGCTCGCCCATTGGACACCTACACCCCACCCACGCGCGGCAACGGCGCCGGCACATTCAACGCCCCGCCCGCCGCCACATACGCCGCCAACGCCTGCCCCTGACTCACTAGATGCCCATGCATCGTGCGCTCCGCCCCTTCCGCATCGCCGCGCCGCACGCACTCCATCAATGCGCGCTGCTCGGCCAACGACTGCGCCATGTGCCCCGGCGTCAACAGCTGACGGCCGCGATGCATCTTGAGGATGCGGTGCAGATCGTGGGTGACCCGGATCAACCACGGATTGCCGGCGTACTGCTGCACGGTTTCGTGGATCCGATAATTGTTGCGGTAATACTCGGCCAGATCGCCGGCTGTGGCTGCGGCTTCCATCGCCGCGTGGAGTTCTTCCAGGCGCTGCACGCCGGCCGCATCGATGCGCTTGACCGCATCGTGCGCGCAGCGGCCTTCGAGCATGGCCATCACTGGGAACAGCTGGTTGAGGTCTTCCAGCGTCAGCCGCGTGACCCGGCTACCGCGACCGGCGTCCAGTTGCACCAGACCTTCGGCGGCGAGCAGTTTGAGGCTTTCGCGCAAGGGGGTGCGGCTGATGCCGAGTTCTTGGGCAAGCGCCGGCTCGTCGATCCACTCGCCTGGCGGCAATGCGTAGTCGTAGATCTTCTGGCGCAGGCGCTCGGCCACTTCCTCGTACAGCGGTACGCGCTTTTTGGCGGTGCGCGAATCAGGGGCGAGGGTCATGGCAGGCAGATCGTCGGCAGTGGAGCGTGGGCGTCCATTCTACTGGGGCGCCCCCCGACCCTGCCGAAAGCGGGCCAGCTCACAGCCAGCCCGGCACCACCAACAGCAGCCACGCCGTCAGTGGCCCCAACAACACCACCAGCCCGCTGTAGACCAGGAAACGGCGGAACAGCGCGTCGCGCTCCTCTTTGGCGGCCGAGGCCACCACCAATGCGCCGTTGGTGGAAAACGGGCTGACATCGACGATGGTGGAGGAGACGGCGAGTGCGCAGATCACCCCGGCCGCGCCTAACTGGCCCTGCATCAGGAACGGCACCGCGAGCGGAATGGTGGCGCCGAGCACCGCCGCCGAGGAGGCGAACGCTGACACGATGCCGCCGACATAACAGACCAGCAGCGCGCCCAGCAACGGCATGCCGATGTGCGACACGCCGGTTCCGATATAGTCCACCGCGCCGGCTTTTTCCAGCACTGCCACGTAGGTGACCACACCGCTGATCAACAACACCGTGGACCAGCTGATGCCATCCACCGCACCTTTCTGCGCGTTTGGCCAGAGCACTGCGAGGACGACGGCGACAGTGATCGACACCAGACCGACATTAAGGTTGTAGACCAAGGCGGCGATGCCCAAACCGAGCAGACCTGCCAGCGTAATCACGCGATCGCCGGTGATGGCGACAGCCTCCAGCGCGAGCGGATTGGTCGACAAGGTGCCGCCACCAGCCGCAACCAACGCGCCATGTCCTTCGATCGCAAACGGGCGCTTGGAGGCCTGATCGTCGGCCACCGGCACGTACTGCGCATCGGCCAACGAGACCTCTTGCCGACGCATCAATTTGAGTCCGCCGAATACGCAGAAGCAGATGATCGCCATCATCAGATTGAAGCCAAGACTGGTCAGAAACACCGCCATCTCGGTGACCTGCAGCCCGGCCTTTTCGACCACCTTGTTGGTGATGCCGCCATACACGCTGATCGGCGAAAACCCGCCGCCCTGCGCGCCATGAATCACCAGCAGGCCCATCATCAACGGATTGATGCGGTACTGCTTGGCAAAACGCAGCGCCACCGGGCCGATGATGGCCACCGCCGCCGGCCCGAGCGCACCGAATGCAGTCAGCAACCCGGTAATGACGAACATCACCCACGGGATCGCCACAATGCGCCCACGCACCGCGCGCACCGCCCAATGCACCAGCAGATCGATGGTGCCGTTCTTTTGCGCAATGGCGAACAGATAGGTGATGCCGACCAGGGTGAGGAACAGGTCGCCCGGAAAGCCGGCCAGTATCTGCTTGCCGTCCAGCCCCACCCAGACGCCGCCGATGATGAAGGCCAGCGCGAAGGCCACCGCCCCCATGTTGATGGGCAATGCGGTGGCGACGATGAACAGTATCACCAAGCCAAGAATCGTTGCAATTTGCTGGGTCATGCGCCCTCCCAGACACCTGATACGCGTACAGCACGGATGGCCACCCGCCATCCAAGGGTCACGCCGTGTGCACCACCTGCTCGATCGTCATGCCGCGCGCTCGCACGCAGCGTTGACCCACGCGACAACACCTTGGGTGCCGTGGAATTCGTCCACCGACCGCTCTTCGCAGCCCGGCAATACCGCACGCGCCATGCGCGCCAATGCGCTGCCTGGCCCCAGTTCGAGAAACACGCGTGCGCCGCGTTCTGCGGCCTGCACCAGCACGTCATGCCAGCGCACGGTCTGTGCGATCTGTGCGGCCAGCGTGTCGACCGCCAATGCCTGCGTGGTGACGGCACGTGCATCGATGCCGGCGAGCACGCGCAGCCTGGGCGCATGCACGGCCGCGTTGCTCAATTCGATAGCGAATGCACCGGCAGCCGCGCGTAACCATGGCGTATGCGCCGGTACGCTCACCGGCAGCAGCGTGATACGCGCGCCTTGCGTCTGTGCAGCGTCGCCGAGTGCTTTCAACGCAGCGTGTGGACCGCCGAGCACGGTATGATCGCCGCCGTTGACGATGGCAAGTGCCGCGCCATGGGTCTGGCATAGCGTTTCGAGTGCGCGCAGTGGCAGGCCGACCACCGCCATCAACCCGGCATTGTCCGGGCTGGCCGCGTCCATCAGGCGTGCGCGGGTGGCGGCCAGTTGCAGGCAGGTGGCGCTGTCCATGCTGCCGGCGACGGCATGCGCAGCGAGCTCGCCAACGCTGTAGCCCAGTACCAGCAACGGCGTGGGCAGTTGCGTCTGCAGCACCTGCCATTGCGCCAACGTGCCGGCGCACACCAGCGGTTGTGCAATGGCATTGGTGTAACGGCTTGGGTCTGCGGCAAGCGTTTGCACGGAGTTGCCAAGCAGCTTGCTCGCGGCAGCGAGCACGCCGGCCGCAGCAGGCGCATCGACAACGCGCGCGAACATCGCGGCGTGCTGACCACCCTGGCCTGGGCAGAGCACGGCGAGCGTCATGCACTTTCCTGCAGGTGCAGAAACCAGGCGCAGGCCAGCAGATCGGCGCTGCCCCCTGGGCTCAGACGACGTGCAACGAATTGCTTGCCGATGGAGTTCAGCTGATCGCGCCATTGCGGCTGCGCGATGCCGCCATCGGCGAGAAATATGCGCGCCTGCGCTTTTGCGTAGACCAGGCCCTCATACCCGCCACGATGCAATAGATTGAGATCGTCCACCTCGCTGACCAACTGCATCAGCGTCTGCGCCACTGCCGCCTCGCGCGTGGCGCCGCTGTTCAATGCCGTGCGTAAGCACGGCAGCGCGATCTCGCGCAGCAATGGATAGCCCGCTGCGGCCTGCTCGCGCACACCGCTGATGCGGTACTGTGCACGTACACGCTGGCTGTTGCTGTGCGGGTTCAACGGCGCGGCCTGTAATGCCGCGCGCCACACCTGCACCGCGTTGCAGACCGCTTCGCCAGTGGAGCCGCGCCCATGCGCGACACGCAAGCGCGCCGCCTGCGCAGTGAGCAAGCCGAGGCTGAAAATCGCACCGCGATGGGTGTTGATACCGCCGGTGGCGCGCAGCATCGTCGCTTCAGCATCGATACCGAGCTGGCGCAGGCGTGCGAACGGCGCGTTGTCGATGCCGGCTTGCGCAATGGCGACAAAGTAGCCGCGTAACGCAAACAGACTGCGCAGGAAGGTGGAAGCGTCCATATCGGTGTGGCTGCCGGTATCGAACGGTGTGACCAAGCCGGGCTTTGGTGCGCAGGCCAGCTCTGCGTGCAAGGCGCCCACTGCAAAGCGCCCGAGTCGGTGCGCCAGCGCACTTGCCGTGCCGCTGTCGAGACGCAACACATCGTGTCGCGATGCACGCTTTCCAACATCACCGTGCGTACGTGCGTCATACCGCGCGCAGTGCGCCACGGCCGATTCGCTGCTTGCAGACATCAACCGCAGTGCAAGGCTTGATGCTGCATCGTGCGGTGCTGATCGGGCTGCCGTCGATGCTCTATTGACTGATACCAGGCACACTGCAACATCTGATGACGGCGCGATGGCCTGCCGATCGGCGACATCGCCGCGCCCATATGCGTCCTTGGTATCAGCAACACGGTTCGCCAGCGCACTCATGCCGCGCTGCATACCGGAAACAGCGCAGCACGCGGCAATAGCCGGCAGCCGTGATTGGACTTCACCAAGACCTGCTGCGCGCTACCGGCGTATTCGCGCCAGTTCACTGCGGTGTCGCCGTCGGCTAGCAATAATTCGCCATCCGCGCGCAGGCCATTGTGCTGTTCCCAGCGTTGCAGCAGCGTCACCACCGCATGCGCTTGTTCGGGCGTGTCGACGGACCACAACAGATCCAGATCCGAGTGCGCGTGCACATACACAAGCCCGGTGAGTGCCTGCCATGCAAAGCTGCCGAATATCCGTGGCTGCAACGCATTGGCCAGCGTTTGCATCAGTAGAGCCTGCAACGCTGGCTGCGTATCGGTGGGCGCGTGTGCAATCACTGCGTCCAACGGCAGCGGTGCGGTGCTGCGCGCGATATCGACCACACCAGCCGTCAGCGCAAGACGTTGTTTGCCTTCGCTCGGCGGCAGCGGCACGCCGAGCCGCACTGTGCCAGGTGCTTGGCTACCGTCCCCGCGCGCGACTACTGCCGGCAAACCCGACGCAAACCAGTGCTGCAGCCGCAGTTGCGCACCCGGCGTCAACGCTTGCCAGCGCGCGTCGGGGTGCAACCACACCAGTACGTGGCGGCCGGGCATGCTCAGGACTCGCCTGCTGCCACGGCGGCGGCAACATCGTGCGCCAGCGGACGGCCGCCACGCTGTGCGCCGCGTGCACGACGTTGGTCGCCTTCGCTGGACGTGGCCAAGGCATCGAGCAGCGCCAGTGCCAGATCGCCGTCCCACAGCGATTCCACCGCGCCCATGCGCACGTAGTTTTCCACGCCCGGCGCGAACACCGGCGAGCTCTTGCTCAGCGCCTGCAAGGTGTCTACCGATTGCCTGGTCACGCGCGCCATCGCACGCAGATCCATCACCCGGATCTGCGCATCTGACAGCGCATGGATATGATCGGCCATCAAGCCGAACGACAGAAATCCGCCGCTGACCGATTCGCCATACACCAGCGTGACCAGGCGTGCACCGCGCGTACGTGCAAGATCCAACGCGCGTTCCAGATGCGCGAAATAGCCGTTGATGCCAAGCACTTCGTCGCGACGTGCGAGCCGTTGCCCGGCGGTGTCGGCCAACATCACGATGGGGCGTTGCGGATGTGCACGCGTACTCGCCAAGACTGTCGCAGCCAGCGCCAATGCGTGGTCCACGCCGACTTCCAGCTTGTTGGCAGTACCGATCACAGTGACCTCGCCGGCAGCGGTCGTCGCACTGCCGGTGAGTACATCGTCGTTGCGTGCGATGGCGTGACCGAGCGGAAACAGTTGATCGAGCAGTTGGCTCAGTTTCATGGAAGGCTCCGGTCGGCGGTGGCGGCAATGAAGGCCTCCGTCTCCAGCAATGGCAAGCGCTGCGCATCGACGATTCCTTGGCGCTGCCAGATCTCCAGACCATCGCGGCAATCGCCGTACGCGTCGATGCGCTTGGATAATTGCTGATGCGCCAGTTCAAGCGCCTGCAATGCGGCATCGCCTTCTGGCTCGGCAAGGGTGTCGAGCGCCTGTGCGGCGGCACCGGCAAACGCAGCGATGCGGTCGGCCACCAACCTCTGCGCTTCGCCAAGCAGATAGCGGTGCTTGCCGCCGGTGACGCGCCAGACCAGGGCACGGTCGCGGGCATCGAACTCTTCCACGCCGCGCACGGTTTCGATCACGTCCGGGCCGGACAACGACAGGCGACCTTCTTCGGACATGATCACCGCGCTGCAGCAGCGTGCCACGATGCCCATACCGCCGAAGGCACCGTTGCCGCTGCCGATCAAGGCCAGCACCGGCACACCGGCAGCGCGTGTGGTCAAGGTTGCGCGCATGATTTCAGAGATGGCGATCAAGCCGGCATTGGCTTCGTGCAGGCGCACGCCGCCGGTGTCGAGCAACAGCAACACCGCGTTCGGCTGCGTGGCTACGGCGCGTTCAAGCAGGCCGGTGAGCTTGGCGCCGTGCACCTCGCCGACGCCACCGCCCATAAAGGCGCCTTGCTGGGCGGCGATCAACACGTTGCGACCGCGCAGCGTGCCTTCGCCGACCACGATGCCGTCATCGAAAGCGCCGGGCGTGTCGAGCTGGGCCAGGTGCGGGCTGATCAAACGACGGCGTGGACCGACGAACTCGTGGAAGCTGCCGGGATCCAATAAGCCATCAATCCGTTCGCGTGCATCGGCTTCGTAATAGCTGCGCTCGGTCATGGGGACGGTGGTGCTCATGTGCGGGTTCCCTTGGCTTGTGCAGGAGCCCACCTGGGCGCGATTGGGGCGTTACCGAGACAGCGCGTCGCGCTCGGGCGCGCTCCTACGGGATGACTGGTGTGTGCTGGATGGCGGCTCATGCGTCGGCTCCCTGCAGCACATCCATCGCCTGCTCCAATCGCAAACGCACCACCGCCGGCGTGGCGCCGACATCGTTGATGCTGATGCGCACATCGCGCAGTGGATGGCGCGCGGCAAAATCGTCCAGCACCGCTTGCCAGATCGTGCCGAAACCGCATGCGGCGGTGAGGATCTCGATCTCCATCGCGCCGTCGAGCGGCACGCGCTCGACCAGCACTTCCAGATTGCCGGAGGCGACCACGCCGACCAGCGCATGTTCCAGTCCGGCGCGTGCGCCGTGCTGACCGTCGAAGCGATACCGCAGGGTTCCCATGCTGTGCCCCTACCAATTGCGAAAACGTTTCGGTGGGTCGTACAACCCACCGGACCAGCGCACCAGATCCTTGACCGTGCGCGCGGCGAGCAGGTCGCGCGTGGCGTCGCGCGGGCCAATCCCCAGCTCTTCCGGCCGCTTGACGACGCCGCGATCGCGCAGGTTTTCGACCGCGCGCTTGTCGCGGCCCAAGCCGACTGCGGTGTAGCCGGACACGCCGCGAATCGCCTGCTCGCGTTCTTCCGGCGTGCGGCATAACAGCAGGTTGGCGATGCCTTCTTCGGTCAGCACATGACTGACGTCGTCGCCGTAGATCATCACTGGCGGCAAGGGCATGTTGGCGCGCTCGGCCAGTTCCCAGGCATCCAATTTGTCGACGAAGGCCGGTGCCATATGCTCGCGGAAGGTTTCCACCATCTGCACCACCAACTTGCGTCCACGTGGCATCTCGCCTGGACGCGCCGCTTCGCGCCCGGCCTTGAGCCAGGCGTCGCTGGCATGCCGACGACCGCGCGCATCCGAGCCCATATTGGGCGCGCCGCCGAACCCGGCGATGCGCTCGCGCGTGGCGGTGGAACTATTGCCCTGCAGATCGATCTGCAAGGTGGAGCCGATAAACATGTCGCAGGCGTACAAACCGGCGGTCTGCGACAGCGCGCGATTGGAGCGCATGCTGCCGTCGGCACCGGTAAAAAAGATGTCCGGGCGCGCGGCGATGTATTGCTCCATGCCCAGTTCCGAGCCGAACGCATGCACCGAGTGCACGAAGCCCGATTCGATTGCCGGTATCAACGCAGGATGCGGATTGAGCGCCCAATGCCGGCAGATCTTGCCCTTCAGCCCGAGTGATGCGGCGTAGGTGGGCAACCACAATTCGATCGCGGCGGTGTCGAAACCGATGCCGTGATTGAGCCGGTTGGCACCGTATTCGGCGTAGATGCCCTTGATCGCCATCATCGCCATCAGCACCTGGATCTCGGAGATCTGCGCCGGGTCGCGGGTGAACAGCGGTTCGATATGGTTGGGCTTGGGCGCCTGCGTGACAAATTCCACCCAATCGGCCGGGATATCCACGCGCGGCAGCGTATCGACGATCTCGTTGACCTGCGCAATCACGATGCCGCTCTTGAACGCAGTGGCCTCTACGATCACCGGGGTGTCTTCGGTGTTGGGGCCGGTGTAGAGATTGCCGTGACGGTCGGCGGCCTGCGCGGTGACCAGCGCGATGCGCGGGGTCAGGTCGATGAAGTAGCGGCCGAACAATTCCAGATAGGTGTGGATGGCGCCGATCTCGATGCGCCCTTCACTGACCAGCCCGGCCAGGCGTGCGGCCTGCGGGCCGGAGAAGGAAAAATCCAGGCGCTTGGCGATGCCGCGTTCGAACACATCCAGATGCGCGGGCAGCGACAACACCGATTGCACCATGTGCAGGTCGTGCACGCGTGCCGGGTCCACGTCGGTGAGGCAGCGCGCCAGGAAGTCAGCCTGCTTCTGGTTGTTGCCTTCCAGACAGACGCGATCGCCGGGCTCGATCACCGCTTCCAGCAGCGCCACGACATCGCTGGCCACCACAACGCGCCCCTGTGGCGCCAGTGCCGCGGCGCGCTGCAGGCGCTGGCGCCGGCTCTCGGCCTGGGTGTCCCACTGTCGGCTCATGCGGCTGCCTTATCGGGCCAGTCCCGTAATTTCGGAGTAATTACATCGTAATTATTGAGACATGCATTGTCTAGTCGCGGCGCAGCATGGCTTTGTAGGGCTCGGCATCGCGCTGACTGGTCAACGGGGGGCGAGCTGTCATGGCGGTGCAAGCGCACGGCCGCAGCGATCTTGCATGCGTCAACGCCTGCGGGCGCCGCAGCGTCGATCTATCGTTTCGCCCTGCGTCGCTCTAATGAAAGCGCATCTTCCGCCTGGTGGCCTATTTGCAGACCCCGATCCGGACTGCGATCCCGAACGCGAGCCCGGTGGCGCCGGGCGCTCGCGGCCGCTCGGGCACGGCGATCTGCGCCTGGTATTGCTTGCCCTGATCGAGCAACAGCCGCGTCATGGCGATGCGCTGATGCGGCAGATCGCTGCGCTGTTCAAAGGGCGGTATACGCCCAGCGCGGGCGCGATCTATCCGGCGCTGGCCCAGCTTGAAACCGATGGCTGGGGGCGCCACCGTGCGCCAGGTCCTGCTCCCGAGGGGAGAAGGGATGACCAACAACGCCGCTCTTGGTCGGTTGTCTGGTGAGATCATCCCGTCATTATTTTTGCCAGTTAATCCCTCGCTTCTCCCCCAATTCGCGCATCTGCGCGGCATCTCCAGGAACCACACAACATGGCCACCCACACCAACACCCAAATCCGCCGCGACCCGCGCCTGCGCTCCGTGCAGGTGCTGCGCTGCGAATCGATCACTCCGCAGATGCGCCGCATTACCTTAAGCGGCAACGAACTGGCCGGCTTTCAGAGCGACGCACCGGACGATCACGTCAAAGGAGCCTCTAAAAACCCCAGCAATCTGCCATCATTGACTTGACGCCCTGCCAGCGGAGAACGACAGACATGATCA